>CAXIBI010000072.1:0-13801 GCA_964022305.1 uncultured Hyphomicrobiales bacterium | reverse complement strand
TTCCACTTTTGGTAGCATGATGACATCTAGCTTATTGCCAATTTTAGAGACGATTTCAGTTACATCATCAAGGAACCATGGGCTGTTTAGGCAGTTTACTCTGGTCCAAAGGCCAGTGTTGCCAAATTCATTATTAAGGCCGATTTCAATGAAGCCAGCTCTTGCATTTTCTTTTTCGTCTGCTGGTATCGCATCTTCAAGGTTACCCAGAATGACATCGACTTTTGGAATCATGTCACCGACTTTGCTTCTAATTTTCTCGATATGAGGAGGGATGAAGTGAATCATTCTCTCAAGAGATATTGGCAATTGACGGTAAGGCTCTGGGGCACCAATTGCTAAGGGTTTGTAAAACCCTTGAGGAGTTTTAGTTTGTGACATTTTTCTTTCCTATAATTTAGTCTTGTTTGGAACTTTGAAATGAGTATGTGGAAGGTTTTTAAGACCAGCGTCTATTGGACCACATAAATTGTTCTGGGTATTCTCTGATCCATCCTTCAAAGGTGCTTTGAATTTCGGTCACGATTTCTTTGATATCTGCTTCTCGATCGTCTGTTCTTGGTACTCTAATTTCATGCATTTCTACACGGAAATTAGATTGTGTTCCAATTCTTACGCAGCGCCCAATCCATAACCTAGTGCCAATACGGCGGGCTAACATGGCAGGGAAGGGAGGAGATTTTGATGGAACACCAAAGAAGGGGACTTCTACACCGCTTTGATCCCATTGATCAGCGAGGAAACCTAGGCGGCCGCCTTTTCTAACATATGAGCCAATTTGGCGCGCTGTATTTTGCCCGGCATTAATGCTGTTTGCTCCTTTACCTTTGGCAAAGAGACCGCCTGGGTAAAGTTCTTTTCTTTGGCCTCTTAAATATTGATCAACAAGAGGGTTTTTCACCAGGCGGTAAACGGCCGCTGGTTTCATGCCATTTGCTGCTAAGGGCCACATAGCGAGTTCCCAATTGCCGGAGTGCATAGAGACACAAATTGCAGAGCCCATTTTGCCTTGATATCTATCTAAAATTTCTGGGTTGGAAATTTCGATGCGGTCTGGATTGGCTAAGACACGATCCATTTGCATGGTTTCGGCCATTACGCGGCCGAGATTTTCCCACATGGCGACAGCGATGGCTTCGCGTTCTTCTTCTGATTTTTCTGGAAAGGCGATGGCTAGATTGCTGAGAGCTCTATTATGGCGTCTGCCTTTGGCTGCTAATTTGCGCCACCAATAGGCTGAAAATTTCACAGCTGTGTCTAGCGGCATTAAACGGATCATGCCAATGATAGCGCGCAGTAGGCAATATTCGGCCCAATAACGAATGTGCAACCAGATTGTCATTTATGAGGCCTCTTTAGGTAGTGTTGTATATATGAAGAAGACTGATATCCACTTTTGCGCGACACGCACTAGAAAGCTAAGAGCATAAAAGGTGAGCTTTGGTCAAGATTTCTTTCGACGGCTTTGTCTTAGACAGCTTAAAAAGGCTAAAAAACCAAAAATATGAGTGGTTATGCTTCTTTTTTCATCAAAGAAGGTAAGCTCATTTCATCACCGAGACCTTGTTGCATGATCATTTGACGCATTGATTTAAAGTTCCGAAGAATTGTTAATCCCGCACTTCTTATTGAGCGCAATGAGATATTATTTAAGAGTAGAGATTTATTGAGCATATCGATGACAAAAGTTCGGCTAAAGATGTCGGTCTTTCGTGAATTATTATACTCATCAGTAATGTTAGAGATTTGAGCTTTGTTTGATGAGGTTTCTTTTAAGATGTCCACTAAATGAGCTGCATCTCTTAGGCCTAAATTCATGCCTTGTGCGCCAATGGGAGGGATGACATGAGCGGCTTCACCGACCAGAGCTATTCTGTTTTCAGCAAACTTGTCTAATTTTAAGCCTGTGATGGGAAATGCTTTCCTTGGCTCAACCGATGTGATTTCGCCTATGATAGCATGTGAATTTTCAAATAGCAGGCTACTGAATTCATCGTCATTAAGCGCAGTAATACGCGATGCTTCTTTAGGTGTTAATGACCAGACTAGGCTTGAGCGATATTCTTCTAAGGGGATAAGCGTCATGGGGCCTGTGGTTCTGTGAATTTCGGTTGATGTGGCTTTATGGGGTGCAGAATGTGTGAAAGCACATGCAATGGCCGTTTGGTCATAATCCCATTTGTTTGTTTTAATGGATGTTGCTTGTCTACAAATGGAGTTTCGCCCATCAGCACCGATGCAATAGTCAGTTGAATATTTTTTTTGTTCTTGCGTTGTGATCAGGACTTCTTCGGTTTTGTTTTCAATGTTGGTTACGGCTTTGGTTTCGACCCAAGTGATTTTATTCTCATCCAAAATCATTTCAATGAGGGCTTTATTGAGATCACTATTGGGAATGTTTTGTGCAAAGAATGGCATATCAAGTTCTTGCGCTGAGAAATAACATTCTGGAGCTCTTATTAGAGAGCCGCAATCATCGATCATTCTTAAGTGCTTTAAGGGGGATGCATTTTGATTGCAGTTTTTCCATATTCCACATTTATCGAGCAGCTGGATTGATGGGGCCATGAAGGCGGTTGTGCGTGTGTCTTTTTCTAAAATATCGTTACTGAGTTTCGGGCCAAATATTGTAATTTCAAAGTCTGTCATTTTGCTAAGAGCGATGGCGCTTATTAGGCCAACAGGGCCTGTGCCTATGATAGAAATATTTTTGAGGGACTGTTCCATATTCAATTAAATGGCCTTTAACTAAGAGTGGCAAGCTTTGAGCGGTATTTTGAATTTATAAATTAAAAAAGCAGTTTGTTGTGAGTATAGCTCTTTAAATTTTATTTCTCCACAGGCCCGATTGGGAACGGTTAAAAATAATGAAAAACATACTCGTTAGAACTTTGTTTTTCTTCAACTGATTTACGTGTAAGGCAAGCCCCCTATAAAGTGCTCAATCAAGGTAATTTAATAGCTGAATGCGCCCAATTGACCATTTTTAGGATTTGTTCTTTCTCACATTTGAGGTCAGTGGTCTGAATATGTGTCTTCTAAGTTACATTCCTGGCAGACATTACTGGTGAGGATCATTTTGTTACAGAACTGTCATATTGCTCTTCTAAATCTGAACTCGGGTCTAGCAGACAGATGCACTCATGTTTTGAGGCTTCGATGGTCGTTTTTTAGATTGTGTGTAGTTTCATGAGTATATCCATCTGAACCGAAATTTATTTAATCTCATCTGAACCTTTTCAATTTTTAGGTTCAACGAACAATTATAGTGGAGAATTATTGTGATTGGGGGAATTATGACTTCCAGACTTTCTATGGCAGCTTTGATTGCTGGCGGTATGATGGTTGCTACTTCTTCAGCGAATGCGGCTGATCTGGGTGGTGATTGCTGTGCCGATTTGGAAGAGCGTGTTGCTGTTTTAGAAGCAACAACAGCTCGTAAAGGTAACCGTAAAGTTTCGTTGAAAATTTACGGTCAAGTGAACCAATCTCTTTTGTTTTGGGACAATGGTGATGAAAGTGATGTTTATGTTGTCGATAATGACAGCTCTGCTTCACGTATTGGTTTCAAAGGTAAAGCTAAGATCAGCAATGATTGGTCTGCTGGTTATCGTATCGAAATCGGAACATATTCAGCTGAATCTGACCGTGTTGACGAGAATAATGATGATGGTGACGGCAACCGTTTGGATTTACGCCGTTCAGAAATGTACATTAAATCTAAGACACTTGGTAAAGTGACTTGGGGTTTAACAAGCCATGCTCTTGATGCAACAACTAAGTCAGACCTTAGTGGCACACATGTTGTTGCTCGTAATGGTGGCCTACGTTACGTTGAAGATTTTGCTATCATCAACTCAAACGGTGCTGCTTCAACAGCTGATTGGGGTAACATTTTTGACGGTGATACAGAATTAGATCGTGATAATGTAATCCGTTATGACACTCCAACATTTGCTGGTTTTAAAGTAAGTGCTTCTTGGGGTGAAGATGATGAATGGTCTGTAGCGGCTTTCTATAAAGCTAAATATGCTGACTTTAAAATCAAAGCTGCTATCGGCTATGGTGAAGACCAAGAAGGTACTGGTTCAGGTGTTAGCGAGAACTTTAACGGTTCTGCATCTATCATGCACACACCAACAGGTCTGTTTGTAACTGGTTCTGCTGGTCAAATTGAAAAAGGCAACAACGAGGAAGATACATTCTACCAAATCAAAGCTGGTATCCAACAAAAATGGAACTCTTTTGGTAAAACAACTCTTTATGGTGAATATATTGAAGCTGAAACAGATGACACTGGTGAAGGTGAAATCTACGGTTTTGGTATTGTTCAAAAAGTTGATGCTGCTGCAATGGAACTTTATGCAGGTTATCGTCACTATGAAGCTGACCTTAATAATGGTGTAGCAACAGAAGACTTTACAACTGTTGTTACTGGTGCTCGCATCAAGTTTTAATAACTAGACTACCTCGATCATTACTCAAGGGCCTCCTAAGTCGGGGGCCCTTTTTTTATTTTGAACGATTCTTTTCATGTGGGCCTGTGAATTAATATGCCTAGGCTAAATGTTTAGATGTTGCGCTTTCAATTTCTCAAATGTGACAAACTAAATTGCTGAATTTATAGACAATCTTTTATTTTAATGAGAAAAGCCGTTTGTATAGCACTGCAAAATGTGCACAAAGGTCTATGGTATTAAGGCACCACTTGCTGTGTCTTTTTGGGTACGGTGAGTTTTGGTTTCGGCTTTTTTGCAGTTTTGAGGCTTGCTTCTAGTCTCTTGATCCGCCATTTTCTGGGCAAGTGATTTGCACATAGAATTGAATTTTGACTTCTCGGAATAATAAAACTCACCCATTGAAATTACTCAGCATTCTGACAAATGTGTTGTGAAAAACAACGCAAAGTTACTTATTTTTAAGCATAAAGCTTATAGAATGGTGCTCAATAAGTGTGATTCCCGTTGTTCTGAGTTTAGTTCTATCACTCTTAAAATTTTGGAGACTATATAACCTTATGATCGGGGAATTTATGAAAAATAAACTTTCAGTCGCAGCTTTGATTGCTGGTGGTATGATGGTTGCTACTTCTTCAGCTAATGCGGCTGATTTGGGTGGAGACTGTTGTGCTGATTTAGAAGAGCGTGTTGCTGTTTTAGAGGCAACAACTGCTCGTAAAGGCAACCGTAAAGTATCACTTCAAATTTATGGTCATATTAACCAAGCCCTTTTGATTTGGGATGATGGGCAGAATAGTGATGCATACGTTGTAGATAATGATAGTTCAGGTTCACGTATTGGCTTTAGAGGTAAGGCGAAAATAAATCACGATTGGTCAGCAGGTTACCGTATTGAAATCGGTGTTTATTCAGCTGAATCTGATCGTGTTGATCAAAATAACGACGATGGTGATGGAAATCGTTTAGCTCTTCGTCGCTCATCTATGTTCGTAAAGAGTAAGACTTTAGGTAAGGTCACATTGGGGCTCACAAGTCACGCTCTTGATGCAACTACCAAGGCTGATCTTAGTGGCACACATGTAATTGCCCGAAATGGTGGTCTACGTTTTATCGAAGATTTTTTTATTGCTAACAGTGCTGGTGGTCTAACAGGTACACGCTGGGGAGAAATCTTTGATGGTGATACTGAGTTAGATAAACGCAATGTTATCCGTTATGACACTCCGACACTTGCTGGTTTTAAATTAAGCGCTTCTTGGGGTGAAGATGATGAATGGTCTGTTGCTGCTTTCTATAAAGCTAAATATGCTGATTTTAAAGTGAAAGCTGCTATTGGTTATGGTGAAGACCAAGAAGATGGTGGTTCTGATGCTAGTGAAAACTTCAATGGTTCACTTTCTATCATGCACACACCTACCGGTCTTTTCATAACTGGTTCTGCTGGTGAAAAAGCTAAGAAGAACAATGTTGATGAAACATTTTACCAAATTAAAGGTGGTATCCAACAAAGCTGGATGCCATTAGGTAAAACAACGCTTTATGGTGAGTATATTCACGCTGAAACAGATGACACTGGTGAAGGTGATATCTATGGTTTTGGTATCGTTCAAAAAGTTGATGCAGCTGCAATGGAACTTTATGCTGGTTTCCGTCATTATGAAGCTGATCTCAACACAAATGTAGCAACTGAAGACTTTATCACTGTTGTTACTGGTGCTCGTATCAAGTTCTAATTTGACGTTGAGCTTTTAAATTTTGAAGGGCCCTCAAATTGAGGGCCCTTTTTTTGTCTCAGATTCCATCTTAATGGAAATAAGGCAAAATAAGGGCGAAGCTTCAACTTTTTGGTGTAAAAATGTTACAGTTTTACACGTTTGTCTTGTGTAAATATCAAATAATCATTGATGTTCAGGGGGTTGTGTCATTTAACTAATTTCTTGCAAAAAGGTTAAAACAAGAGCATCCTAATACCACAGGGAATTGGGGTGATTGTCTGTATTTGTGTAAAGAGGTCAGGTTCGTGAAACCGTTAGTTAAATGGAAAGCACTTGGGTTAAGTGTGTTAACAATAGTCTTTGTTTTGAAGGTGGTTGGGCAACCAGCATTAGCTTTTCAAGAGACACAGATTGTTGTAACTGAAGAGCCATTAGTGAGCTCATCAACTCAATCGACCCAAAAGTCTCAATTTCAAAACCCTGAAAAATCGACATCTGGAAATGATGAACGAACTTCTATTCGTATTCCAGGACTTGGTGTTGTTGGGACTGTGCCTAAATTGAATTTTGGCTTAGAACTTCTTTATAAAGATGAAGAAGAGGCTGGGATTGTTGGGCAAAGTGAGCCGGATGATTTGTCTATCAAAGGGACCTTGAAACATAAATTTTAAAATCAGAGCTAGATTTAATAGATCACTTTCTCTTTTTAGATATAATAAGGCCGCAAGGCCTTTTTTTATGTTTGTCATATGTGTGATGAGTGAACAGTGCTATAGAGTTAGGTTGCAAATTTATATAATTGAATAAAAGTTTCGAGATCTTCTGGTTCATTAATATTGAAAAAAGGATCTATAGATGTGTCATGTATCAAAAGGTCTGGAAACTCTATGGTTCCGTTAGGTTGTGTATCTGTCCACGCCCTTATTTTTCTTCCCCCCGTTTCTAGAAAAGATTGTAAATCATTCACACATTCTATTGGCCAAAGACCAAAAATGGGGTGATGTCTTCCTCTCGATTTAGCTAAAATGATGGCGTTTTTTTCGAATTCATTAGCGCGTTTGAGCATATTATCTGAATAATTTAAAGGAAAGAGGGGGCTATCGGCTGCTACTGAAAGTATATGTGTGTGTGATGGGGTGTTTGATTGGCTCCACAGCATAGCGGCTAGAATTCCAGATAAAGGTCCCATATCATCATCGATAGGGTCTTTGACGATTGGTAAATTAAAACTCTCTAATCTTGAATGGTCGCCATTGGCACTGATTATAAGTGTCTCGCATTGTTTTGAAAATTGATTGATCACATGATCTAGGATTGTTTTGTTAGCAACCTTTTTTAAAAACTTGTCGCCACCGCCCATGCGCCGAGATTGACCACCTGCAAGTATTACGCCTGTGATTTGATTTGCTGAAAGGTAAGTGGGCTTCATTTGGTTGGGCTTTCTGTTAGATACCTGATCATCATAGTTCTCATATAAGTGACTTACAATCTTTGAAAATTTTGTAATCTGTTTAAGGTTTGTACTGTCTATTAGTTTGGCTTGTTAGTTGCCCATTCTTTATGATAATCAGTTTAGTGCCTCATTTTTGTAATAAATTAGATTATGATTAGGCACTAAGATAATATAAAACAAAATATTTGGTTTATTCTTTCAGGCATTTGGGGATGAGTTATGGCACATATTGATCAATCAGAAGATTTGCAAATCAAGGGAAGTTGGAAAATTTCTGCCTGGGTGTGGTTTATGAGTTTGTTAAATCTGGTTTTAATCCTTACTCTTGGTTATGTGCTTTGGAAAGTTATTCCTGGTGGTGAAAATTTACAGCGCGTTATGCAAGAGCGTGATGAGATTAGGCAGGAGAGAGATTTAGCTAAATATCAACTCCAGCAAGAAATGTCACAAAAGAAAGTTTTACTTGAGCAAGCACAAAAAGATCGTGATCAAGCTATTGTTTCTCGTAACCAAGCCATTATTGAAAGAGACCAAGCTTTCATTCAAAGAGATAAAGCTTTTGATGAGCGTTATAAGGCTCTCATAAAGCGATTTGATGAAGCGTCCAAAACTTTAAATGCGCTTGATAGTCAGCTCACTTTAGCGCAGGAAAATCAGAAAAAACTTGGTGTGCTGATGCTTGGTCAAACAGATAGTTTTAATGCGACAGTGAATAAGCTTGAGGAATTAAGTAATGCATTGCCTCGTTAAATATGTTGCTTCAGTTTTTTTGATCACTGGGTTTTTGAATTTCTCCTACAGCTCTTTTGCGTCTGCTGAAGAGAGTGTTGAAATTCAGCAGGTCATTGAGAAATGGGATGCCCTTAGGGAACGCGTCAAAGCGATTAAAATTCCCAAGGATGAAACCATTCAAGTTGTCTATCGTAAAGAGCCATTTGAATATGTTGAGACAGTTGAGGTTTTGCCTGGATCTGGCCAATTGCCCTTAAGAGGCGTTGCCTTTGATCTTGTTGAAAGCCGTGTTGTGGTCATTCAAAATTTATTTGGAACAGCTGGAGCAGAGCTTTCTCCTCATGCTGAATTGCAATTTAAAAAAATGCTTCGCAGTTTGTTGCCGAGGAAATCTTTGCAAAAATCATTTGAATTAGAGGTTGTTGGTTTCACTGATATTCAAAATTTTGGTGACGCTTTTTCTCACAAAGATTGTGATTTTAAAGTCCCTCGTAATAATGCTTGTCTAGGCTTAGCGCGTGCGAATAACACAACATCGACACTTACTGATTATGTTAGAGGGACCTTAGGCTCACCTTTGCCGATTATTAAAAAATATGATCCTGATCCTTTGATGCATAATTTGAATATTCGCTCGGACGGTAAAATTTGGAAGGCCACGGGAGCAGGTGATACTGCACAGCAAATTTCTAAATTGTTTTCACTTAAGATGCGTTCTGACAAAACTTATAGCGAAGATGATATAAAGAAAATCAGAGCGGAGGCTCAAAAAGTCATTAAACGTATGGGCTCGAACTTTGAAGCTTTGTTGCAGCCGTTTCGTTGTGCCATTGTTATTGCTTGGCGTAGTTGATGTGGGATACAACAGACGTTTGATTTTGGCGGAAAGGTTTAAGGATTTTGCTGTCGTGTAGCACTCTAATTTAGAGATACGCTTGTTCGCATAATATATATTATGGAAAATATTTATTATTATGATGCAGGTGAAACCTTATAAGTCGCTGATTTTGCTTGATTATTCTGCGTTATCTTATTTGTCCCAAGTTTCATAATTTGATCTCATATAGTCAAGACCTCTTAGTATGATCTCTTCTAAGACATGCATATCAATATCTTCTAGCTTATTGATGTAAAGACAAGACTTGCCGGTTTTATGCTTACCAAGCTTCATCAAGAGGTCTGACATATTCTGGTATCCGGGCAAGACATAAATGCTGAGAGCGGTTTTGCGCGGACTAAAGCCTGTCATCAAGAAGTCCCCTTCACGACCGCTTTCATACACATAATGATAACGGCCGTAGCCAATGATGCTTTCTCCCCACATCACCGGAGGTAGTCCGGTGAGTGAGGTGAAAAAGTCTAACAAGGCTAGGCCGTCTTTTCGTCTTTGTGGGTGTTCAATGTTTGAAATATAGGCATGTGGCGATTGTGCTGTGGGTTGTGTTTTATTTTGCCCTTTCGCAGTTTTCGCCATCATAGTCCCCTATTTTTCAAAATTCTCTGCAATCCAGTTGTTCAACAAATCAACTCCAAAACCAGAGCCCCAACTTTGATTGATGGCCGTTTTCTTTGAGGCCATGGCAACACCTGCAATATCGATGTGAGCCCATGGGGTTTCATTTACGAAGCGCTGTAAGAATTGGGCAGCTGTAATCGCACCGCCCCAACGGCCGCCGGTGTTTTTCATGTCAGCGAAGTTAGAGTTGATGAGCTTATCATATGATGAGCCAATATCGCCTAGAGGCATGCGCCAGACTTGTTCACCTGTATCGACGCCAGATGATACTAGCATATCAGCGAGCTCATCATTGTTAGAAAAGAGGCCCGCATACTCTTTGCCTAAAGCCACCATGATTGCGCCCGTTAATGTGGCAAGGTTGACCATATATTTTGGATTATATTTTTCTTGCGTGTACCAGAGGGCGTCGGCAAGAACTAAACGGCCTTCAGCATCTGTATTGATCACTTCAATTGTTTGGCCTGATTTGGATGTGAGGATATCCCCTGGGCGTGTGGCTTGTCCGCCTGGCATGTTTTCAACGAGCCCTACAACGCCAATGGCATTGATTTTGGCTTTTCTTTTCGCTAGCGTTTGCATTAGACCAACGACTGTGGCTGAGCCGCCCATGTCACCTTTCATATCTTCCATGCCGGATGCTCCTTTAATGGAGATACCGCCAGTGTCGAATGTGACGCCTTTACCAATGATGGCAACGGGTTGATCGTTTGATTTTGCAGCGCCTTTCCATTCCATGATTGCAAGGTATGATCCTTGGCGGCTTCCCTCACCTACACCTAAGAGAGAGTGCATTTTTTCAGCCTTCAATTCTTTATCCGAGAGGATTTTGATTTTAAGGCCAAGGCTAGAGAGGGCTTTGATACGTTTGGCATATTCATTTGGGCCTAAGATATTGGCGGGCTCATTCACCAGGTCTCTTGCCGCAAACACACCGAACTGAACGGCGCTCAAGGTGTTTGTGTAATGTTTCTTAGCAAGTGTTGACCCAACAGACTGAATGGAAACTTTTTGAAGAAGTGTCTCTTGGTCTTCATCTGCTTTTTTAGAAGAAGATGATTTGTATTTATCAAACTTATATTGACGCAGGATCATACCGTGCGCCAGGTTTGCTGTGTTTTCTGGATCTGTTTCATCTTCGACAATGATTGTTGCCGCTTCAATTTTTTTACTTGTTAAGTGACCTGAAAGCGCGCCGCCTATATGGCGCCAATCAATCATGGTGAGGTCTTTTGTTTCTCCTAAGCCAAGTAAAATTATACGATCTATTTTTGAGGATTTTGGCTCTGTAATTATGGGAGATAAAATTTCTAGGATAGAAGATTTTGCATGTTTAAATTCAGCAGCTTTAATGGCTTGTGAAATGAACTTGTTATTGTTGGCATCCAGCTCTTTAGCAAGGTCTGATAGCTTGTTTGTTTTTGATGTTAAAAGAACAAGAGTGCCTGATTTTGGCATGCTGATTTTTTCAAAATTTATTTTTGCAGTTTTGTTCATTCATTGCCTCTTAAATTACAATTGTTATGTGCTTGTTTCATTTTGAATTTTTGCAAGGTTAAACTGTTCGCCTCTGAAGCTCAAGACTGGTTTGGCCTATCGTCTATATAAGATGGTGCGTTTAACAGTGAATTGTTTCCTCGCTTGCTTGCGGGATTATGTGGCCATGACTTGTTCTTTTATCTTTTTATCGATCCGATTAGCCATTTTCTAAAGTATCTTCGTTCTTTGCTTTGGGTGGTCGCTGTCCATTATTTTGTTAAAGTCTCAATTTAGCCTTGATAGGTCCTCATCTTCTCTCAAGGGTGGTCACTTATTGTGTTGTGGGAATTTTCAGCAAGAACTTTCCTTTGTCTCTTATTAGAGGTAGGTTTGGTGAGTTTGTTAATTTGAGTCTCAAGCAAGTAATTTATAAGCATATGTGCTGCTTGCTTGTGCTTTCATTGCACCCTTCTTTGGACCAGTAGTTTTTAGAGTTTAATATAATCGTACTCAGATGGATTTATTTAGCCGTTACGTTTTTATGCAGGTATCGAATGCCTTGGTGATGATCGTTGGGTCATTGAGCGCGATTGTCTGGATTGCTACGTCTCTTAAACAGCTAGAGGGACTATCGGGTGGTTTTTTTCTCTTTATTAAAATGACGACGTTGGCTATGCCACAAGCGATGGCTATTGTTGCGCCGATTGCTTTTTTAATTGCCTGTCTTTATTCCCTCAACAAACTTAACTTAGATAGCGAACTCATTATCATGACAGCCAGCGGGGCTACCGTTTGGCGTTTCATTATGCCTTATGCTGTTTTGGGCTTGATTGTTAGTTTTCTTGTCTTGATGAGCAATCTGTTTATTCAGCCAGCTAGTTTGCAGCAACTTCGTTCTTATATTACTCAAGTTCGGGCTGATTTGATTAGTCATGTGCTGCAAGCTGGGAAATTTTCAAGTCCTACAGGTAAGATGACATTTCACATTCGAGACCGGGAAAAAAACGGTGATTTGTTGGGCATGCTTGTTAATGATGAACGCAATCCCAAGATACAGCTTACTTATCTTGCCGAGAAGGGGAAGATGATTAAGTTGGATGGCAATGTTTATCTTAAGATGACAAATGGGCATATCCATAGAAAATTAGCTGAGAAGGATGATGTTCAAATTGTAAAGTTTGATCAATATATTTTTGATCTCACAGAGTTTGGCCAAGCGAAGCGTGGGAAATCTCTTTATAAGCCTAATGCTCAATATCTTGATGGTTTGCTCAATCCTCCGGAAAAAATTCAAAAGAATCCGAAAATGGTGGGACGCGTTCGAGCTGAATTACACAATCGTTTTTCCAGTGCTCTTTATCCGATATTTTTTGCCTTTTTAGCTGTTGCCGCCCTTGGGGTTGCCCGCTCAACGCGGCAAAATAGCTCCAAATTATTAATTATAGGGTTTTGTATTGGAATTTTAACCCGAATGGCAGGTTTGGCTGGCGTTAATATTTTAAAGTCACAAGCTTGGGCCCTTTGGTTGGTGTATGGGATTCCTTTAATTGGAATTCTATTATGTATGGCTTACATATGGAAAAATATGGCGCCTGAGTTGTTCAATAAATATTTGCCTCAGAGCCTTTTTAAGCTGAAAGTTAGCGAGAGAAATTCATGATTAAAATTCTCAATCGCTATATGTCCCTCAAGTTTTTACTTGCCATCTTAATGGTGTTTACCCTCTTCTGTCTTTTGATATTACTTATTGATTTTATTGAACTTTTACGAAAATCAGGCAAGTCATCAGATATTGGTATAAGCGATGTTTTATATATTGCGCTCCTGCGTGTGCCCTCTTTTGCTGAATTAACCATTCCGTTTGCGGTTCTTGTTGGTACGATTGGCGCTTTTTTGATGTTTGGTCGTAGCTCTGAATTGATCATTATTCGGGCTGCTGGGGTTTCTGTTTGGCGCTTTTTACTGCCACCTTTAGGAGTAGCCCTTGGTATTGGTTTTTTTGCCATGTGTGTTTATAACCCGCTTGCCGCTTTTTCTAAGGCTGAATCCGAGCGTGTTTATGCGAATTTATTTGGCGGTTCAAAGTCTCAACTCAAGTCATCGAATAATCAAATTTGGTTCCGTCAGGATGGAACAGATGGCCCTTCTGTTATGAATGCCAAAGCGGCTGCTAATTTGGGGCAGAGTTTGGTAGGAGTAACGACGTTACAATATACCAAAAACAATAAGTTTTTTGAGCGAATCGACGCAAAACGTGCTGATTTGGAGGAAGGACATTGGGTTTTTAAGGATGCTTGGGTCTCTGGTGTGGGGCAAACGCCTAAATTTCATAAAAATTACTTATTAAGTACTTATTTAACACCGACTCAGATATCAGATAGTATGGGTAGTGTGGAAACGGTGTCTTTTTGGGCATTACCTAAATTTATTGAGATTGCAAATAAGG
>CAXIBI010000071.1:0-14006 GCA_964022305.1 uncultured Hyphomicrobiales bacterium | reverse complement strand
ATTTTTGTGTTTTTTTCGGGGAAGAAAGTCCCCCGAGAGGAGTCGATTGTGCCAATGGCGCTTGCAAGTCACTGATTTGAACAACATCTCCCTTAGAGAACAAATCACCAGAGAGCATATATTTGCCGCGCCCGAACTTATGCTCCCCTTTATAAGAAGGAACCGCCCAACGCAAAAAGTCTTGAAATTGCAAACCGCGTAAAAACAGGGTGCCCTTAAAAAGAGGCTGCTGTTCCTCTTGAATAAAATCACCAGAAACACTCAAGCGCGTATTCCCAGCCATACGCCCATCTAACGTCTCAATACGAATGCGCCCATCGCGCCCTTTTACTTGCAGAGCAAAATCGCGTACATCTCCATCCCCTAAAAACAGCTGAGAAACTTTGGCATCAAAATCAATAGTCTCAAATCTATTCGCCTGAGAAAGGAGTAAATCATTTAAGTGAGTGAGACCAACAGCAGGAGCGACAAAAGCTTGCCCCTTATTTACAGAGTTAGAAGAAGAAGCAAGAAGCATCCGGTTGAGATCAATCACTTGGCCATCAGCACGGCCGCTTAAACGCAAATCTTTTTTCCAATCAATCTCAATTTGCCCCTTAACCGTTTGCGGTCTCGCAACATTTCCTGTGCGGATCAATATATCTTTGAACTGAGCCTGATGAGAAATAACATGTAACTTTGATGTATAATGCACCGTATCATCATTAACGGATTTCGTAATCCCTGGCGCAGCTTTAACATCCCCGCCAGCTGGTGATCCAATTTTCCCCAAGCTTGCCTTCAAGGCTCCTTTGGTAAACCAAGCCCCACCTTTTGCACCAACGCGCCCATCAAATTCAACAACACGATCAATCGCCGGTGTCCTCACCTTCCCCTGCACTGGGAAAATCGCTTGGTTAGGCTCTTGTTTGGTTGAAGACGCCTTCCTCAATTCACCAATTGAAATCCGAACTAAGTTCGCCCGTTTAACGGTTTGAACATCCTCTAAATATTTACCATTGAAATAAAACGGCCCCGTTAAGGTAATCGCAGAAAGAACCCCCTCAATAGCCTCAAAATTGAGCGACCTC
The DNA here is from genome assembly GCA_964022305.1 of uncultured Hyphomicrobiales bacterium. GTDB lineage: Bacteria > Pseudomonadota > Alphaproteobacteria > Rhizobiales > HXMU1428-3 > HXMU1428-3. The sequence continues at coordinate 12,936 of CAXIBI010000071.1, read as the reverse complement.
ATTTTATCAGGGCGAGCAGACTTCTTCTTACCTTTACGTGAGCGAAGTTGAGATGAGGGCGCTCTCAGAGAGACCGATCCATTTTTAATCTGCACATTACGAAGAGAAATCAAATTCGGACTAAGCTGAAAACCAGATAGCGCTGCTTCTTGGACATTCGCTTTTTTGCGCGTCTTTTTAAATTTTGCCCGCTTACCATCATCAAAAACCGGGCGCCCATTTTTATCAAATTCAAGCACCAGCTGCGGCTGTTCGAGCGTCACCTGACTTGCTTCAACAATCCCCTTGAGCAAAGGCGGTACCGCAACCCAAAGTGTTAGCTCTTTTACTTCCAAAACAGGTTTGCCACTCTTGCCACTTTCACCAATGCGTAAATTTTCAGCGCTCACAAACGGCGTTGGTAGCAGGCGAACATTCAAACGCCCATCCAGCTCCACCTTACCACCCACAATTTCAGAAAGACGCACCTCAAAGTCAGAGCGATAATCATCCCAATTAATCAGAAGTGGGACGGTAAACAAAGCAGTAAGAACCAAAATCAAAATGGCTGCGATGGTCGTAAGTACATTATTCAAAGCCAAGATCCTCAAAACCGACATTCATTTACGAAATCAGTAAGTAACTAAAATAGGTGCAAAAATACAAAAATACCATTCATATCAGTATAAAACGAGCTCTAAAAAGCCTGAATGATATTCCAATCCGGCAATAATTTTGCATTAATATCTAGCGGTTAAACTATCAAAATCACAATTTATATCATTATCAGTTATTTCAGTCATAAATTTGAACAAAGATCAATATTTGAAGCAAGCTTAAAAAACAAAATAAGAGCGCGATGAAACAACAAAGTGAAATCTTAAAAAAACTAAAAATTGCGCTGAAATTGAAGTCTCGGAGCCTAAAACCGCTCTATAACGAGCTTTATTATGATCGCATCGCGCCTCATATCAGCGCCTTTAACAAAAACAAAGATTTCTTCCTTTGGACAGTCGCCCTCCTTATTGGCATTTCTGTTGCCTGTGCCACGGTTCTTTTCCGTCATATGATCGGCGCCGTCCAATGGCTCTGGCTCGGCACAACGAGCGAAACAATTGGCAATCTCTTTCAAACCACGCCCAAATATGTATTTTTCCTCGCTCCCATCATTGGCGGCATTATCGTAGGGCAAATCCTCCATCATTTCATGCCCGGAAAACGCGCCCATGCCGTCGCTGACGTGATAGAAGCCAAAGCCATCAAAGGCTCCTATATCGACCTGAAAACCGGCATCTTAAGCGCCATCATCTCAGCCATCAGTCTTGGCTTTGGTGCAAGTGCGGGCCGTGAAGGTCCCGTTGTTCACCTAGGGGCCACCTTAGCCTCATTTATCTCAAGAGCATCTGAACTCAGCTATGCCCATCGCCGCATCCTGCTAGCCTCTGGTGCCGCTGCAGCCGTAAGCGCCTCATTTAATGCACCCATTGCCGGGGTCCTCTTTGCTCATGAAGTGATCTTAGCCCATTACGCCCTAAGTGCCTTCGTGCCAGTAGTCCTTGCAAGTGTGGCCGGCACCATCATTGTCCGCCTCACCATTGGTGAGTTTCCAGCTTTCCTCATTCCAGATTATTCAATCTCAACTTATTTAGAATTCCCAGCCTTCGCCTTGCTTGGGCTTTTTGCAGCTTTTATCTCTATTTTGTTTCAATTGAGCATGTCCACAACAGAGCGCATTGCCTGGAGTTATGACATCCCCATATGGGCCCGGCCAATCATCGGCGGCGTATTGGTGGGCTCAATTGCTTGTTTTTTCCCAGAAGTCTTAGGCGTCGGCTATGACACAACAGACAACGCCTTGAAACAAAATCTAAGCCTCACACTGCTGCTTTCATTATTGCTTGCAAAAATCATCGCCACTTCTATCACCCTGGCCTCACGCTTTGGTGGTGGCATCTTCTCGCCCTCGCTTTACCTGGGTGCCTGTGCGGGCGGTGCCTTCGGCATCATCATGGCCCACTTATTCCCCGGCACCGCTTCAAGTGATGGACTTTACGCCATCCTCGGCATGGGCGGCGTGGCAGCAGCCATCCTGGGCGCGCCCATCTCAACTGCGCTCATCGTATTCGAACTCACCGGCGAATATGAAATGACCATCGCCCTTCTCGTTACAGTCTCCATCTCAACTGCACTTTCCAATGCGGTCTTAGGAATGAGTTTCTTCCATTGGCAACTTTCAAAAAGGGGGATCTTTTTATCAGCCGGCCCCCACAAACAAATCGCCCAAACCCTCACCGTCAGTGAATTTTACAAACCACATGAAGAAGACCAAAAAAAGAGGGAAGAAGAATATGAAACTGAGCCAGAGCACTTGGAACCATATGAAGATGGCAAATACCCACCAAGCCTCAACTTAACGGACACCATCGAAAATGCCTTGCGCAAATTCGACCAAAGCGGCGAAGAAAAACTGCCTGTCATCATAGACAAACACAATCCCCAAATTCTCGGTGTTGCTACTCATTTGGCAGCACTAAACGCTTATAACAAATCGCTTATCCATGCTCATGAAGAAGAGCATAAATAACGCTCTTCAAAAAAAAGTAATTTTTTAATAACACAAATTTGATTATATATATAATCAATCAGGAATATATAAAACTTTAAAAAGAGCTCGCAAATGACAAAAACAATAACCTTGATGACCACAATATTAATAAGTTTATTATTACCGATAAATTTTGCGAGTGCCAAAAGCTTCGATAAATTTCCAAAAACATTCGACAAGAAATGTAAAAACGGAAAAGCTAAATTATACGACGAATGCTCTGACCAAGTTCCAATATTCCAAAAAGCCTTAGACGAAGCAAAAAAAAGCAACAAAACTTTGCTCGTTTCTTATGGAGCCGAATGGTGTATTTGGTGTCATATCTTAGAGGCTTATATTGAGGGTAAGAAAACCAAATTTGATTATGTTTTTGGCAAGCCCGATAAACCTGATGCAAGATTTAATACAACTTTTCACGAACGTGAAAAATATGACGTTTCAAAAGAAGCCAAAGCTCTAAACGATTTTGTTAAAAATAACTTCGTCGTTGTCCATATCGTAAATTATAAAACGACTAACGGAAATTCAGTCCTGAAAAAAACAGGAGCAGAAAAACATTACGCCGATGAAATCCCATTTGTTTTCACTGTAAAGAATGACGGTCAATATTCAGGACACATGGAGATAAAAGAGATACAAGTTAAAAGAAAAGGTGAAGACTTCTTTTACGGTCTAGATCGTGCAAAACTACTGGCACACTTGCAAAGAATAAAACAGCTAGCTTTGCCATAAAGAAAATTAAATTTGTAAAAATCTATCATTTAGATTTCTCATTCAAAAAAGGATCAACTCTATATAAACCAGAGCGTACCGGTTCACTCATTGGTTCTTTGATGTCTGTCACATAACCTAGATATTCAAGAAATTTAATCAAAAGAAAACCAAGATCAGATTGACCTTTCTCTATTCCCAATTTTGCAGAATGGGGAAATGCATGGTGATTACCATGCCAACTTTCACCAAAAGTTACCAACCCAAAAATAGGTAAATTATAGCCCTGAACTGGTATTCCCTCAACAGCCCAACCTTGATGTCCTTGTTTATGAGCAAAATGACCTATTGCCCAATGCCCAATCAATGAAACAGAGACTCGTAGACATATGCCCCATAGTAACCACTCCCACCCACCAATAGCAAACAGTACAAAAGCTAACGGTAATTGCTGAAGCATCCAAGTAGCTTCAAGAAAACGATAAAACCGATCGTTCAGAATATGAGACTCAATTCGAAATTCAGGTGGATTATCAAGCTTAAAACTACAACACAATTGCCAAAATGCATCTCGAAACAAACCTGCATTATGACTAGGATGTGGAGGGCAGACAGACTGTCTTTGATGCCAATCCCGCATATCATGAGCACGGATCATCCCAAAAGGTCCGGCCATCCCAACAAGTGTACCTAAATACACAAGTAAATACTCAATCCAAAGATGGGATTTAAAAGAACGATGGATTAATAATCGATGCATTCCGACTGAATGGCCAGCACACAAAGTCAAAAATATTAAAACTAAAAAAACTAGAATTGAAGACCAACTAGTATAAAAGATAATTCCTATTAATCCCGAAACTGTCATTCCAAGAATCCATAATGCCTTGCTAAATTCCAAAACAACACGACCTTTAACAGCAGAGGTATTAAAACCAACAATAACCCTATCCGTTGAGATAAGTTGTGCGTTTTTCATATTGAAACTCCATACATCTTACTCTACAATAATAAATATATAACTAATAAGTTAAAAGGTTATAAAATGTCAAGTACCGAAAAAATTTTTGAAGCTTTAAGTTCAACTACGCGTCGAAAAATTTTAGCATATCTATCTGAAACATCACTTACTGCTGGAGATATCGCTAATCGATTTGATATGTCACAACCAGCGATTTCAAAACACCTTACTATTTTAGAAACAGCTGGTTTGGTATGGAAAAAGCGCGAAGGACAATATGTAAAATACGGAATGGAACGTGAGACTCTAGCAGGTACATTAGCAAGTTACATGCAAGAGGTTTGCCCACCATCACGCAAATTGAAAAAAGAAAGTGCTAAGCTGGACAAAGAAAATAAAAATAAAAAATAATCTATTAAACAGTACATAAGCCATGACCTTATACTCCTTAAACAATTAAACTAAGCAACAATGACCAAAACCACTTGTCGATTACCCACCACTTTAAGTCCTTTTTATTATCGCAACCTGTTAAAAATGTGATTTGCCTACAAACACCTCAAATACTATATTCTACCACAAGACTACCTATATATTCAGGTAAACTTTCTATTGGGAGGCACTAATTATGAGCACCACTCACATTAATCGCCGACGTTTTATCACAGCTTCTGGAGCCATGGTCGCAACAGGAGCAATGCAGATTTCTAATCTACTACAACCAGCTTTCGCCGAAAACCTTGCCCCCACACCTTCAATGCGGGGCGGGTCTAACAACTACCGCCCTGATGCCCAGATGGATGAGCGTATTGGCGGTGGAGGATTTTGGATGAGCGGCACAGTGCGCCGTGCCGGAGACGGTAAGCCATTAGCAGGGCAACGCATTCAGATTTGGGCGCATACAACTGAAGGCTATGAAAGCGAACCTCAAAGCCATGGCGCAACACTGACAGATGAAAATGGTGTCTTTCGCTTAGAAATGCCACAAATCGTCCCAGCCTTCGGACAACCTCACGGTCACTTAGCCTATGATAGCGGTGAGTACAAAACTGTCTTTCTACGCCCAGTTATGCCAAGCTCAAAAGACACCAGTCTAGAGGCACATTTTGTCCTTGAGCCAGCCTAATAAAATACGTTCAGCAGAGCATAATTTTACGCGCACTGCCCTTATTTGGGGGGGCTTAATTGCTATCATTGCTATAGCCCTCTTCTTCACAGCAATGAGCCCTCTGATTGCATGGCGAAGTCCTGTCTATATAGCAGCGTGTTTTGCAGGCGTTATTGGCCTTGCCCTCTTACTACTTCAACCTTTATTAATCGGTGGATTTTTGCCAGGTCTCCCAAAACATTTATCACGGCGCATGCACCCCCGTATTGGTGTATTACTCATGATCTGCGTTATTGTTCACGTTGGGGGCCTATGGCTCACCAGTCCGCCAGACGTTATTGACGCTCTAACCTTTTCCTCTCCGACACCCTTTTCAAATTGGGGCGTCATTGCCATGTGGTCACTCTTAGCCACCACAGGCTTGGCACTTTTTCGCAGGCGCTTAAAACTACGAGCTCAAAACTGGAGTAAAGCACACCGCTTTTTTGCACTGGTGATTGTAATCGGAACCATCGTGCATGCACTTCTTATAGAAGGCATGATGGAAACAGTTTCAAAACTCACCCTATGTGTTCTGGTTTTTGCAGTGACGATAAAACTCATCTTTGGCTCTAAGTTTTGGACTAACTTTCGCTCAAAACTAAAGCAATGAGTTTCAAACATCATTTCAGATATGTTGTAAACCAATCAGAAGCTGCGAACGAAGCCGTATCAAAATCCTTCACATAAGCATCGAAATGCCCGCCAGATAACGTTACCAACTTCTTCGGGTGCAAAGCTTTTTCATAAGCTTCAAGAGCCAAGTCAGCCACCGTCAAATGATCTCCCATCGCAACAATCATCAAGAGCGGTGTCGGCGAAATAAAAGACGCATAAGCCATTGGCTCATACTCGGTGAACATCTCAACTGAGCGCAATGTCACTTCGTTCTTCCATGAAGGCGCTCGTAACTGATGGGTAGAAGTAAACCACTCATAAGAATCTGGCGTTGGCAAAGCGGACGGTGCATCAGGGTCCGCATCAACAACTGGCACCATCGCTGGAGCTTCGCCGCGCGCTCTAGCCCGGCGATCCTCATTAAACATCGCCTGAAAACCTGCCACTTTATCTGCCCGAATAAGCCTTCGTGCATTGCGGTGTCCAGACCCCAGCGGCACTTGGGCAGCAACCGCTTTTACTCGGCGGTCAATGCCCCCAACCACCAAAACATGACCACCAGAATAGCTGGAGCCAAAAACACCGATCGCGTCATTATTCACTTCTGAAAGAGTTTCCGCATATGTAATGGCGTCTCGATAATCACTCACTTGTTTCCAGGGATCAATCTCCTGGCGCGGCTGGCCATCACTTGCCCCAAAGTTCCGATGATCAAAGACGATCGAGCCAATACCAACAGCAGCAAAAGCCTCAGCGTATTTATCAAGGTACATTTCTTTAACAGCAGAAAATCCGTGCGCCATAACCACCACCGGCGCGGGCCCAGATACATTGTCAGGCACATACTGCCACCCCCTTAGCGTCACACCATCCCCTGCCTGAAATTCTATATCTTTGCGCATGTTGGTCCTCCACTATTTACACTCAACGGGTTACAATAATTTTGATAGCGTTAATCTCTCTTTATTGGGCTCACCTTTAGGTCTGCATAATTTGACTATGCCTAAACCTCACCTCTTAGTTGTAAGATAATACCAAACGAACCCACTGATTGGTATGAGTACTTTTCTACTAGCTGATTTATTTCTTCTAAAATCGCGATCGAACAGACTTAACAATTTCAATTTTAAACTCGCCAACATAAAAAAATATGGCTCATATCCTGCTCAAAACATAAGCATCTCACCCCTCAGCCACCTTCCAATCAATATCAAGCCTAAACCTAGCTCTCTGAAATCCCTCAACTTTCCAGATCCTCTTTAGTCTGGCCCAGTGCTTGCAAAATTTAAATCTTGATTGTTTCAACGTCCCGAGGAAGCGTAAAATGCGAATGAAAAAATTATCTGGTTTACTTGCTGTTTTTTGTCTCTTTTTTACCTTGAGCACCAATGCCATCCCTGCTGAATATACGGTCGAAATTAAAGGCATGGAATTCAGCCCTAATACCCTCACCATCAAAGCTGGTGATAAAGTCAAATTCATAAATAAAGACACCGCCCCCCACACAGCGTCTGCCACAGACGGACGCTTTGAAAGCGGTGAACTCCAAGAGGGGCAAAGTGAAGTGGTCACATTCGAAAAGGCTGACACCTATGCTTATTATTGCATGTTCCACCCCTCAATGAGCGGCAAGATCATCGTCGAATGATCATCGTCCAAAACCCAAAAACTCAGCTACCGATTAAAACGCAAATAATAACCCGCATTAAATAAATAACACGGGTTATTCCTTATTAAGTGACATGGTTCTAGAGCTTATTGCATATATAAGAATCCATAAAAACTCTAAACTATCATTCCGAAGAAGGGAGTGCTCCCCTTCAGGAGCACGGACATGGCGCCCTGCTTAGGGCACCCGGCGCAAGCGCCGCCCCCTCGGAGGCTCAAGCGCGATTAAGCGCTTGAAATAGCCGTGAGAGAAAAAAAGCTCTACATATCCTTAGTCCATTTCTCTAAAAGCCGGCCAGCCGTGTCTTTGCCGCCCATGCCAATCGCAATCGCAGCACCAACAGCCAAAGCACCAATCATAAGCGTAAAGCCCATATTGATAATCTCATTGGCAAGCCCCATCTGACGAAGTCCCATCGCACTTGCTAAGACAATAATCGCGATTTTTAAAAGCGGCGCTAAAGATTTCGCATCCTTAGATCTGGCAACAATATCAGAAATAAAGTCAGCAGCAATCACACCAAAACCAATAATCACACTACCAAGAAGCAAACGTCCACCAAGGGCCAACATCTCAGTCATAAGGTTCGAAACAATTGCAAAATCCAATAATTTCGCCGCTTCAATCACACCAAAAATCATAATGGCAGCAAAGGCAAGCGCAGCAGCAATCTTGGAAATTGATGTATTCCCACTCAGCTCCTTAGATAGGCCTAACTTCTCACCAACATTGTCAACACCAGTTGCTGGCAGCAAGCGCGCTAATGTTTGTGAAGCAAAGCGACCAATAAGAAAGGCCAAGCCAAGCACAACCGTGGCGGCAAATATATTCGGTATCGCATCAAGAACGCTTTGCAACATTTGTTTAGCCGGCGTAGAGATCGCTTCAATGCCAAGAGTATCCAGCGCTGCGATAGCAATAGGTATAATGAGCAATGTAAAAACCAACAGACCAAAAAATCCAGAGAGACCAGAATTTTCAGATTCTAAGCTTGAGATATCAGTGTCGATAATCTTATTCTCAGATTTTACACGTTTGTCTTTTTTCTCAATAGTTTTTGAAGCACCAGTACTTTTTGAAACATCAGATCCAGCATTCCCCATGGAGGTCGCAAAACCATAACGTTCAGCCAAAGTGTCAATTTGTGCCGCATGTAAAACACTTGTAATCGTCTCTTTGGCAATTTTAGCAACAATAAAACCTATGCCAAAAATAAGCCCGGCCCCAACGAGGTTCGGTAAAAAACCAAGAAACTTCGCTGACATTTCCTGCATGGGCTTCAAGAGGCCATCCATCCCCAATGCCCCAAGTATGGCGGGAAGAGCAACAAGAATGGTAATCCAAAACAACGCCTTTCCTATAGCCGTTCCAAGATCAGAATTATCTCCAACTGCAGTTTTTCCGATTAAGTATCGAGCGGCATAAGCTAAAAACTTTCCAATTATAAACGCAATAACCACTATGACGAGTGCCGCTAAGAGTTTTGGTCCAAATTCAATGATTAAATTCTGGACCACAGACCAGTATTTTTGAGCATCCATTTGATTTCTCCATTTCGTTAAAACACCTGTCTTCAATGACGAAAAGTTAGCCCCACCAAAGACTTAAACCAGCCATTTCTGAAGTGAACTGATTTTCGATGGTAGGATAATAAGAGTTATTTATTCATATTAAAAACGAATAATATTGGTGTTTTGTATAAAAATATTTTATAGATAGAAATGTGAGCCTGGAGAGCCATAATGGACATTTCTTTAGTAAAAACATTTCTGGAAGTTATCTCCGCTGGCAGCTTCGCTGGCGCCGCAGAAAGGCTGCACGTCACACAATCAGCCGTCAGTATTCGCATCCAAAAACTAGAAGAAAGCTTAAGCCAACAACTATTTGAACGCTCAAAAAGCGGCGCTATTTTGACACCTCACGGCCATCAATTTGAACCCCATGCTCGTCTTTTCATCCAAGTATGGGAAGAAGCCCGCTATAATGTTGCAGTCCCTGATGGCTATGATGCGATGCTATCAATTGGCTGCCAATACAGCCTCTGGCCAGAGCTGGGGTTAATCTGGCTAGAAGCAATGGAGCAAGAGCTAACCTCCACATCTTTCAATGTTCATATGGGAATGGCAGATAGGCTAACCCGCCTCATGACAAGCGGTATCGTTGATATCGCCTTGGTCTACACACCAGAGCTTAGACCAGGCCTCAAAGCAAAACATATTATGAATGATCGTCTTGTTCACGTATCAAGCACACCTGATCACAAAGGGGGCCTTGATGAAGATTATGTTTATATAGACTGGGGCCCCGAATTCGCCATTGAACACGGGCGCTGGTATCCAGACTTCAGAATTTCAAGAACCAGCTTAAAAGTAGGCGCCGCCGCCGTTCAATATCTCATTCGCAACAAAAAGTCCGCATACCTACCCTACCGGGTAGCAGATGATTACATCGAAATTGGCAAACTTCATCTGGTACCAGAAGCACCACAAATGTTTTATCCCGCTTACGTTGTATGGAATACAGGCAAGGAAGCTGAGCTAATATCCAAGGCTCTCTCCAGCCTGAAACGTTCAGTTGAAAATTCATCACATTTTGAAGTCAATTATTAGGGTCTAAACCCATTCTCCAACCCAAAAGTGGATAACCCCCTCTTTTGGCCTCAATAAGCACGCCCAAAAGCCTCCTCACCTTTTTTTTCCTATAAAACTCCGATAGATTGTCACTTAAGAATCTAAATATCGACTTAGCTGAGAAAACCCATAAATGTCATCGAACAACGCCAATGCACCTTCAAATTCAGTGCCCCTTTCAGAGCGCGCCAAAGGCAACATCGCGCCACCAAACCCGCCATACTTAAACGGGCTCAATGAAGAACAAGCTGAAGCCGTTCTAACAACAGAAGGGCCAGTTCTCATTCTTGCTGGCGCGGGCACAGGTAAAACACGCGTTCTCACCACCCGCATTGGTCATATTCTCAGCACTGGCATGGCCAGACCAAATGAAATTCTCGCCGTCACCTTCACCAACAAAGCGGCAAGAGAAATGAAAAACCGCATCGGCTCCATGATTGGTGGCATGGTTGAAGGCATGCCCTGGCTCGGCACCTTCCACTCTATCGGTGTGAAAGTCCTGCGCCGTCATGCAGAGATGGCAGACCTCAAATCAAACTTCACCATCCTTGATACAGACGACAGCCTGCGTTTACTAAAGCAACTCTTGAAGGCTGAAAACATCGACGAAAAACGCTGGCCGCCGCGCCGTCTTGCCACCATCATCGACGGGTGGAAAAATAGAGGTCTCACACCAGAAAAAGTCCCCTCAAATGAGCGCGGGCTTTTTGCTGAAGGGCGCGGCGTAAAACTCTATGCCGAATATGAGAAACGCTTGAAAGAACTCAACGCCGTTGACTTTGGCGATCTCTTGCTCGAGATGAACAAACTCCTCGCCGACAATCCAGATATCTTGAAAGAATATCACCGCCGCTTCAAATACATTATGGTGGACGAATATCAAGACACCAACGTCGCCCAATATATGTGGCTCCGCCTCATTGCCCAAGGCACTGGCAACATCTGCTGCGTTGGCGACGATGACCAGGCCATTTACGGCTGGCGCGGCGCTGAGGTTGATAACATTCTCCGCTTCGAAAAAGACTTCCCCGGTGCAAAAATCATCCGCTTAGAGCGCAATTACAGATCAACCGGCCACATCCTCGCTGCCGCATCAGGCCTCATTGCCAACAATGAAGACCGCTTAGGCAAAACCCTGCACACAGAAGATGGCCTTGGCGATCAAGTTACCCTCAAAGGCGTGTGGGACGACGCCGAAGAAGCCCGCACCATCGGTGACGAAATTGAAGCCCTGCAAACCAAAGAACACTCTCTTAATGAAATCGCCATCCTTGTCCGCGCTTCTTTTCAAATGCGCGCCTTTGAAGACCGCTTCGTCACCTTAGGCCTCCCCTACCGTGTCATCGGCGGCCCGCGCTTTTATGAGCGCATGGAAATCAAAGACGCCTGCGCCTATTTTGACGTCGTCCTCAACCCGGCCAACGACCTCAAGTTTGAGCGCATCATCAACACGCCCAAACGCGGTCTCGCCAACGCCACGCTAGAAGTCCTCCATCATCACGCAAGAGCCAGAGGCATCTCTCTATTTGAGTCAGCCATGGAAATCGTCGACACCGGCGAACTGCGCCCAAAACCAAGAGGGTCCCTGCGTGCCCTCATTGAGCGCTTTGGTCATTGGCGCTCATTGTTAGAGAACACACCCCACACAGAACTCGCTGAGCAAATCCTTGATGACAGCGGCTACACAGAAATGTGGCAAAAGGACAAAAGCCCCCAAGCTCAAACACGGCTTGAGAACTTAAAAGAACTCATTCGCTATATGGGCGAGTTTGAAAATCTGGCCGGCTTCATGGAGCATGTCTCACTGGTGATGGACGCCGACGCTGATAGTGACGGTGACCGCGTCAACCTGATGACCCTGCACGCCGCCAAAGGCCTCGAGTTCGACACTGTCTTCCTTCCCGGATGGGAAGAAGGCTTATTCCCACACCAACGCTCTTTAGATGAAGAAGGCAAAGCAGGTCTCGAGGAAGAGCGCCGCTTGGGCTATGTCGGCATTACACGCGCTAAGAAAAACTCACACATCAGCTTCACCCAAAACCGCCGCATCCACGGCTCTTGGGTCACGCAGCCCCCATCGCGCTTTATCGATGAACTACCAGAGAGCAACATTGAAGTGATTGAACAAATGGGAAATTTCGGCGGCTATGCAACCTCTCGCTTTGAGAACATGCCCCAAAATTACGAGCGAAACCCAAGCAGCACAGCTAAGGCAGCAAAAAACTACAACAGAAAATCAGCTAGTAATTTCTCCAAGACCACCCGCCCCCAAGTCATTGACGCAAAAGTCATCGCAAAGAAAACGGTAACAACCGATTATAAAGTGGGTGAGCGCATCTTCCACCAAAAATTCGGCTATGGCGAAATCACCGAAATTAACGGCGACACCCTGGACATCAACTTCGAAAAAGCCAGCCCGAAGAAGGTGAAAGCGAGTTTCGTAGAACGGCATTAGAAGTTTTATTTTATTATGTAAGAAGGCACCAAATTTAAGTAAAAATTGTTATTAGTAAACTTCAAGCATAAAAAGGATGATAATGACATTCGGATCAGAATTTTGGACAACTATATGCGGAGCCATAGTTGGAGGCTTGATCGCTCTTGCTATTCAACTCA
>CAXIBI010000070.1:0-14148 GCA_964022305.1 uncultured Hyphomicrobiales bacterium | reverse complement strand
TCTTTAGTAAAAATAAAAAAAGGATACCCCGTACTATCACGAAATTCACGCTGGTAAAACCGCAATCGAAGCCGGTAACTATCTCGGCTAAGCTCATTTTCCGCCCATTTGGGCTCAAAGGGAATGAGCCCCTCTTTACTCACTTCGCGCAAATCAGACCACGCCGCAAAATCGACCATCTGCGGAAAACGTAAGATAAGTCTCTTGGTTTTCAAAACAGGCCCAAATTCCAATGATGCAGCTGAACGAAGAAACACCATTTTAATCCCACCCTCTCTTGATTTTTTAGATCATTCAAAAAAACTTTTAAAACGCTTAAATTCGTCGATTTTCTGACCACCACCAATAAGCGCAATTGTTGGCTCACAGGCACGAACAATTTTTGTCGCTAAAGCCTGACAAGCCTCACCGCTGACAGCTTCAATCTCATCTCGCAATTCTGAAACAGACAAAACACGATCAAAAAACAGCATCTGCCTTGCAAGCTGCTCAGCGCGAACAGCCGTGCTTTCCAAGCTCATCGCCAAACCGGCCTTAAGCTGTGCTTTTGCGCGGTTTAACTCCCTTGAGTTTAAACCAGTCTCAAGGAGGCTGGCAATCTCATTCAACATAACACTACACGCTTCTAATTGTCGCTTTTTATCGCAAGCCACATAAAGCCCGAACAACCCAGCATCTTCATAAGCAGAATGAAAGCTATAAACATGATAAGCAAGGCCGCGCTTCTCCCTCACCTCTTGAAACAAACGCGATGACATCCCCCCACCAAGAACCGAGTTTAAAACCTGCATGGTAAAAATATCAGATGATTTGAAAGGAACCCCTTCAAACCCAATCACCACATGTCCCTGCTCAAATTCTTGGGACGCGGCCTCAATCCCTCCCTTATAAGCAATCGGTTCAATTAAACGTTGACCGCCAGTTTGCAGCTCCGAGAAATAGCGCTCCACCAAGCGAACAAATTCATCATGGTCAATCGCACCAGCCGCTGAGATGACCATTCTTTCAGCCTTATAATGACTTTTCATAAAGCCACTCAGATCATCAATCGTAAAGCCTGAAACACTTTCAATCGTCCCCATCACCGGACGCCCAACAGAATGATCTCTAAAAGCAAGAGACTGCGCTAAATCAAACACAACATCATCAGGCTGATCATCATTTGCCATAATTTCTTGAATGATCACATCTCGTTCGCGTATGAGTTCTTCTTCAGTAAATTGGGAATTTTGCAGGATATCTCCAAGCAGCGAAACCGCCACCTCAACGTCGCCGCGCAAAACAACAGCATAATAAGATGTCTGATCAAGCCCAGTTGAGGCATTGAGATCGCCGCCAACATTTTCAATTGTTTCAACAATTTCATAAGCTGAGCGGCTCGTGGTTCCTTTAAACGCCATATGCTCTAAAAAATGAGCAATCCCATGCTGATCTGGTTTCTCATCACGGCTACCAGCAGCAATCCAAACCCCAAGAGACACAGTCTCAAGATGTGGCATTTCATGGCTAACAACCCGAAAGCCATTAGGAAGGGTCGAAACACGTGTCTCCATTAAGCGGTCCCGTTTGCTCGTGTGTTTTTAGCAATATAGTTTGAGACAACACCCAAATCATTCGCCAAACGCTCAACCCGCTCCTCGCTTTTAAGCTGCTCGATCAATCTTTGAGGTTGCGGCACATCTGCCCCTGTCGCCTCAGTCACCACATCAGGAAATTTCGCTGGATGAGCCGTTGCCAAAGCAACCATGGGGGTAGTGCTACCCTCTTTCAATTGGCGCGCACCAGCCTCTAAAGCAATGGCACTATGCGGATCAATAATATAATCATTGTCCTGTTTCTCTGCTTTAATGCGCTCAACGGTTTCACCCTCATCAATGCGCAAACCAACAAATAATTCTCTCATTGGTGCCAATTCATTTTCTGAGAGTTGAAACTCACCGTTCTCCGTCAAATCGCTCATTAAGTTAACAACTCGGTCCGCATCACGCCCAGCCATTTCAAACATCAAGCGCTCAAAATTAGAAGAAACCTGAATATCCATACTAGGGCTATAAGTCGCTGTCACGCCATCAGGCTTATAAGTCCCTGTCTCAAGTGTGCGCACCAAAATATCATTCACATTGGTCGCAACGACTAATTTTTCAATTGGCAATCCCATTTTGTGAGCCACAAAGCCGGCAAACACATCACCAAAGTTCCCTGTTGGCACAGAAAAAGAAAGCGGACGGTCCGGGCTGCCAAGTGCCACACCTGCTGTGAAATAATAAACGATCTGCGCCATAATCCGCGCCCAGTTAATCGAGTTCACCCCGGTCACCTTCATGCCATCGCGAAACTCATGATCATTAAACAAAGCCTTCACCATGGCCTGACAATCATCAAAGGTACCTTCAAGCGCAATGTTAAACACATTCTCTTCACTCGCCGTTGTCATCTGACGGCGTTGCACATCAGAAACTCGGCCATGCGGGTGCAGAATAAAAATATCAATTTGCTCACGGCCTCTAAAGGCCTCGATCGCAGCGCCCCCCGTATCACCAGATGTCGCGCCAAGAATGGTCGCACGCTCGCCGCGTTTGATAAGAGCCCGATCCATCAAAAGACCTAAAATCTGCATGGCAAAATCTTTAAACGCCAAGGTCGGCCCATGAAAAAGCTCTAAAAGCCAGAGCTGATCATCCATTTGCTCTAAGGAGGCTACAGCTCTGTGAGCAAAACCACCATAGGCTGTCTCAATAAGCTCTTTAAATTCATTTTCCTCAATAGAACCAGAGACAAAAGGAAACATCACTTGAAACGCTATGTCCTGATACGAACATCCACGCATCGCACTAATCTGCTCTGCGCTAAATGTTGGCCAAGTTTCAGGCACATAAAGCCCCCCATCACGGGCGAGGCCAGCAAGCATCACATCTTCAAATTCAAGAACTGGCGCTTGCCCGCGCGTGCTCACATATTTCAACTGATTTCTCCTTTAAACAGGCTATAAGCCTGAGTTATTCTATGTAGGGTCCAAAACCCTAAACGTTTATCAAAAGGCAAACACTATATATTTGTTTTTTATCATTTTTACCAGCATTCAATGCTAGGGCGGCCTGATTAAAGAATTGCACTAGCAATTTTACTTTTTATGATTTTATTGCTGACAAACGGCTATAGGCAAAGGCTAAAAACACACCTATTAAAGTCAGCGCCAAACCATACCAGGTCAATGCATAGCCAAAATGCTTGTCAGTAAAGCTCACCTTCGTCACCCCAGGCAAAGGCCACTCACCAGATGTCGCAATACGTTTTTGATCAACCATAAACGGCCATGAAGATTGCCTGTCTTTTGGCATTTTCAAGCTACCATAAAGCTCCTTTAAATCACGCACATACCACTTATTTTGTCGCACATCATTTAAAGGTGAAAAATAATTCCGCTTTTCGCTTAAGCGCACAAGCCCTTCAATCTCTTGCAGACCTGTAATCAAACCTTTTGGGCGCTCTTTTGCTTCTTTTAAAGCATCAGGCACAAACCCCCGGTCAACCAAAACAATCTCACCCGTTTCTAAAATAAATGGAGTGATAATATGCCACCCAACCTTACCCTTATAGGGCAAAAAATAATGACGCTCCTCTGAATGGTCAAACGTACCACGCAAACGAACTGGCTGAAATCGAACATCTTCTAACTTTGGAGAACGCTGAACAAGCTCTTTAAATGAAATGGCAGGACTAGCAACACGCTCATTAACAAGCTTAATCAAATCTGCCTTCCAAGCCATACGCTCCATTTGCCAGTTCCCAAGGCTAACTAAAACGCCTAAAGCAATCAGCGTTAAAATTAATGGGTACACCAATCCGGCTTGTTTTAATTTATTGATCATCACTTAAACGTCCCTCATGAGCATCATTGCTATATTGCAAACAAACCAACACACCCTTAAATGGCCGGAGTAACCCCGCTGAGAAAATGAGAATACTCGGCAACCAAAGCACAGCATGGACCCAATAATCAGGACGATAATTCACTTCCACATAAATTGCCAAACCAACGACAAGAAATCCAACAATCAACATGATAAAAACAGCAGGCCCATCACCGCTATCAGCAAAATCATAATCTAAGTCACAGTTCGAGCATTTATCTTTAAGATCTATAAACCCATTAAACAAAGCGCCCTTGCCGCATCTCGGGCACCGCCCCTTAATCCCTGCAACGATCGGATTAACCTGTTTTTCTGTCATCTTACTTAACTCACGTCTGAGGTTTTAGTGCGGTTGCTTGTGGGCAATCTGAAGCACAAATAAAAAAGTGCGGTTGCTTCTTGCGAATGCAGCGCCGGTTGCGGGTGGGCAACTGAAGGCGCACTAAAAACTACAACCTGAAGCACAAACAAAAAGCCCACCTGTAATAATACAGGCGGGCTTTTTATTAAATCAAACTTCAAAAGTTTATTTTGATCACTGTTTGATACTTATTGTGCCCACACATAAATGCAAGCAAACAAGAACAACCAAACAACATCAACAAAGTGCCAGTACCAAGCCGCAGCTTCAAAACCAAAATGTTGCTTCGCAGTGAAGTGTCCAGCCATCGCTCTAAAGAGCATCACAGCTAGTGTGATTGTACCAACAACCACATGGAAACCATGGAAACCGGTTGCCATATAGAAAACAGAACCATAAATATTACCGCCATTTTCATTGCTAAAAGCAAAGCCAGCATGCATATATTCATAAACCTGACAGATGGTGAAAATCACACCTAGAATAACTGTCAATACTAGGCCCCAAATAAGTCCCTTACGGTCATCTTTAAGCATAGCATGGTGAGCCCATGTCACAGTTGTACCAGAAAGAAGCAGGATCAAAGTATTCACCAATGGAAGTTTCCATGGGTTAAAAGTTTCTGTACCAACGGGTGGGAAAACACCTTGCGTCACTTCATTACGTGTGACCTGGCCCAAAGCAGCTTCTGCACCACCAGCCGTTTTAATCACTTCATCACCCAACCCAGGGAAAAGTGAAATATCAAAAAACGCCCAGAACCAAGCAACAAAGAACATCACTTCAGAAGCGATGAACAAAATCATACCATAGCGGTTATGGATTTGAACAACAGGTGTATGATCACCATTTCTCTCAGCTTCTTTAATAACATCACGCCACCACAAGAACATGGTCAGCAATACAAGGCCAAAACCAACGCCCATTACAATTGCGCCTTGTTTATGCATGAACTGAATAGCCCCAACAGCCAATACAAATGCTGAAATAGCACCTAGTAACGGCCACGGACTAGGATCCACCAAATGATAATCATGGTGTTTTCCGTGTGAATCTGCCATCTATCTCTCCCTTAACATGTGCCCCAAATGCACGTTAGATTTTTAAACCTCGAAGATGGATCTTTAAAAATTTTAAAGGTCCTTAAGTCCCCTCAGTAATTATTTTCAACTCAACATTTAACTCATTCAATGTGCTTAAAAAATCTATTGAATCGCATTCGCTGTTTTCAAAGTTTTTTTCTTTTCAAAAAACACATATGACAAAGTAATATCATTCACCGTCTTCCCGCTCTTGTCTGTGACAATCTCCGGGTCAACATAAAAACTCACTGGCATCTCAATTTCTTCACCAGGCTCTAACTTTTGCTCCGTAAAACAAAAACACTCAATCTTATTAAAAAAACTACCCGCGATTTCTGGTGTCACATTATAAATAGCAGTCCCAACCAGAGGTTCCTTGCCTAAATTCTTCGCGCGGTAATTCACAACAACCGTTTCACCAATATGCACATCAATAGACTTTTGAACTGGCTTAAATTCCCAGTTAAAGCCTTTAGCGACTGTAGCATCAAACTTAACGGTTATTTTCTTATCAAGAATAACACCGCTACCAGCTTCAGCGCGCTGAACTGTGCCACCATACCCGGTGACTTTACAAAACAAATTATAAAGCTCTGGTGAATAGATAACAACGACAGTCATAATCCCAATCATGCCAAGCAAAGCAGACACAACAGCTGTGTGCTTCGGCTCTTGAGATGCACGAGAGGCTTGCCTCTCATCTCTATTGTTATCGTCACCAACACTCATTAATCAAAAAACCTTTACAAAGGCCTGTTCATAACATTTTCACCAAGACGAACGATGGTAATTGCATAAAAAAGGATGACAAAAGCTGCCAACACCAAACCAATCACAATCGAACGACGCTTGCGTTTTTTCAATTCTTCTTCAGTCATTATCTAGAACCCAAACTTAAACCCTGTTGAATAAAAAGCACCTGGTACAACATGCTCAACCAACAAAACTGAAAATAGAAAAAACAAATAGAAAATCGAATATAAAAATAATTTTTTGGCAACCGCATCCGCAATATTTCCCTCACGCACACGGAAAACCTGAATGGCTAGATATAAAAACACAATCCCAGCCATCACACTCATTGTCAGATAAAGCAACCCACCAAGATCAATAAACGCCGGTGTTAAACTCACAGCAAAAAGAATAAAGCTGTAAATTAAAATCTGTAACCGCGTTTCATCAGGCCCTTTAACAACAGGCAGCATTGGTACACCAACACGCTCATAATCACGGCAGCGATAAAGCGCTAAAGCCCAAAAATGAGGGGGCGTCCACATAAAGATAATCAGAAACAATACAATTGGCTCAATGGTAATTGAACCCGTGACAGCAACCCAGCCAATCATTGGTGGGAAAGAGCCAGCCGCACCACCAATCACAATATTTTGCGGTGTCGAGCGCTTCAGCCACATCGTATAAATGAAAAGATAAAAACCAATAGTCCCTGCAAGCAACGCTGAAGCTAACCAGTTTGTCGCTAAACCAAGTACAAGGGTAGAGAGAATACTAAGAACAACCCCTAATGTAAGCGCTTCGTTTTTAGAAACACGCCCTCGCGGTATTGGCCGAGCAGCCGTGCGTTGCATCAAGCCATCAATATCAGCGTCATACCACATATTAAGAGCACCAGAAGCACCGGCTCCAACTGCAATAGCAAGAACAGCAACAACGCCAAGTAACGGATGAATTGAGCCTGGCGCGACCATGAGGCCAACAAAACTTGTAAAGACCACCAAAGACATCACCCGCGGCTTCAAAAGCTGCACATAATCTTGCACATCACCGCCAAAGGCTTCAGCGTTGTCTTCTTGATGATAAGCTAAGCTCAACTCACTCATAAACGTCAAAATTCCAATAAAAAATCAAAGAGTTAAAACTCTCCAGGCACATTTTTATGCAAATGCGCCTGGAGAAAAGAAGTCAATTACTTAATCCGTGGCAATTCTGAGAATTGGTGGAACGGAGGAGGTGAAGACAATGTCCACTCCAATGTTGTTGCACCTTCACCATAAGGATTAGCAGCAGCTTTTTCGCGGCGGATAACCGCATGAAGCATAATGAAGAGGAACAACACAACAGACGCTGCCGTGATATATGAGCCAATAGATGACACATAGTTCCAACCTGCATAAGCATCAGGATAATCCACATAACGGCGAGGCATACCAGCAAGGCCTAAGAAATGTTGAGGGAAGAAAATAATATTCGCACCAACAAACATCACCCAGAAATGCAGCTTAGCTAAGCCATCAGAGTAAGTTATGCCAAACATTTTAGGGAACCAGTAATACCAACCCGCAAAGATTGAGAAAACCGCACCAAGTGAAAGCACATAGTGGAAGTGAGCAACCACATAATATGTATCATGCAGCGCACGGTCCACACCCGCATTCGCAAGCACAACGCCGGTTACACCACCAACAGTAAAGAGGAAGATAAATCCGATTGACCAAACCATAGGAGCACGGAACGTTAATGAACCACCCCACATTGTCGCAATCCATGAGAAGATTTTAACACCGGTTGGCACCGCAATCACCATAGTGGCTAACATAAAGTAAGCTTGGCTATCAACGCTCATGCCAGAGGCATACATGTGGTGCGCCCAAACGATAAAGCCAACAAGACCAATAGCAACCATCGCATAAGCCATACCTAAATAACCAAACACAGGCTTGTTAGAGAAAGTTGACACGAGTTGAGAAATGATACCAAAGCCAGGAAGGATAAGGATATACACTTCAGGATGACCAAAGAACCAGAACAGATGTTGATAAAGCAATGGATCACCACCACCTTCAGGACTGAAGAATGAGGTACCAAAGTTACGATCTGTCAACAACATGGTGATCGCACCAGCAAGAACTGGCAAAGATAGAAGCAGCAAGAACGCTGTCACAAGAACTGACCATACAAACAATGGCATCTTGTGAAGTGTCATGCCAGGCGCACGCATGTTAAAGATTGTCGTGATGAAGTTAATCGCACCAAGAATAGAGCCAGCACCCGCAATATGGAGTGATAAAATACCAAAATCCATAGCAGGACTTGGATGGCCCGTTGTAGAAAGAGGTGCGTAAATTGTCCAACCAGCACCAATACCTTGCGCCCCTTCAGGTCCTTGGAAAAGAGACATAATGAGAAGAGCAAATGAAGCTGGCAATAACCAGAATGAAATGTTGTTCATTCTTGGAAACGCCATATCCGGTGCACCAATCATCAAAGGTACAAACCAGTTACCAAAACCACCAATCATCGCAG
Source organism: uncultured Hyphomicrobiales bacterium (assembly GCA_964022305.1). Taxonomy (GTDB): domain Bacteria; phylum Pseudomonadota; class Alphaproteobacteria; order Rhizobiales; family HXMU1428-3; genus HXMU1428-3. The sequence continues at coordinate 5,533 of CAXIBI010000070.1, read as the reverse complement.
GCATCACCATGAAGAAAACCATGATCAACCCGTGAGCTGTGGTAAAAACGTTAAACATATGCGGATTGCTAAAAACCTGCATTCCAGGTTCTTGCAATTCCATACGCATGCCAACAGACAATGCGCCACCTATGATACCTGCCACAATAGCAAACAACAAATACAAGGTACCAATATCTTTATGGTTGGTTGAAAAAAACCAACGCGAGATGAACCCAGGCTTATGATCATCATGATGATCGGCTTCAACATGTGCCATCAATGCTCTCCCTAAATCTCGAAGCTTTTATTTATCTATATTTTCAGTAATTATTTAGCCAATTTGGCAACAACATCGCCGTCAGCTTTTTTGCCAGCAAACTTGACACCATCATTGATGCTATCATTAGAAGCATATTCTTCTTTCGCCCACTGAAGCCATTTTTCATATTCTTTGGCTGTGACAACTTTCACCTGAATAGGCATGAAAGCGTGATCTTTACCGCAAAGCTCTGAACATTGCCCATAATACGTGCCAGTTTTGCGCGCTTTAAACCAAGTCCGGGTTACACGACCTGGCACCGCATCAGCTTTAACGCCAAAGCTAGGAACTGCCCAGTTATGGATCACACCAGCTGGATCAGCAGTTAAAAGCACATGCACAACTTTGTTAACAGGAACAACAACAACATTATCAGTTGAGAGCAAGCGAGGCTCACCAGCTTCTAATTCGTTATCTTCTTTCATCGACGCTGTAAAAGAAATATCTTCATGGTCAGAATATTCATAATCCCAGTTCCACTGATTACCAATGGCCTTAATGGTCACATCAGCTTTTGGAAAGCTATATTGTGCATTCAGCAAACGCCATGAAGGAACAGAAATCACAAGCAAAATCAAAATTGGAACAACAGTCCATGCAAATTCAAGAGATGTACTGTGTGTCGTTTTTGAAGGAACCGGATTAGCTTTCGCGCTAAAGCGAAGCATCACATAAAGTAAAAGCGCCATCACAAACAATGTGATAACCGTAATGATAATCAAAAGAAGATTATGAAATTCATTAATCTGATCCATGATTGGCGTCACAGAATCTTGAAACCCCAATTGCCAATCAACTGGCTGCCCTTCAGCTGCTAAAGCAACAGAAGACCCTAAAAACGCTAGAACAGCAGAAACGAAAGTGCTCACTCCAAAGGACTTAAGCCCCAACTTATTTTTGAACTGAAAGTCCATAAAAAAGCTCCCTAATTTTATTGCCATTCTTATTTTTATAATTCGAACAGCTTGTAACCCGAAAAAAACCACCTATTTATTAATAGCTGGTCAAATTAATGCCCATTTCAACGCACATCTGTAATGCACATCAACACATGAAGCAATGCAGTAAATGATAAAAAGTTTCAACCTTTTCATTCACCACAGCAAAAATCTAATTTCCAAAACCTATATCAAAAATAAAATTTAATAAAATTCTTTTGATACAAAGGACACAATTTTGCCGCAACTTTACCAATAAAATCACGTAGCGCCATCAATATCTTTGAAATAAATCAATTGAACCTACCCTCAAGCATCTATTTCTAAGATCACTGGTCAAAGTGCTGGCCACAACACTCAACATGCCCAAAGATAAAAAAATAGTTTTAGAACTACCATATTAAACAAACTATTGATTAATTCATATCCAAACTTATGACTTATAAAGAAACATAGTCGAGGGCAACCCTGCAACTACCCTTTCGGATAAATTATTCAACTTATCTTCACATTTGAATATATCTAACACTGAGAATATCTAAGAAACCTAAACCATCTGAAGATTTTTAAGATACGTCCAAATTTAGCCCTATTAATAAAGCAAATCCTAAATTAAATAACAGCTTTAACTTATTTGCTTCACGAAACAATAAGATGCATTTCCCTGCAACATTATATAAACTGCAGGACAAGCGAATCAGTCAGCAAATAAGAGAATTAACCGCTAAAATTTAAATCTAAGGAACAAGCTTTGCTTACAAAAACGTGCGGCCAGCACCAAAAACACAGCTTTTTAGATAATATCAGTGACACTCACACCTATAATAAGAGTGGCTCAAAACAAACGCTTGTCTTCCAGTTTCCTTGCACCTCCTCCAATAAGAAAAGTAAAAACAAGGCCAAATCGATGAAAACTGCCCTAACCTCTCTATTCTTGAGCTTAAGTCTCGTGTTTCTCACAAACCTACCCACAACAGCCAAAGCAGACAGTTTCAAGGTGAGAAAAACTCATGGCCACTGGCACTTAAGCTGCGGCACGCCCCCGGGAGCAAAAAGTGAGAAATGCGCTCTTGTACAAGACGTCACAGATGAAACCAGACCCAATTACAGCTTAAGAGTTATTTTCCTACGCTCAAGAGACGGTAAAAAAGAAGTATTGCGTGTTGTTGCTCCCTTAGGCGTATTACTTCCAACAGGTCTCGGGCTTAAAATCGACAACACAGACATGGGTCATGCCCAATTTATGAAATGCGGTAAAATCGGCTGCATCGCTGAAGTGGTCGTCACCAATAAAATTGTTCAAAAATTCAGAACCGGCAAAAACGCAGTTTTTATTATTTTCCAAACACCCGAACTTGGCATTGGCTTTCCCGTTTCTTTAAATGGTTTCAGCGCCGGTTATAATACGTTGAAATAAATCACTATAGTTTTCAAAACAAAAAAAGCCCCTGAAATTTATCAATAATTTCAGGGGCTTTTTGTTTTTATGTTTTAATCAGCAGCTTAACGCCATTGGATACCAAATTTACCAAGCAAACGGCATGTTTTTAAGATTTTCTGACGCTTCTTAGTTTCTTTAAACCGTTGACGCGGCGTTGCCTTGCGGCACCATCCCACATGACGGCGATAATTATTATGCCAACGCGGTCCATGCAAATCACATCCCTTGGCAATGTTCTTCCTAAAGTGAGCGATCGCCCCTTCAGCATATTCATGACAAGGTCCAGCTTTTGCACCTTCATAAGCAAAACATTGCTGTAATTGATTTTCTCTAACTTTTTGAGCTTTCGCAATCGCAGGCTTTTCAGCGCTTAAACACCATGAATAATGCTTTTTATAATCACGACCCCAGCGTCCTTTATCTGTGCGACCACATCCAGTTTTCGCCCAGCTTGTATTTTGCAACACAGCCATTTTTGCATAGTGATCACACTGATTGCGTTTGCCAAAATTCAATTCTTCAACACAAGAGCTAATCGCATTCTTTTGGCCAATCCGCTCAGCTTTGCGATCCTTTGGAGACATTCTCATGCAACGGCGGAAATGACGCTCCCCATTAGCATGCCAACCACGTCCACGATAACCACAACGGTTTTGAACATTTTGTTGTTGCAATTCAATGGCTTTTTCAGCCCATCTATCACAACGCTCAACCGCTGCCTTGTGCAAGCGCCCTCTTTTCTGACCTAAATCTTCATCAAAGCTGCGATAATCTTTTTTCTTCACACCAGAAATACAGCACCCATTTTTAAAGCCGGTCGCAACATCACGCTTTAAGCGGCACTCACCAACGCCATCAGCTTGGTAAGGGCGAACATAGGTCCATGCCTGACAACGACGATCATTCGCACATTTCTTGCGACAAAGCGCCGGGCTTCCGGTATCATTTGGGAAAACGGAGTAATCTTGCCCAAGCAAAATCTTATTATTCTCAATCGACATCTCAGCCAAAGCTGAACCAATCATAAACGGTGAAACTAGCATTAGGGAAAGAGCAATAAGCCTCTTTATAATCCCAAACGACAAACATCGTATTTTTAGTGTTTTATTCACAAGAACCCTCCAATAACAAACTGACAAAAATCAAAATATAAAAAATAGATACCCCATATAAGTTCATAAATTAAATGAACCTAAAATAATCCCAAACGTAAAGGTCACACCTCTCACACATTCATGTCAAAACTATAGCTATAGGATAAAAATACCAACCATAACTCTTTCATTCCACAACAAACCCTTTATTTATAAGAACAAATCTAGCAAAACACACCCACAAACGCCTTAAAGCTTGGCTCTCAAGTCAAAGAAAGCAAATAAAAAATGGAACAACAGCAAGCTTCAGACAAAAACTCTCCAAAAACTGAGGAGAGAAAAGCTAAGTTCCTCACTGGCTCAACCATGAGTCACATCATCACTATGACACTGACAGCTGCTATTGGCCTGATTGCGATTTTCTCGGTTGATTTTGTTGACTTCTACTTTCTTAGCCAATTGGAAAATACAGCCATTCAAGCGGCCTTAGGCTTCACGGGTACAATCCTCTTTGCAACAACGTCTGTGGGCATTGGTTTTTCAATCGCCTCATCTGCAACTGTTGCAAGAGCCGTGGGTGAAGAAAACTACGACAAAGCCAATCGTCTCGTGATCCATAGCCTGCTCTATACCGGCATCGCATCAACAATCATTTGTATCGGTCTCCTATTGAGTTTGGATGGAATTTTATCCCTTATGGGCGCTAAAGGTGAGGTTTTAGAGCACGCCAAATCTTACTTATCAATCCTCATCCCCACCATGCCTATCCTGGCAGTATCAATGTCATCAGGATCTTGTCTGAGGGCCCTCGGTGATCCGATGCAATCGCTCTATATCTATGTAGGTGGTGCTTTGATTAATGCTGGGCTAGATCCACTAATGATCTTCACCTTTGAATTAGGCATGGATGGCGCAGCCATTGCCACTGTCATCGCCAGATTTGGCATGCTTGCCATGGGATTATTCGGATTGCTCTATATTCATAAAATCAGAGCTAACATCAATGGCGAAAAATTAAAAGCCGACCTAAAACCCTTTAGCACCATAGCCTTACCAGCCATCCTCACCAATATCGCAAGCCCCATTGGCAACGCCTATGTCACTTATGCCTTAGCACCTTTTGGCAATTCAGCCATGGCCGCATGGGCAATCATTGCCCGCATTCTGCCCCTTACCTTTGCTGGTATATTCTCTCTCTCAGGCGCAGTCGGCCCGATTATCGGTCAAAATTTGGGTGGCAAACGCTATGACCGTGTACAACAAACTTTGTATGACGCCATTAAGTTCAACACCATCTACGTCCTCTTTGCCTGGGGGCTCTTAGCCCTTGCAGCCACCACCATTTGCGACATAATGGAGTTAAAAGGTGAGGCTGCCGACTATGTGATTTTTTATTGTTATTGGCTCATCCCCGGCTTTGGCATGATCGGCTACATGTTTACAGCCAATGCAGCGTTTAATAACTTGGACAAAGCTCACTACTCAACCTACCTCAATTGGACAAGAGCAACCTTGGGAACCATTCCCTTTGTGATCCTCGGCACATATCTTTACGGCGTCTATGGCTTGCTAGCTGGCCAAATCATCGGCGGCGCACTGGTAGCGTTTTTAAGCCTATTCATCTGCTTCAGATTAGTGAAAAAATTACAGATGAAAAACGGAAGCCCAGAAACACTAAACTAGCTCATCTCAATATATCTATACGAAGAAGGAGTTCAGCCCATTTCGGGCTGAAAGACATGGCGGAACGACAGTGGAG
>CAXIBI010000069.1:0-14172 GCA_964022305.1 uncultured Hyphomicrobiales bacterium | reverse complement strand
TTGGTTATCACCAAGCTCTTGATGCTGGCAGCCAACGCCGCATTGGTCTTGCCCCAGCACCTGGTGCCGGCGGTGGCCGTTTTGAAGATGACATTGATCAAGTGGTTGTAAGGTCAGGTCTTAAATTTAATTTCTAAGACCTGTAAAAACAAACACACAAAATATATTTATCAAATTCCTCTTTAAGCCTGGGTCAATCAACCCAGGCTTTTTCATTTGAATGAAAAGAACCATCAGTTAAAATGCAAATAAAAATCACTCATCTATGTTTAAAAGGAATAAACATCAATGTTCGATCACGTCACATTCATTTTATTCCTCACCATCTTAGCAACCTCTGTCATGGCAGCTTCAGCGGCCATTCAAGCAGTGAGATATGAGTTTGATTATTTCGGTGCTGTGTTTCTCTCTGTCATAACTGCTGTCGGTGGAGGGTCGCTGCGTGATATGCTCATCGGCATATCCCCCGTCTTTTGGTTAGAAGACCAAATCTATTTGCTCACTAGCATCCCCGTTGGCATCCTCACCTTTTTTCTCACCAGAAAGATAGATTTCAGCAAAGGGGGCAAATTAAAACTGCTCTCCTTGTTCGATGCAGTCGGCCTCGCCCTCTTTACTTTAATCGGTGTAAAAATCGCACAAGACCATAATTTATCAACGTTGGTTTCGGTGATTATGGGTTGCATCACCGGCATAGGCGGCGGCCTCTTGCGCGATGTCCTTTGCGGAGAAACACCCATCGTTTTAAAAAAAGACATCTACGCCACCCTCTCCATAATTGGAGGCGCTCTTTACCTCAGTCTCTCAGCTTACATCCCAGATAAAATCAGCATCGTGATTGCCTTTTTATTCATCGCCCTCACAAGAGCCTACTTTGTCCTGCGCTGGCCTATTGATGTGCCTTCAAAAAAATAGTCATTTCACCTCAAAAATCATCGTGGTCACTTTTTGAAAACCAAATAAAGATTTAAGCAGCCCAATATCCACTGTCTCTCCAGCAATAAAGCCTTGTCTTTCATATAAAGCCCGAGCTCTCGGATTACTATCAATCACATCCAAACGCACCTTAGAGCAATCTCGTGCTTTCGCCTCATTTTTTATCGCATTTAATAAAGCAGAGCCAACCCCTTGCCCACGCGCTCCATCACTTACAAAAATACCATCCATCAATAAGATGTCATCTTCAACAGGACGCTCAAGCAATATTAAAACTGCTGCACGCCATATCGCCCCCAACACACCATATGTCCGAAAAAGGTCAGTCATACCCCCACCAATAAAGGCCCCTGCTTTAGTTTTAAAACCAGCAACTCCAAGCACTTCTCCATCAGCATCAACCGCACTAAAAGCATAGTCCGCATTCACAACTGATTTCAAAAATCCAAGTGCCTTTTCCTCTGGCCCCAGCGCAAAAAAAAGTTTCCCCTTAAAAGCCTGCCAAAACAAACGCGCAATCTTTGTGCTTTGTCCAGCCTCAAATCCTTGTCTGATCTCATATGAAATCTTCTCAGTCATATACAATCACTCACGATGATCAGACATGCTATGATCACACATGGCTTTTTGTCTGTATTTATTGACAATATCTTCCGCGCACTCTTCCTCAATGCCCATTTGATCAAACAAGGTCAAAACCAACTTCAATGAAGACTCAAGCGTCTCAGGCACAACAATCGTTGCCCCTGCCTCATAATATTCATTGATATGATGAATATCTCGAATACGCACCACAATCGGAATAAGCGGCCACTTTTGACGCAATGTTTTAACAATACTCCCAGTCACATTAAAATCATCAATCGTTAAAACAGCAGCAGTTGCCTCATTAATGTTAAGCCTGTTCCAAAGCTCCATCTTGCGCGCATCTCCAAACATCACCGGATAGCCATCTGCCCGCGCTTGAGAGATTGCAAGGGCATTATTATCAAGAGCAAGATAAGGAATTTTCTGATCTTCTAAAATATGCGCCATCGTTTGCCCAACACGTCCAAAGCCTCCAATGATCACATGACGCTCGCTTAAATCATCAACAAACAAATCATCTTCACTTGTCTCATCTGTTCCAAAACTCACAAGCCGCTCGGCCAAGGGCCCAAGCCAAGCAGTGAGCGGTGTAATTAGTAATGAAATACTCGCAACAAGCAGCAAAAATTGCGCATCTTGCTCTGGCAATAATTTACCAGCCAAAGCAAGACCGATAATGATAAAGGCAAACTCACCACATTGCGCCAACAACACAGCTGAATGCGCAGCATGTTTTTTTGTTGCCCCAAACAAACGAGCCAACGGATAAAACGCAATCGTTTTTATAAGAAAAATCCCAATAACAGAAACTGGTAACCAAAACAGATGATCAGCAATTGTAGCGACATTAATCGCCATCCCAACCGAGAGGAAGAAGATCCCCATTAACAAGCCCTTCACAGGCTCAACAATCACTTCCACCTCATGGCGGTATTCTGTCTCAGCAATTAATAATCCAGCTAGAAATGCCCCGAGCGCCGCTGAAAGACCAAAGCTCTGTGTTAAAAACGCCGAACCTATAATTAAAAACAAAATGATCGCAAACAACCATTCAATTGTCTGAGCCGGGCTAAGCGCACGCATAACCGGCCGCAATAATAATTTGCCCGCAACAATGATAGAAACCACAACAACAATCGCCGTCGCTAACGCCATAATGAGCGCTAACAATAAACTATCTCCGCTTTGACCAGACAACGTCCCAACAAGAACCAAAATCGGCACAACGGTCAGGTCCTGCATCAACAATACAGAAAAGCTAAGTCGGCCCACAGGGCGCGAAATCATATGTTTATCGGTAAGCAATTGCATAACAATCGCCGTTGAAGAAAGCGCAAAAGAAGCACCAACCAAAAGGGAAACAGCCAAGTTATTATTAAACTGCAAGGCGATAAAAAAGATAATCACCCCAGTGACAAGTATCTGAGCGCTACCCAAGCCTAAAACAAGCTTTCGCAAATCCCAGAGCCGCGAAAAAGTAAGCTCCAGCCCAATCATAAAGAGAAGAAAGATAACCCCCAATTCAGCCAAAACCTGGATGAGTGTTAAGTCTGTAATCACTATGGCAGATAGCCAGGGAAATTCATTTTGCAAAACTCCCAAACTATAGGGGCCAATAATGATCCCGCAAAGCAAATAGCCAAGCACTGGAGAAATACGAAGGCGTTGTAAAAATGGAATGACAAAACCTGCCAATCCTAAAATCAGCAAAATATCCCCAAGGACATGCCAAATATGATGATGTTCCATAAAACGGTCCGTGCTTTAATCAGAAAATTGGTAGGTTTCATAAGAATAATAACTAAGTCTATCAGTAAGGTATGACGAAATCATTCTGAATAAAACCCCAACTATAATATCACCATCAAATATTCAAAAAGATGATCTATAATAAAGATCTGATTGGATAAAAAATTGAGGACCGGGAGAAACAACATGTTGAAAAAAATACTAATCGGAATTTTAGCTCTGATCGCAATATTTTGCGCCTATGTCGCCACCTTGCCAGATAACTATCGAATAGAACGATCACTGCTTATAGAAGCAAACGCGGCCCAACTGTTCGAGCAAGTAAATGACTTACAAAATTTCAACACCTGGTCACCTTGGGCAAAACTCGACCCAAACTCCAAAGCAGAATTCAGCACCCCATCACTAGGGAAAGGCGCATCGCTCGCCTGGGCTGGCAATCATGAAGTCGGCAAAGGCAAAATGACCATCATAGAAAGCACACCCAATGATCGCGTTCGCATGCGGCTCGATTTTAAAGAACCAATGGAAGACACCGCCACAGCAGAATTTCTATTCAAAGCTGAAGGCGATGCAACAAAAATAACCTGGGCTATTTTGGGCAAAGATACATTCCTCTCAAAGGTCATCTGCCTCTTTATGGACCGCGATAAAATGATTGGCGATATGTTTGAAAAAGGTCTATCGAACTTAAAAAACAAAGTAACAACAAGCTCTTAAAACAAAACACCCGCCAAACTCAAAGCTTGGCGGGTGTTTTTAATTTCGTTTTTAAAATCGTTTAGCGATTCTGTCTGTTCTCAATCAGATCATCAACAACCGCTGGTTCAGCCAATGTTGATGTATCACCAAGATTACTAAAATCATCCTCAGCAATTTTACGCAAAATACGGCGCATAATTTTACCTGAGCGTGTTTTCGGCAAACCAGGTGAGAACTGGATAAGATCAGGTGACGCAATCGGGCCGATTTCTTTTCTAACCCAAGTCACAAGCTCTTTTTTCAGTTCATCTGTTGGCTCATCACCTTCCATCAAAGTCACATAAGCATAAATGCCTTGTCCTTTAATATCATGCGGATAACCAACCACAGCAGCCTCTGATACCTTATCATGCGCAACCAAAGCACTTTCCACTTCAGCTGTACCCATGCGGTGACCAGAAACATTGATCACATCATCCACACGGCCGGTAATCCAATAATAGCCATCTTCATCACGGCGTGCGCCGTCACCTGTAAAGTACAAGCCTTTATAAGTTGAGAAGTAAGTTTGAACAAAGCGCTCATGATCACCATAAACAGTACGCATTTGGCCAGGCCAGCTATCAGTGATAACCAAATTACCTTCAACAGCACCATCAAGGAAATTACCTTCATTATCAACCAAAGCAGGCTGAACACCAAAGAACGGACGTGTCGCTGAACCTGGTTTCAAAGCTGTTGCACCTGGAAGAGGCGTAATCAAAATACCGCCAGTTTCAGTTTGCCACCATGTATCAACAATCGGGCAACGACCATCACCAACAACATTATGATACCAATCCCAAGCTTCTGGGTTAATTGGCTCACCAACTGAGCCAAGTAGACGCAGAGTTGAACGATCAGTACGTTTCACAAAATCTTCACCAGCACCCATAAGCGAGCGAATAGCAGTTGGTGCAGTATAGAAAGTATTTACACGGTGCTTATCAACAACATGCCAGAAACGGCTCGCTGTTGGATATGTTGGCACACCTTCAAACATCAACGTTGTGGCACCGTTCGCAAGCGGTCCATAAACAATGTATGAGTGACCTGTCACCCAACCAACGTCAGCTGTACACCAATAAATATCGCCTTCATGATAATCAAACACATATTCATGTGTCATAGAGGCATAAACAAGATAACCACCAGTTGTATGAAGAACACCTTTTGGCTGGCCTGTTGAACCAGAGGTATAAAGGATGAAAAGTGGGTCTTCAGCACTCATTTCTTCAGGCGGGCAATCAGCGCCTACTTTTTCAAGCTCATCATGGAACCAAAAATCTTGGCCATCAACCCACGTGATGTCACCACCAGTGCGCTTAACCACGATATTTTTCACATCATGATCAACTTTTTCCAAAGCCTTATCGACATTGGCTTTAAGAGGCACTTTACGACCACCACGTAGGCCTTCATCAGCAGTAATCACAAGCTTACTGTCACAGCCAGTAATACGATCCGCAAGCGCATCCGGGCTAAAGCCACCAAACACGATTGAGTGCACAGCACCAATACGTGAACAAGCAAGCATCGCATAAGCAGCTTCTGGGATCATAGGGAGATAAAGGGTAACACGATCACCTTTTTGAACGCCTTGTGCTTTCAAGACATTCGCAAATTTACAAACACGTTCATGCAACTGTTTGTAAGTGATTTTTTCATCTTCGGTTGGGTCATCGCCTTCCCAAATAATAGCAACTTGGTCACCGCGTGTTTCTAAATGACGATCAATACAGTTATAACTGACATTCAATGTCCCATCTTCAAACCATTTAATGTCAACATTATCATAGTCATAAGATGTGTTTTTTACTTTCGTATAAGGCTTCATCCAATCAAGACGTTTACCTTGCTCACCCCAAAACTCATCAGGTGTCTCGACACTCGCTTTATACATTTCAAGATATTTATTATTATCAATGTGGGCATGGGCTTGCCACTCTGAAGAAACATCAAATACTTTTGTTTCTGACATATTATTGCTGTCCTCCCCTTAAGCACAGTTAAGATGCGCATAATTAAGTTATTAAAATTTAGATCAATTTCTAATCATCTCGTTTAATCAACATTCTCTAAAATTTCGTTTAGCAACATAGTTAATATTAAGAAACGAATTGAATGAATTAGAAACTCCATCAAAAAATTCTTATTGGGTGATGATGAGCTAAAATTACCAACATTCAGCTGCATAAAATTTATGCATCATTCCAATAGAGTTTGTCATACAAGATGTTTGACAGAATTTGCTGCAGATAATAATTGACTTTTAGGCTAATTTTTCCGCTTCAAGGCCACTTTAGGCCATTTATTGTACGAAATACAAGCCTATCAAATCAATTGCGCTTATTAAATTACTCAAGTAGACCCGTTTCTAAAATTATATTCTGACAGAAAAAATAAAGTTTGGGCTTGCATAAAGAGCCGTTCAAGCCTATAAAACCTCTTTTATTTCATATGTCGTCCGGCAGGGCATGCCGTGGCGACCAATTTCGCGTTTGTGACGCTCATTTTTAAATATAAAAAATCAGCTCACATTCATATTTTTAAGTAGGAGACGCAAATGCCCAAGTTGAAAACCAAAAGTGGTGCAAAAAAGCGGTTCAAACTCACAGCCAGCGGCAAAGTTCGCGGCAATCAAGCTGGTAAACAACACGGCATGATTAAAAGAACCAACAAATTCATCAGAAACGCCAGAGGCACACAAATTCTTCAAGAGTGCGATGCACGCATCGTGAAGAAATTCCTTCCATATGGCTAAGCCAGGTTAAATGGCTAATTTATTTCTGTTTTTTACTTTTTTAGGAGCACCCATCATGTCACGAGTGAAAAGAGGCGTCACAACTCACGCCCGTCATCGTAAAGTTATCAAAGCTGCAAAAGGCTATTATGGCCGCCGCAAAAATACTTTCCGCATTGCAAACCAAGCGGTTGAAAAAGCCGGTCAATATGCATATCGCGATCGCAAAGCAAGAAAACAAAATTTCCGCTCACTTTGGATCCAGCGTATCAACGCCGCTGCAAGAGAACATGGCCTAACATATGGCCGCTTCATCAATGGCTTGAATCTAGCCGGTATTGAAGTTGATCGTAAAGTGTTAGCTGACCTAGCTGTCCATGAGCCAGCCTCATTCAAAGCCTTGGTCGAAAAAGCTCAAGCGTCTTTAGCTTAATTTTTCTGAAAAGCTAAAATGAACTATTCTAAAAATACCCTCCCACTCGGAGGGTATTTTTGTATCAAAAGCAATTTCGAATAACTCTAATAAGAACCAGGATACTTACCTTGATTTCCAAAGAAATTGGGGTACACCTTTGAACCAAAGTAAGCTAAATACTATCTAATCATAAATAAGCGCTTCAGCGTACCAATTGAGACAAAAGAGAATGGTGCGGACGCTTTCGGGCCGGTTTCTGGTGGGAAACCAAAAGGCACATCAAAAAAGGCATCTGAAGCACAAAAGAGAAAGCATCCCGCATGGCTGAGCTGGAAACATTAGAAAAAGATATAATCTCATCAATCAAAGAAGCAGCAGATCTCAAATCTCTAGAAGAGATCAGAGTAAGCGCCGTCGGTAAAAAGGGCTCCATCTCAGCTCTTATGTCCGGTCTTGGCAAAATGCCGCCTGAAGAGCGTAAATCTTTTGGCCAAGCCGTCAATAAAGTGAAACAAGCTGTCACCTCTGAGCTGGAAAGCCGCAAAGAAGAGCTCGAGCGCATCGCCCTTAATGAAAGGCTGGAGACCGAACGCGAAGACGTAACACTCCCACTGCGCCAAAGCCCAGCTCTTGTTGGTCGCATCCACCCAATCAGCCAGGTCTGGGAAGAGATCACAGAAATCTTCGCTGATCTAGGGTTCTCCATGGCAGAAGGCCCGCATATTGAAACTGATGAAAACAATTTCACCAAACTCAATATCCCAGCTGAACACCCAGCAAGACAAGAACACGACACCTTCTACTTTAATGAAAAAGAAGATGGCTCAAGACGTGTGCTCCGCACTCATACTTCCACCGTGCAAGTTCGTGTGATGGAAAATCAAGAACCACCGCTACGCATCATCGCCCCAGGCCGTGTATATCGCTGCGACAGCGACCAAACCCACACACCAATGTTCCACCAGGTCGAAGGTTTAGTGATCGACAAAGACACTCATATGGGCCATCTCAAATGGGTCTTGGAAGAATTTTGCAAAACCTTCTTTGAAGTTGATGACGTCACCATGCGCTTCAGAGCATCCCACTTCCCCTTCACTGAGCCATCAGCTGAAGTTGATGTTGGCTATTCGAAAAAAGGCGATGAGATCCTCATCGGCGGTGAAGAAAAATGGCTCGAAATTTTAGGCTGCGGCATGGTGCATCCAAACGTGCTCCGCAATGTCGGTTTAGACCCAGAAGAATATCAAGGCTTTGCTTTCGGCATCGGCATAGATCGCTTAGCAATGCTCAAATATGGCATGCCTGATTTACGCGCTTTTTTCGCTGGCGATAGCCGCTGGCTCAAACATTATGGCTTTAGCCCACTCCATGTCCCAACCATTGCCGGAGGTCTGTAAATTATGAAGTTCACATTAAGCTGGCTAAAAGACCATCTCGAAACTGAGAGCTCACTCCACGAAATTCTAGACAAACTCACCCTCATCGGCCTTGAAGTTGAAGAGGTTGTAAACCCTGCTGATGAGCTAAGCAATTTCGTCATCGCAAAAATTGAAACGGCTGAAAAGCATCCAGACGCTGACAAACTTCAGGTCTGCACAGTGAACAATGGCAGTGAAACAATGCAAGTGGTCTGCGGCGCACCAAACGCCAAAGCTGGCCTGCTTGGAGTATTTGCGCCTGTTGGCACTTATGTTCCTGGCATTGATTTCACACTCACAAAAGCAAAAATCCGCGGTGTTGAATCAATGGGCATGATGTGCTCTGAAAGCGAGCTTCAACTATCTGAAGATCACGAAGGCATCATCGAACTTGGAGAGGGTGCAGCTGATAAAGTCGGCACGAAATATGTTGATTTCGCCGGACTGGATGATCCAACCATCGAGATCGCCATCACACCAAACCGCCCAGACTGCCTTGGCGTGAGAGGCATTGCCCGTGATCTAGCAGCAGCTGGTCTTGGCACTTTGAAAGAAGAGAACCTCGGCTACACTGAGAAAGGCGAATTTAAAAGCCCAACCGATATCAAACTTGATATTGCCAAAGACAAATCCCACATCTGCCCGGCCTTTTGGGGACGCTATGTGAAAGACGTGAAAAACGTAGCCTCACCTGCATGGTTACAAGCACGCCTGAAAGCCATTGGCCTGCGCCCAATCAACGCGCTCGTCGATATCACAAATTACATCTCCTATGATCGTGGCCGCCCTCTGCATGTCTATGATGCAGACAAACTAAACGGCAACGTCTCTGCTCGTCTTGGCAAAAAAGGTGAAAGCTTCACCGCACTCGATGGCAAAACCTATGAGGACCTTGAAGGCGCCTGCCTCATCGCTGATGAGAAAAACCCACTGGGTCTCGGCGGCATCATGGGCGGCGAAGAAAGTGGCTCAGAGTTAGAGACAACAAATGTCCTTATCGAGTCTGCTTATTTCGACCCGATCCATATCGCCATGACAGGCCGCAAGCTTAACCTCATCTCAGATGCCCGCTATCGTTTCGAGCGCGGCATTGACCCGCAATCAGTTGAGCTTGGCGTGAACCTCGCCACGCAAATGATCCTGGATATTTGCGGCGGCACAGCCAGTGAAATGAGCAAAGCAGGCACACCGCCAAAGCCAGAAAAAACTCTAGAGTTTGATCTGCAACGTGTGACCAAACTCACCGGCGTGACCTTATCGAACAAGGAAGTCACTGAAACCCTAAACGCCCTCGGCTTTGAGGTGAAGGGCAAAGACCAAACCGTAACTGTAAAAGTCCCAACCTGGCGACCAGACATTGACGGCACAGCAGACCTGGTTGAAGAAGTCATCCGCATTGTCGGGCTAGATAAAGTCACACCAACACCACTTCCACGCAATTTCGGCATCGCCCGCCCAGTGCTAACAACAAGCCAAAACCGCGTGCGCACCGCAAAACGTGTACTGGCCTCAAGAGGCGCAGTTGAAGCCATCACCTGGTCGTTCATCACAGAGGATCAAGCCAAATTATTCGGCGGCGGCGAAGCAGAGCTTAAACTCGCCAACCCAATCTCAAGCGACATGTCAGACATGCGCCCGTCTCTCTTGCCAGGCCTGATCACAGCAGCCGCCCGCAACATCGCCCGCGGCAATCAAGACCCTGTATTAATGGAAGTTGGCCAAACTTATCACTCAGATAAAGAAGACGGCCAGCACATGGTAGCTTCTGGTATCAGATGCGGCACAGCAAATCACACCGGCAATGGCCGCCATTGGTCTGGCAATAGCGAACCAGTCACAGTGTTTGAAGCCAAAGCCGATGCTTTTGCTCTCTTAGCTGCGTTAGGTATGGAAGAAAGCAAAGTCCAAATCACAACGGACGCACCAGACTGGTATCACCCAGGCCGCTCTGGTGTCATTCGTTTGGGGCCGAAAATCATCATCGGCACCTTTGGCGAACTCCACCCAGAGACGATTAAGAAGCTAGATATCAAAGCCCCTGTTGTAGGTTTTGAAATAAACTTGGATGCCATCCCAGAACCAAAGAAAAAATCCCGCACCAAAGGCGCCATGGAGATCACAGACTTGCAGCCTCTCACTCGTGACTTTGCCTTCATCGTCGATAGCAACGTAACAGCAAGCACCCTCATTAAAGCTGCAAGCGGTGCCGACAAAAAACTGATCACAGACGTAAACCTCTTTGATTTATTTGAAGGAGCCTCACTCGGCGAAAACAAAAAATCCCTCGCCATCGAAGTAACCTTGCAACCAAAAGCAAAAACACTGACGGACGAAGAAATCGAAGCCGTGGCCAACAAAGTCATCGCCTCAGTGAAAAAATCGACAGGTGGTGAGATTAGGTCTTAAGTGCGGATGCCGCGACGGTTGCTAGTAGGCAACCTAAAGGAGCATTAAAAAGTCAGTATCTTAAGCACAAAAACAACCTTTTTTATTCTTTTATTTTGCAATTGTAACAGGCACTGCTCAAAAAAAGCAGTGCCTTTTTTCTGCAAATATGGCCATTTTTGAATTTTGATAAAATATCCTCTTCCACTGAAAATACTTAAATTTTGTATCAGTGGCTACTGTCGACAAATTTTTCAAGCTACTCTATAGTTTTCTGTAAATCCGAAATTAGAAAACTCTGGACCGATATATGATTGATGATTTTTTTATCGGAATGAAAGTATCTCTTGATGAAGAAGTAGGATTGATAGTCGATCCACCAAACGAAGATACTTCTGATTTAATTGGTTGGATTCTCTGGGATACACCAAGTAAGCAAGAATTTGAGGATTGGCGTGGTTTATTTGGTACCTTTATTCAAACTGGTGGAAAAATTTTGCCTTCCAGCTTCAAATTCCAGCATTTATCTGAAAAAAAGTAAATATAAACTGATTAAAATTTTTAGCCTTTCAAGAATAAGTCTCTCATGGACACAAGTTACGGGGATAAATTTTTGCAAATTAAGATAAAAACACAAATCTTATGTTTCTGGCTTGTCCTGTTTTTAGCCTGCTTCATAACGCAAACAACCGCAAAAGCAGATGAAAGAATGGCTCTCTTCATTCAACAATTAGACAAGTTAGAGAATTTTCGTTTGCCCCTAAATCATCCGGACAACCCTTTTCACCCCTATTTAGAGAAACGGTTTGAAGATGGTCTTGATAAAAAAGATCAAAACAAATTGATAAATGCCCAGCTAAAAGGTGAGTGCTTTAAGGTTGATCGATTGGTCGAAAAAGGTTTTTTAAGGCTCTACCCATTTTTGAAACCTGTCTTTAAAAATCACGAAAAAGCTGGAAAACTCACTTTCATGCTAGAATATAACTACCGCACCCCTTTCAGTCGGTGCTCAAATTATATTTCCCTTAATAAATTTAAGAACAACCACACTCTTGAGGAGTTCCCCCCATTAAATTTGAAAGTCGAAATCGCGCAAAAATATCAAAGACTAAAAAATGGTGGTCCCAAGAATGATAAAGACGAACTCATTTCTATCCTGTTTGGATTTGGGGAACTTGCGTTTTGTAAAGACTACAACCTCTCAATAGGAGATGTAATTGAAATGGCCCATCAACCGGGAGGAATGATTCTAACAATTGATGAAGAACTCTATCTCATAGAACGCGCAAAACACTATGAGCTATATAGCCAAGAAAAATATAATGATTTGATAGAAAAACTCAGACCAAAATTTAATTCATCAAAACGCTTTGAAGACATTCGCCATGCAAGCCGAAATAAAAAAATACTTGAAATTGATTCTCTAAAAGGATTTTGGCAAGAAGCTTGTAAAGAGATATTAAAAACAGATAAAAAGGAATTTTAAACTATCGCTAAATTACGAACACTATCCATCTACTACGACCAATCAGAATTAGCTGTTGTAAGGTCATTTCTTGAATCACAAGGTATTTGGACATGTGTCCTGGGACAATACCATATAACAAACGCTTGGCACTTCACTATAGCACTACAAGGCATACCTCTCTATGTCATGGATTTTGATGAGGCAAATGCAATAGCGCTATTAAAAGAAAAATCTCACATAAAAACAGAAACAATGCAATTCTCTGATTTAAAATATTGCACTGTTCTAATCTCAGCACTTTTTACAGGTCTACCACTAGCTTTCAAAAAGCGCATAAAATTAAGTGATTAAAAAATATCAAACCACCTGCCCAGCAACCCAACCAGACGACCACGCCCACTGGAAGTTATAGCCGCCAAGCCAGCCGGTCACGTCAACCACCTCACCAATGAAAAATAATCCCGGAACATCTTTCGCCATCATCGTCTTTGAATTAAGCCCGTTGGTATCAACCCCGCCAAGCGTCACCTCAGCTGTTCGATAACCTTCAGTTCCAACAGGCTGCACAGTCCAGCGATTAATATGGTCAGCGACTTTTCTCAGCTTTTTATCTGATAGATCCGCAATATTCCCCTCAAACTCAAATTGCCCAGTGATCATGTCCGCTACCCTCTTAGGAAAATATTCAGAGAGCACTGTTTGCAGTGCCAACTTACCATTCACCTGCCGTGCCTCTTTCAAAAGCTCAAACACATCACGCCCTGGCAACATATCAAGTTGAATAGTATCTCCCTCGCGCCAATAAGACGAGATCTGCAAAATAGACGGCCCACTAAGCCCGCGATGCGTAAAGAGCATCGCCTCAGAAAATTTGGTCTTGTTATTAGAGACAACCGCATCAACCCCAATGCCAGAAAGCGGGCTTAATTGTGAAAGCAACTTCTCATCAAAGGTCAGCGGCACAAGTGCTGGGCGTTGTTCGACCAACTCAAGCCCAAATTGTTCAGCCACCTTATAACCAAAGCCAGTTGCCCCCATCTTAGGAATAGAGCGCCCACCGGTTGCAATCACTAACGAAGAGCAAGTTACATCCTCCAACGGCTCTTCAGTTTGGGAATGTCTTAAAGAAAGCGAAAACCCAGCCTCAGACTTCTCAAGTCTCTCCACCTTCGTCTTTAATGCAAGCTCAACACCACCCTTGCGCATTTCAGCAACCAGCATCTCAATAATCTGCGTGGCTGCCCCATCACAAAACAATTGCCCCAAGGTTTTCTCATGAAAAGCAATGTCATAAGATTTCACGAGCGAGATAAAATCATGCTGTGTATATTGGCTGAGCGCAGATTTACAATAATGCGGATTGTTCGAGAGGAAGTTTTTGGGTTTACAACCACTATTCGTAAAATTACAGCGCCCCCCGCCGGAGATTCTGATCTTCTCACCAAAAGCTTTGCCATGCTCGATGAGTAATACGGACCGCACTCGCTGGCCGGCTTGCATCGCACACATCATCCCCGCAGCCCCACCACCAACTATAACAACATCAAAATTTTTCATGATTTTCTTTCATTTAAGTAAGGGGCAGATAAATAAAATAACTACATATCATCTACACAAAGAAGGAGTGATACACTTCGGTGTGAGAACATGGCAAAACCATCAATCAGCTGAAGACGAAAAACGTAGGCCGCAGGCCGTCAGCGCCTAGCGCTGCACCTCGTAGGGCGGC
>CAXIBI010000068.1:0-14343 GCA_964022305.1 uncultured Hyphomicrobiales bacterium | reverse complement strand
GTTGAGGCATGACGATAAAGGCCTTCTAACTTTAAGGCGATTGTGAGGAGTTCATCGACCACCTTTTCTGAGCGGCGAGCTTCAGCTAATTTAGGTTCTTCAACCAGTGCTTCAGAAAGTGTGCATGGGTTTGCCGGGTTATTGGGGACCATTTTACAGAGACGGTCCACCTGACCATATGGCATGGAGAGCACGCGGCCCACATCGCGCAGCACCGCACGCGCTTGTAATTTACCAAAGGTGATGATTTGAGCGACTTTGTCATCGCCATATTTTTGTTGCACATAGCGAATGACTTCATCGCGCCGGGTTTGGCAAAAGTCGATATCAAAGTCAGGCATGGAAACCCGCTCTGGATTAAGAAAGCGCTCAAACAGAAGCCCAAAGCGTAATGGGTCTAGGTCAGTAATTGTCAAAACCCAGGCGACAACAGAGCCCGCACCAGACCCCCGACCCGGCCCAACAGCAATATTATTATTTTTTGACCATTGAATGAAGTCCGCCACGATGAGGAAGTAACCGGGGAACTTCATGGAGATGATAATATCGAGCTCAAAATTTAAACGCTCGACATAATCGTCTCTTGTTATGCCTTCTGGCATCGTAATTTTAGCTAGGCGTTCTTCTAAACCTTTTTCGGCAAGTTCTCGTAAGGCTTTTGCTTCTGCCGCTAATTTTTCCTCATTATCCATCTGCTCATCACTGCTCAGATAGTTGGGCAAGATAGGTGCATGGGTTGTTGGCCGGTATGAGCAACGTTTTGCGATTTCAATTGTGTTCGCAATAGCTTCGGGGATGTCTTTAAATAATTCCGCCATCTGACGACCAGATTTTAGATGATGATCTGGTGTTAAACGCCGTCTGTCATCTTCTGATACGTAAGCACCATCTGCAACACAAATGAGGGCGTCATGAGCTTCGTAATCTTCTCTCTTGTCGAAATAAGCTTCATTAGTGGCAACGAGCGGGATATCAAGGGCGTAAGCGGTCTCGATGAGGTCTTGTTCTCTTCTCTTTTCACTTGGACGGCCATGTCTTTGTAGTTCTATATAGAGGCGATCACCAAATATCTCTTTTAGGCTTTCAGCCCATTTGCCAGCTAAGTTTGACTGGTTGTTTTTAATGGCCATATCCAAGGGGCCATCTTCACCGCCTGTTAGACAAATGACCCCTTCAGCATGGTCTGCTAAATAGTCAAAATTGATAAAAGGGTCTGTTTCACCGGCTGTTTCTAAAAAGGCGACACTGGTGAGAGCCATGAGGTTTTCATAACCGGTTTCATTTTGAGCAATCAGGGCAATTTCACCATCTGTTTTATGGTGCTCGTTAGCTTTATCAAATTTTGACTTTTTACCCTCACTTTCAATCGCAGGCATTTTAATTGCCAATGTACAGCCAATAATGGGTTGCACACCTTTGCCATAACATTTTTCAGAAAATTCAAGCGCGCCAAACAGGTTATTCGTATCTGACAACCCAAGTGCTGGCATGCTTTCGTCAACCGCATAGGCAACCAGGCGCTCAACAGGTAAGGCGCCCTCAAGCAAGCTGTAAGCTGAATGCACCCGTAAATGGATGAATTTAGGACTATTTTTGGATGGTTTAGCTGCCATGGTCAACTGCTCTATCAGTAAAAACGAGGTTTTGTTTCAGCAAAGCTGAAACTCATCATATGTACAATATATTGTGCCCATTCTCACCTGATAACTCACATATTTGTTTTTATGAAGTTGATCTATTTTTTCGCATTTTTATTTTTATAAAAAATTATTCCTTGGTCCTATTGAGATTTATCAATGCATATTTATATTATGCATATAAAATGCACATATATTGTTTAAATAGCTAAAAGGGCGAGATTAATGACGGACGCATTGATGGAAAACCAAGATCCTAATGAACTAGCACCCATTGGTCATAACTCAGCTGATGTTTCAATTGAGTTTGTTGTTAAAGGTTTTAACAGTATCACACCTTATGTTGCCAAGCATGGTGCGCCGCTGCCGATGAAAATGAAGGCCGGCTCGACTGTTCGTGAATTGGTGGAAAAGCTTGGTATCCCTAAGGACAAGATTTTTCTTGTCTTTAAGAATGGCCGTGATGTCACCAAAGGTATTTACCCCGCCAATAACCCCAAATGTAATTTTGAAGTTATCATTGATGAGGGCGACCATATTTCTTTTTCTGGTCCCGTTCCTTATAGCTTTGGCTATGGTTCAGCTGTGGTTTAACCTTGCTGTTGCTGAGGGACATAAGAATAAAGCTTGCCATCTTGCATTTGCAGAACACGATCCATGCGATTGGCAAGCTCTAAATTATGTGTTGCGATAATTGCTGCAAGACCGGTTTGACGAATGAGGCCAATGAGTGATTGGAACACACGCTCAGCTGTGTTCGGATCCAGGTTACCTGTAGGTTCATCAGCCAAAAGTAAGGTTGGCTCATTTGCTATGGCTCTTGCGATAGCAACACGTTGCTGCTCGCCGCCGGACATGGCATTTGGTCTGTGACCGACACGCTCTTGAAGGCCGAGAAAATCCAAAATGACTTTGGCTCTGCCTTCAGCTGCTTTTCTCGAATGGCCATTGATCAATTGTGGGATCACCACATTTTCTAAAGCGCTGAATTCGGGTAAGAGTTGATGAAACTGATAAACAAATCCAATGTCACTGCGTCGGATTGACGTGCGCTCAGCGTCATCAAAATCTGTGCAATCTCTGCCATTTAAAAAGACTTTGCCGCTATCTGCTTTATCAAGCATACCTAAGATGTGCAGCAAAGATGATTTACCTGAACCTGATGGCCCCACAAGAGCGATGGCTTCGCCTTTATAGACATCAGCAGAGATTGAATTTAAAACCTGAATTGTTCTTTCTCCTTGGTGATATGACTTAGTTATATCACGTACAGCGAGAATTGGTTTTGGCTGTTCTTGTCTTTGTTCTGGCATCTGTTGGCTCTGTTGCTGACCAAATTGCTCTTGACCTGATTGATAATACTCATTCATAACGCAGCGCCTCCACAGGATCGAGACTGGCCGCCCGCCAAGCTGGATAAATGGTTGCCAAGAAAGATAGGATAAGAGCAACGACTAGGATTATTGTTGTCTCCATGGCATCAATCTTTGCTGGCAGTTTGGAGAGGATTTGTATTTCTGGATTAATCCGCACCCCTGTGGCCCAGCCAATAAAATCCTGGATCGCATCAATATTAAGACAGATGGCAACACCTAAAATAAAGCCTAGCACCGTGCCGCATACACCGATGAACGAGCCTGTGGTCATAAAGATGCGCATGATAGCCCCTCTTGTGGCCCCCATGGTTCGCAAGACGGCAATGTCTTTTGTTTTGACTTTTACGAGCATCACCATACTTGAAATGATGTTGAGTGCCGCTACAAAGACGACAAGGCTCACGATGATGAACATCATGTTACGCTCAATAGCGAGAACACTAAAGAGTTTTGCATTACGCTGCTTCCAGGTAGAGAGATTGATATCATCACCTGCCGCTTTAGCGATATCTTGCTCTATTAATTCCACTTGTTTTGGTTTATTGACCATGACTTCAAGAGCGGTTGCCTGGTTCTTTTTAGAGAAGAATTTCTGCGCCTGATTTAAAGGCATGAACAAGACTTTTAAATCATACTCATAGATACCGACTTCGAAGATGGCTGAGATGCGGTAAGCTTTCACTCTTGGGGTTGTGCCAAAGGGAGTTTTTGCACCGCGCAAGGTGACGATGTTAATTTTATCCCCTACTCTCACACCCAGCACATTGGCTAAACGGCTACCGATAATCACGCCATTAGCATCCGTGAAATTCTCTAAACTGCCAGAGACTAGATTTTTTGAGACGGTAGCGAGCTTGTTAATGTCTTCGACACGGATACCCCGGACATTGCCGAAATATTCCTGATATTTAGACGTTACCATAACCTGGCCATCAATGACAGGGATCACCGCTTTAACGCCCGGAACTTGTTTAATCTTGTTGCCCACAGCATCGAAGGTCGTGAATGGTTTTCCGAATTGCTGGACAACCACATGGCCGTTCATATCAAGGATGTTTTTATAAAGTGTATCTCTAAAACCATTCATCACACTTAGTACAACAATCAAGGCCGTTACGCCCAGCGCAATGCCAAGTAATGTTAGAATGGCGATAACAGAGATGAAGCCTTCACCTTTGGGGGGGCGAAGATATCTAAAAGAGATCATGCGCTCAAAGGTCGAAAAAGGCATGGTAGCCTTGCTTAGTTTCGCTTTTATCGTACTTGCCGCTTGATTCATTTCTCTTTCAGCCTTTAACAAAGGTTGGCTTTTATCTCTTTTAAGATGTTAGTTTTTTTATAACATCCTCAAATGATAATTCTTCACGCTCACCTGTTTTTCTGTCTTTTACTTCGACAACACCGTTTTTCACACCCTTTGGCCCAACGATAAGTTGGATGGGCAGGCCAATGAGATCCATTGTTTTGAATTTACCACCAGCGCGTTCGTTTGTATCGTCTAACAAACAATCAAGGCCATTTTGTTGTAAGGTCTGATATAAATTATTTGCAGCTTTGTCTGTTTCTTCGTCGCCTGGCTTTAAATTGATGATCCCAACATCAAATGGTGCCACGGCTTTTGGCCAGATGATACCATCGTCATCGTGGCTTGCTTCAATAATAGCACCCATGAGGCGAGACACACCAATACCATATGAGCCCATTTGCAATGGAATCAATTTTCCGTCAGGGCCCTGGACTTCGCATTTCATTGGTTTTGAGTATTTATCACCAAAATAGAAGATATGGCCTACTTCAATGCCTCTGGCGCTGACTTGGTTGTCTTTGCTCACATCAGCATCGAACTTAGCTGCGTCGTGCATTTCTTCTGTTGCTGCGTAAAGGGCAGTCCACGCGTCTATGATAGGACTTAGATCATCATTGAAATCGATAGTTTCATCCGGCACGGGCAGATCTAGTAATTGTTGATCACAGAATACTTCACTCTCACCTGTATCTGCCAGCAAGATAAACTCATGGCTTAAGTCACCGCCAATTGGGCCTGTATCAGCTTTCATTGGGATAGCTTTTACGCCTAGGCGCTCAAATGTGCGTAGGTAAGCTACGAACATCTTTTGATAGGATTTTCTGGCTTCTTCTTCTGTGAGGTCAAAAGAATAAGCATCTTTCATTAAAAATTCACGGCCGCGCATCACGCCAAAACGGGGGCGGATTTCGTCTCTGAATTTCCATTGGATGTGATAGAGCGTTCTTGGGCAATCTTTATATGATTTGACGCTGTCTCTGAAAATTTGAGTGATTAGTTCTTCGTTTGTTGGTCCGTAAAGTAACTCACGATCATGACGATCGGTGATGCGGAGCATTTCCTTGCCGTAATCATCATAGCGGCCACTTTCACGCCAGATATCTGCCTGTTGGATGGTTGGCATTAGTAATTCTACGGCACCTGCTCTGTTTTGCTCTTCACGTACGATGTTTTCAATCTTACGTAGAACTTTTAGCCCTAATGGCAACCAAGAATATATGCCAGCTGCTGACTGGCGAATGAGGCCAGCACGCAACATCAATTGATGAGAGATAATTTCAGCACCTGCTGGGACATCTCTCAGAACAGGCAAGAAGAATTGGCTTAAGCGCATAAGTGCAGGCTCCCAAAACAGGTTTAATCTATACAGCTTTATATTTTAAGTTTGATCCCGGCAAATAGAAAAACTTCATTCAATGGTTTGAAGCTCAAATTTGCACACAGATTATTATTTATCTGCCGCAATAAGGGGAGTTTTATGGCCCCTTATTGGACTTCCTCAAACTTTGGCAGGAACGGAATGTCGTCTAATGAAATCAGATTATAGGTATAAACTGAATAAATACCCGCAAAGATGATGCCGGCAATGATTGATGTGATAAGCCCCTTTTTTAACAGATGGGGCACTGCAGGCGCGCTTTCAGCTGAACCTGGCACGACATCACCCTCTTCTTCCTGGGTTTTTACACCAAAGGGAAGTACCATAAAGAGGGTGAGCCACCAAACAATAAAATAGGTTGCAAGTGAAAGGCTTAAGCTCATTTTTAAGCTTCCTCTAGCTCAACCAAAGTGCCACAGAAATCTTTTGGGTGCAGGAACAAAACAGGCTTGCCGTGGGCACCAATTTTTGGATCGCCGGAGCCTAACACTCTTGCACCTTCACTTTTGAGCTTATCTCGCGCGATGATGATGTTATCAACTTCATAGCAAATGTGATGAATGCCACCAGCTGGGTTTTTCTCTAAGAAATTATTGATAGGACTATCTTCGCCTAATGGTTCTAAAAGCTCAATTTTCGTGTTTGGAAGCTCGATGAAAATGGTTGAAACACCATGATCTGGTTGCTCTTCTTTGGCTGACAATATTGCGCCTAGACTGTTTTTATAAGTGCTTGCTGCAGCTTCAATATCTGGCACTGCGATGGCGACATGGTTCAAACGTCCAATCATGACTGCTTCCTCTTAAGTTTTTATAATATTAGCCTGTGATGTAAGCCAACTTGACCTTCTATGTCTAGCTTTTCTCGTTGTTCCGAGGCTTAAATTTGATGCAAATGGATGGTTACAACCGGTTTTTTACCCCAATATTCGTTTAAAGCAGAACGAACAGAGCGTCTTAAAGCCTCTTTAAGCATTTTTTTATCAGATCTGCGCTTTGGTGGAACGCTTTTAATGGTTCCATTCACGGCATTTTCAATTATTTCTTCTAATTCGCCGCTTTCATGATCATTAGGCACGCCTAACTCTGACCAGCTTGGCGGTGCGATGAGGTTTCCTTTGCTATCGACCACGCAAGAAACCGTCACCGTACCGAGATTTGAGATTTTACGTCTCACTCTTATGGCTTCATCATCTTCTAAGATAAAATAACCATCTCGGTAAAGCCGACCATTGGGGACTTCATCAATGATTTCTGGACCAGTTGGTAGCAAAGACAGCATATCGCCATTTCGGATGAGCTGGACTTTTTCTATATTTTTTTCTTTCGCAAATTCGGCCTGGGCTCTTAAATGCTGTTCTTCACCATGAACGGGAACTAAGAGATTGGGTCTCACCCAGCTATAAAGCTGCTCTAACTCACCTCTTCTTGGGTGACCAGTCACATGAACGGGTGCATCACTTTCTGTGATAAGGTTTAAGCCCTGGCTCGCCAAAAGATTGATAATATAACCAACTGATCTTTCATTACCCGGGATGGTTCTTGAGGAGAAAATAACTGTGTCTTTTGGTTTGAGTTTTACTCTAGGGTGGCTATTTTCTGCGATGCGGGCAAGTGCTGCTCGCCCTTCACCTTGGCTACCGGTTGCCAAGACAACACATTCATTCGCAGGGAGGTGCTGAAAATCCTCGTCGCTTAAAAAGTTGTAATCTTGAGGTATGTATCCGGTTTCTTTTGCAATGCCGACTGCTCGCTCTAATGCACGGCCTGCTAAGATGACATATCTATTCGAGGCGTACGCGGCTTCAGCCACAGATTTTATACGCGCGACATTTGAGGCAAAGGTTGTGACGACAACTCTTTGCTTTGCTTCAGCGATGAGCTCTTTTAGTGTTTTTGCAACGTCAACTTCTGAGATGGAAGAGCCTTCTCTGGTTGCGTTGGTTGAATCGCAGACAAGAACATCAATACCTTTATCTCCTAATTCTCTTAACCGGTTCTCATCTGTTGGCGGGCCAACGATTGGGTCTGGGTCTAGCTTCCAGTCGCCTGTATGAAAGAGCGTGCCAACATCTGTTTTGATGTGAAGCCCTAGAGGCTCTGGAATTGAGTGGGCCATATCTATCATCTCGACTGAAAAAGGACCGACATCAAATTTGGCTCTTCGAGGAACTTCATTAATCTTTACAATATCCTCCAGCCCATCGCGAGATAGCTTTGCTTTGAGCATGGCGGCTGTAAAGGGTGTTGCGTAAATTGGAACTTCTAGATTTTCCCAAAGATCCGGGATCGCGCCATAATGATCTTCATGGGCATGGGTTAATATAATGGCCTCTATATTGGGCTTCTCATTTTCGGCAAAGGTGATATCTGGCACGATGATTTCAACGCCTGGCTCTCTTGGGCCAGCGAAGGTGAGGCCGAGATCTACCATGATCCATTTATAATCGCCGGGCAGGCCGTAGCCATACATCATGCAATTCATGCCGATTTCACCAACACCCCCTAATGGCACCATGACCATTTCGGCTTTGGGAGTATCCCCTTTTGTTTTACTCATATGTTGAGTAGTCCCTTCTTGGGTGGGGTTATATGACTTCTCCACCCGTTATGAGCTTGATTGACTTATCTTGCAGCTCAAGCTTTAAAGCGCCATTTTGATCCAGGCCGGCGAATTTGCCTTTTAATCTCTCTTGTCCAACTTTAACCGAGAGCGGCGCTCCTAAAGGTGCTGCGCGCTCAAGCCAAGCGGTTCTAATCTCTTTAAAATTTTGTCCATTATTCCAGTGCTTTAACCAGCGATCCAACTCTTCCATAAAGCTATTGAGTAAAATATCTCTTGTCAGTTTTGCTCCATGATTGTCGAGACAAGTTGTATCTCTTCCTTCAACAACCGGGTTAGAGCGAATATTTACACCAACTCCAATAATTACATTTGAAATTTCAGCATTCGGGGCACTTACATTTTCAATTAAAATGCCGCCCAGCTTAGCACCGCCCAGCAAAATGTCATTCGGCCATTTAAGCGTTAGATCTAAAGGTGTTTTGCTTGTTTTTTTAATCGCCTCATAAACAGCCACTCCCGTTAGAAGAGAGAGGGTTGAAAGAGCGCCACCATTTGCTGTTATTTGCTGGCAGGTGCTAGTAAACAAGTTTCCCTTTAACGAGACCCAATCGCGCCCTTGCCTGCCTCTGCCTGCCGTTTGCTCATCACTTACGATCCAAAATGGAGGCTTAACGCCTTCACTCAACCATTGTTTTGCTGTTTCATTAGTTGAGTTGAGAGTTTTAAACTGTTTTATTTTCACAGAAAATGTCAGGTTTGATTGATCGTTCATGCTATTTTCTACCCCGATCTCCCCCACTTGACAACAGGAGCCTAGGCTCTTTTTTAGGTGTACACTCCTTGAGGTCAACGTGTTTTAAAATGTAAAAAGCTCAGGAAAAGGAATTTAAGTCCTTATCCTGAGCTTACATCACTTTGGGATTACCCATTTAATATTTATGCCGGCAATAATGCCTTTGCAGCTTCTCTTGCACCGTCAATCAATGGATTTGGATAGACGATATATAAGAGGACAAATATTCCGGAAAGACCAAGAACAACCTTTAATTGGCTAGGCATTTCATTAAAGGCGTCTTTTGCTTCATCAAAGAACATGATTTTGATGATGCGCAGATAATAAAAGGCACCAACCACACTGGCGAGCACACCTACAACCGCTAAGACAAACATGTCTGCTTTAACAGCCGCCATGAACACATAGAACTTGGCAAAGAAACCAGCAAGCGGCGGAATGCCTGCTAATGAGAACATCAATAAGGCAAGCATAAATGCGGCTGGTAGGTTGGTTTGGGAAAGTCCCCTTAGGTCTTCAATATCTTCGACCATTTTTTCATTGCGGCGCATTGAAAGGATGAGCGCAAACACGCCAACCGTCATCACCAGATAGATCATCAGGTAAATCAAAACACCTTCCACGCCTTCTCTGTTACCGGCAGCTAAACCGACTAAGGCAAAGCCCATATTACCGATGGATGAATAAGCCATCAGGCGTTTGATGTTGGTTTGGCCAATCGCGCCAAATGCACCCAAGATCATACTTGCGATGGAGATGAAGATAATGACCTGGTTCCACTGTGTTGTGAGCTCAGGGAAGGCTTCAAAGATGATGCGCACGAGGATGCCCATTGCTGCAATTTTAGGGCACGCTGCAAAGAATGCCGTCACGGGTGTTGGCGCCCCTTCATAAACATCTGGTGTCCACATGTGGAATGGTACGGCTGAGACCTTAAAGGCAAGGCCAGCAAGGATGAACACAAGGCCGATGACCATGCCGACACTTACTGTACCGTTTGTCATAGCTGTTTGCGCAATTTCTGAGAAATAGATTGAGCCTGAGAAGCCATAAACCATTGAGCAGCCATAAAGCAGCATGCCTGATGAGAGAGCCCCTAACACAAAATATTTCATACCCGCTTCACTTGAGCGAACATTGTCGCGGCGGAAAGCGGCCATGACATAGAGGGCAAGTGATTGCACTTCAAGGCCAAGATACATGGCAATGAGATCATTGGCTGAGATCATCATCATCATCCCTAAAAGAGAGAATAGGATGAGGACCATATATTCTGATTTGAACATGCCTGCTTCAGTTAGGTATGAAATTGACATGTAGATGGTGACAATTCCGCCAACAAGCACGAGGATTTTTAGGAGCCTCGTGAAATCATTAATGAGGAAACTGTCATTAAAGAGGGTGGCATTCACACCCCAATCTTTAACGGATACAAAAACAGCAGCAGCCAACACAATCATTGAGAGAGCCCATACTAGTTTTTCTCCCTTACCTTCCTGGAAAACACCCAGTAGCAAAAGAATCACGGCTCCAAGAAGTACGATTATCTCTGGCAAGAGTGGTAAATAATCTACCAGTGCGCTCGTATTTTCCATCTGTATTTTTCCTTTGTAACTTTTTTAATGCCCCTTCAGATGATTTTTCTGATGCGGCTTCAGTTTCCCACCAGAAACCACCGCATACATCCGCAAAAGCAACTATTTTTTACGGCTTCAAGGCGACTTTTGCCTGCTCTAAAACCATCAGGGCTTGTGTGTAGTCTGTCAGCAATTTATCGACAGAAACTGACATCACATCCAGAATTGGTTTTGGATACACACCGAAAAGAATGGTCAATATAATCAGCGGGATGAGATATGACATTTCTCGGCGGTTCATATCTGTAATCGCTTTTAAATTTGGTTTTTCTAGTTCTCCGAAAATCACACGACGATAGAGCCAAAGGGCATAACCTGCTGAGAGGATCACGCCCGAGGTCGCAACAAAGGCAACCCATGTGTTGGCTTTAAATGTGCCAAGCAATGTGAGGAATTCACCGATAAAGCCTGATGTGCCAGGAAGGCCAACATTAGCCATGGTGAAGACCATGAAGGTAAAGGCGAAGATCGGCATATTGTTCACCAAGCCACCGTAAGCTGCGATTTCTCTTGTGTGCATACGGTCATAAACTACGCCCACACATAAGAAGAGCGCGGCAGAGACAAGACCGTGAGATAGCATCTGGAAAATGCCACCTTCAATACCTTGAGCGGTGCCGGTGAAAATGCCCATGGTCACGAAGCCCATGTGAGCGACGGATGAATAAGCAATGAGTTTTTTGATATCTTCCTGCGCTAAAGCAACCAGCGATGTGTAAACAATCGCGATGGCACTTAACCAGAACACAATCGGTGCGAACTCAGCAGATGCGATTGGGAACATTGGAATAGAAAAACGCAAGAAGCCATAGCCACCTAGTTTCAACAAGATACCCGCTAGGATAACTGAGCCTGCTGTTGGGGCTTCCACGTGCGCATCTGGCAACCAGGTATGAACGGGCCACATTGGCATCTTTACTGCGAAAGATGCAAAGAATGCGATCCAGAGCCAGGTCTGCATCCCTGCAGGGAAGTCATGGACTAAGAGTTTTGGAATTTCAGTGGTTCCTGCCTGCCAATACATGGCCATGATGGCAATCAGCATTAGTACTGAGCCGGCTAGTGTATAGAGGAAGAATTTGAAACTTGCATAAACGCGGCGTTTGCCACCCCAGACACCAATGATCAAGAACATTGGAATGAGGCCGCCCTCGAAGAAGACATAGAACAAGACAAGATCAAGCGCACAGAACACACCAATGACCAACGTTTCTAGAATAAGAAACGCGATCATATATTCCCGCACGCGATTTTGGATACTGTCCCAGCTGGCGATGATACAAATCGGCATCAAAAATGTTGTCAGAATGACGAACAACATAGAGATCCCATCAACACCCATATAATAGGTGAAGGCACCACCTAGCCAATCATGGCGTTCAACAAACTGAAAATCAGCTGTAGCGTTGTTAAAATCAACCCAGATCAACAGTGAAATCAGGAATGTGATTACGGTTGTCCATAATGCGACATAGCGTGCATTTTGCTTTGCCCCTTCAGTTTCACCCCGAATGAGGAAAATAAAAGCAGCACCAATGAGCGGCAAGAAAGTCACCGCGGACAAGATTGGCCAATCTGTCATCATTGTCCTGTTCCCCCTTAAATAATAAACCATGTGATCAGAGCTGTGAGCCCGATCATCATTACGAATGCATAGTGATAGACATAACCTGATTGCATAGACTTAAACTTCCCTGTGACATCTAGGGAGCGTGCTGCAATGCCATTGATGAAGCCATCAATTAAGATCATGTCGCCAATTTTCCAGAATAGTCCGGCAAGCCAAAGAGCTGGCTTGACGAAGATGAAATTGTAAAGCTCGTCGAAGTACCATTTGTTGAGCAAGAACTTATAAATCGGCTCAAAGATTTTGGCTGTGATTTTTGGTAGTGACGTATTGTAGATGTAATAAAGCCAAGCTAATGCAAGTCCTAAAGCCATTGCGCAAAGTGGTGAGAACTTCACCCATTTTGGTACGTTATGGAACTCGTGAACCAAATTATTGCTTTCACTGGTGAATAGAGCTTTGCCCCAGAACTCTGCATAGTGATGACCAAAGAAATAACCACTGAAGACAAAGCCAGCGACAACAGCACCAACCGCTAAAATATAAAGCGGAATGAGCATTACATTTGGGCTCTCATGAACGTGTGACAGCACATCTGGTGTTGCGCGTGAGCGGCCATGGAAGGTCATAAACACCAAACGCCAGGAATAGAATGACGTTAAAAACGCTGCAAAGACCAGCAGATAGAAGGCTTCCATGCTAACGGCGCTATTGGCTGCAAAGGCACTTTCAATAATCGCGTCTTTTGAGAAGAAGCCTGCGAAGCCTGGGAAACCTGTTAGCGCTAAGGTGCCGATCAACATCATGGCATAGGTCAGCGGTATCATTTTATATAGACCGCCCATGTGACGCATATCCTGCTCATCTGACATAGCGTGAATGACAGAGCCTGCCCCTAAGAAGAGAAGGGCTTTAAAGAATGCGTGGGTAAAGAGATGGAAAATCGCGGCACCATAAGCACCTACACCCAAGGCCACAAACATATAGCCAAGCTGACTACAAGTTGAATAAGCAATCACACGTTTAATATCATTTTGCACCAAGCCAACTGTGGCTGCGAAAAAGGCTGTGATTGCGCCAACGACAGTCACGACAGTTAAAGCATCTGGTGTGATTTCAAAGAGTGGAGACAAACGAGCCACCATAAAGACACCAGCTGTCACCATAGTCGCAGCATGAATAAGCGCGGACACAGGTGTTGGACCTTCCATAGCATCAGGCAGCCAAGTGTGCAGCAAGAACTGAGCTGACTTACCCATTGCGCCCATGAAGAGCAAGAGACAAATGGTTGTTAGAATATCAACTTCCCAGCTTAGGAATGTGAAGGTTTGGCCAACTTGTGCCTGAGCGCCTGCGAAAATTTGATCCAGGCTAATTGTATCAAACACCATATAGATAGCGAAGATACCTAAAGCAAAGCCAAAGTCACCAACACGGTTGACGATAAAAGCTTTCATGGCAGCAGCATTCGCCGTTGGTTTTTTGAACCAGAAACCAATGAGAAGATAAGAGGCTAAGCCAACGCCTTCCCAACCGAAGAACATTTGCAGCAAGTTGTCTGACGTAATCAGCATCAACATGGCAAAGGTAAAGAGAGAGAGATAAGCGAAAAAGCGCGGGCGGTGTGGATCATGATGCATGTAGCCAATTGAATAGATATGCACCAGGGTTGAGACCGTGTTGACCACGACCAACATCACAGCTGTTAGGGTATCAATCCGCAGCGCCCAATTAATATCGAGTGTACCTGATTGGATCCAGGGGAGGATTTGCACTTTGGCGGTAGTATGCGCAAAGCCAACATCAATGAACACAATCCATGAAAGGATGGCTGTAATCACCATCAAGGCACAGGTGATATATTCGCTCATTTTTGCGCCGATCATGCGGCCAAACAGACCTGCGACTAAGGCACCAATAAGCGGGAGAAAGACTATTGCTTGATATAACATGTGCCTCTAGCCTTTCATCATATTAATATCTTCCACCGCGATAGAGCCACGGTTACGGAAGTAGGTTACGACGATCGCTAGACCGATTGCTGCTTCACCAGCTGCAACGGTTAAAATCATGAGCGCGAAGAT
>CAXIBI010000067.1:0-14884 GCA_964022305.1 uncultured Hyphomicrobiales bacterium | reverse complement strand
TCATTGACTTTAACAATAATATTAAACGGTATTAAATTACTTCCCGCAAAATAAATAATTTGTTTCTCAACAGATCAATAGATTTATCCGATATATTATTAGTAAATTTAAAATAGAATTGTTCAATTAATGAAATTCCAAAAACCAACTTAGAGGTTTCAAATATGGCCAGAACACCTGTCACTAATCCAGAGTCTATGGTCGCCCCTAAAGAATTCACCTTACCCGATGACTGGGATAAAAAGCTAAAAAAGCAGTTTACTGTTGAGCAAAAAAAAGAAGTTGAACGTATTGTCTATCGATATATAGAACAAAGTCGTTTTAACGAGAGACTTTTAGATTTTGATGAGGTTGAACACAGATTTAATCAGATTATAGAGGGGGTGTCTCAAATTTTAAAAGGGTTCCCTTATCCCCATAACCATTACTCATCTGATGGTGTACATTTATTCATTGAACGGGAGTTTACTCATAAACTCTCCGAATTAAATAGTTCCCAATTTGATAGGCCGTCTTTTATAATGCATCAAATTCTAGAGCTTAAAGAGGCCGCAGCGTCGGCATTGTTTGACTTGAAAGAAAGCCATCCCAAAAAATTAGGTGGTAGACCCACTAATAACAATGCTGATAATCTAATTTATAGATTGGGAAAATATTTTGAAACGTGTGGCGGTAAATTTGCAATGCCAAAATCACCAAGTCTCACTCACCCCTTTTACACATTCCTACAGGCAATCAATGAGCATATAGATGAAGATCTTAGATTATCTGAAAGTGATCTAGTTAATCGATCAATAAAAGTCATTCGCAAAATAAAAAAATAAAAACTTCTGCTTAGGGTAGCAAGTATCATTTTTAATTCAGCACATGACAAAAGGGGTATTAACTCAGAGAAATATGTTGAGTTAATACCCTTTTTTATAGAAACGATTTGAGACAACTTTGTTCTACTTTTAACAACAAAGGAGCAAAGAAATATGCATCGCCTTCCTGAAACTGGCTTCTTACGGCTTAAACAAATATTGGGTGACAAAAGACAAGATCCACCTATGCCGCCAATTATTCCTATCAGCAGATCTTGTTGGTGGGCAGGTGTTAAGGAAGGGCGCTTTCCAAAACCTGTTAAGCTGGGGGAGAAGGTCACAGTATGGCGTGTTGAAGATATCCGCGCCCTCATCAAATCGATAGACGGCTAAGCTATGTCAAAACGTCTGTATCCTCATAACCGGGTTCGATATGGGTATTCTTATGATATCGAAGAAGTCTGTCAAATATTTGCTGACAAGGGGCTGCATCCTCAAACAGTTCGTGCCTGGATAAAAGCTGGCTTGAAAACCGTTGATTCTGGAAGGCCTATTTTAATTTATGGGTATGATTTGATCTCATTCCTTAAAAAACGGAATGATGCAAATAAGTGTGCAACTCAGTTTGGTGAATTCTATTGTATGCATTGCCAGTGCGCCCGGCCGGCTTATAAAAACAGGATTACCATAGAGCAACAAAGGCAGTTTCTTATGGCTAAAGGCCACTGTAGGAAATGTAAGTCTCGCATGTGCAAAAGCTACAGTTTAGTTGCCTATCCTGAGATAAAAAAGACCTTCAAAGTGGTTGGAGCTTCGCAATTATATGATTGTTCGGTCGCAGCCGATAAGACTCACTTGGAAAGCAAAGACGAGACACTACTAACTGAGTCGTGCCAAGGGAGTTTGTTTTGATGATATAGGATAAAAAACCAAACCGTTATTTGGCTTCAAATGAAAGAGCAAAGTACAAATATAGACAACATTTAAGGCGGGTTGCAAAAAAGGACGAAAAGACAGTGTTGTCTATTTTGCAGCATATCCGGGAGTTTGAGGTCTTCATTAACTTCGATGGTTTTGAGACTTACAATGAAGATATTGCTGATAAATACATACAGCGATTGCTTCAACGCTCACTGTCTCTTTCATACATACGTGATAATCTCCGTGCTTTGAAAGAGTTTCTGAAATGGCTTGAACGCCAACACGGATACCGAAGTAAAATTAATTACAACCATATTGACTATCTTAACTTGTCACAAAATCAGCAAAACACTGCTAAGGCGATCGAGTATCAAAAAGCTTACAAGTTTGAGGATATTATCAATACTATCCGGAAAATGCCGGATCAGACAGAGAGGGAGAAACGTAATAAAGCCCTCATCTCTTTGCAAGCATTGTGTTCTCTTCGAATTTCAGAGCTCAGGACGGTCAAAATAAAGAACTTGATAGAAGAAGACGGGGTGTATTTTATTTACGTTACACCTAAAGATATGGAGGTGAAATTTAGTAAAACACGGACCGTTGTTTTTCTCCCCCTGCCAGAAGACATTATCGCTAATGTCATTTGTTGGAGAGACCATTTGTTGTCTATCGGTTTTAAGGAAACGAGTTATTTATTCCCAAACATAGACAATCGTTTTGCTGAGACAAATTTGTTAACAGATACATTGTGCAATGATGGTATTAAGTCTAATACGACCATACGTAATATATTCAAGA
Source organism: uncultured Hyphomicrobiales bacterium (assembly GCA_964022305.1). Classification (GTDB taxonomy): domain Bacteria; phylum Pseudomonadota; class Alphaproteobacteria; order Rhizobiales; family HXMU1428-3; genus HXMU1428-3. Next base: position 12,362 of record CAXIBI010000067.1, on the reverse strand, counting down.
AGGCATTTGTTAGGGCTGGCTATGAATATATAAATCCTCATAGTTTTCGGAAAACTTTGGCTCGTTTTGCAGAAACGCAAAGCCCAGCTTTCTTGAATGCAGTTCGGCAAAACTTGGGACATAATTCAATTGATACGACCCTAAGCAGTTATGGTCAGCTTTCACAGCCCGAACAGCGGAGAATTATTGCAAGAAATAAAATTATTGGTGTGAATAATTAGCCAAAAGCAAACAGAATTGGAAATCTGACAACACATTTATGTGTGGGCATTGTCTTGTATCTAAGGCACATGAGAAACTATGCTTTTTATTGAAGGTTATCAATAATCAAGAGCTTTGTTTTTTATAGCGTCTAAAAAATCAGCCCAAGATTGCATCATTTCTTTGCGCTGGGGAAGGTGGGCAGTTCTGTTATAGGCCCGCCCATTAGGATCTTTTACAGCATGGGCTAGTTGATGCTCAATAATCTCAGGTCTGAAACCTAATTCTTCATCCAAAATAGTTCTAGCCATGGCTCTAAAGCCATGGGCTGTCATTTCTTCTTTTGTAAAGCCTATACGTCTCAACGAGGCGTTAATCGTATTTTCTGACATAGGGCGTAATGGTGTTCTGATGCTTGGGAATAGATATTTTCCACTACCTGTAAGAGGATGAAGTTCATTGAGTATGTTCATTGCCTGACTTGATAGGGGAACAATGTGCTCTGTTTGTGTTTTCGTAACAAGGTATCGCCATTCAGCTTTTTTGAGGTCTATATCTTTCCATTGAGCATGACGTATTTCTCCTGGCCGTGCAAAAATTAATGGAGATAGTTGTAATGCACATTTGACTACGAACGTACCTTCAAAATTGTCTATGGCGTTTAGTAAAATCGCTGCTTTTTCTGGATCAGTAATGGCTGCAAAGTTTTTTCCTTTTACTGGTGGCAATGCGCCTTTTAGATCATTTGAAGGATCACGAGTAGCTCGTCCAGTTGCTATAGCATAACGAAAAACCTGACCAGCTATACCTCTCACACGATGGGCACTTACTAATGCTCCTCGAGATTCAATGCGTCTTAAGCATGATAATAAAGTTGGTGCATCGATTAAATCTGGATGAGAACTTCCTATCCATGGGTATAAATCTTTTTCAAGTTGCCTTTTAACGCGTGCTAAGTGGCTAGGAGACCAAGTAGGCGAAAATTTATTGAACCATTCTCTACCAATAAACTCAAATGTATCACCGGCTATTTTGCCTTGAGCTAGTTTTTCTGTCTTGCGTACCTGTGAAGGGTCTATGCCATTTGCGAGCTGTTGACGAGCTTTTTCCCGACGATCTCGTGCTTGTTTAAGGCTTATTTCAGGGAAAGCTCCGAGTGCGAGGAGTTTTTCTTTTCCGTTAAACCGATATTTGAAGCGCCAAAGCTTTGAGCCTCTGGGATTTACAAGCAAATATAGCCCGCGCTCGTCAAAAAGTTTACGAGCTTTGCTGCTTGGTTTTGCATTTAATATGCTTGTAGCAGTTAAAGGCAAAGCAATTATCCCTAGAATCGTATACCTATTTGGGGGTATCAATCATTAAAAATATAGCTATACCCCCAAATTTACCCCTATTTATTGGAGGATGTCAATGGACTAGGTAGGATGGTATAGGCCAGTTAGTAGACTTAAGCTTATGTATTTAATGGAAAAAAAGATTATATGGGATCGTAAAAATAAAGAAAATGGCGGAGAAGAAGGGATTCGAACCCTCGAGACGGGACAAACCGCCTACTCCCTTAGCAGGGGAGCGCCTTCGACCACTCGGCCACCTCTCCGCCGACAGGCTTACATCAAAATGCCCCTCTTGTTCAAGGGGTTTATGACGCTTATTTAAAAAAATAACATTTATTTTGGCAATTGCCTGAAATTGCGGTGTTTTTTCTTCTCCCACTCACCACAGATTGATTATGCAGCGTTTAATTGGGCGCGATTTATTTCTTATATACCGTAAATTGGTACATCCCGCCGAATGTATCTGGGTTGTCTTGCTCATATTGGTGCCAGCAGGAAAGGTCTGATAATTGTTCTGGCTCTGGGTATTGCAATTGAAAGTCGTTTTGGATGGGCAAATCGACGGACATTCTTTCAAAAATAAGTCCTGTTTTTTCTAGCAATTGTTGGATTTCATCTAAGCCAAAACATATTTCTTGCTCATGAAAAAGCAAATCCCGGCACTCTGAAAGAGAATAAAAGTCTTTCCACCTGATTAAGGGGAAGTCATTTCTTCCCTCTAGTGTATCTTGGATTAATTGTTTTCGAAAAGCTCTTATATCTTCAGCTGAGGAGGAAAGACCTTGGCTCTTTATTTGATCTTGTGCGCGTTTGATCCTTCTGCGTCCCAAAGTGCTGTAGAGAGCTAACTTCATTTTACCGCCAGGTTTTAGCTGACCAACAAGGGCTTTAAGGCCAGCGGCTGGGTCTTGCATATGATGCAGGACGCCGCAACATTCAATGTGGTCAAATTGCTCGTTGAGTTTATCAACGTCTAAAATATCGCATTGATAGAGTTTTATTTTTTTGTCGAGATTATATTCACTTAATTTTCTTTTGGAGTAGGCTAAGCTGGCCTTTGAGATGTCAATGCAGGTGAAGTCAGAATTTGGGTAATAGTGGTATGTGGTTACAGTTTGTTTTCCTGTTCCGCAGCCTGCGATGAGGACTTTTTGTTTGGCAATATGATCTTTTGAAAGCCCCCTTGTGTGAAAGGGTTGGAAAACGCTTTCTGCTTTCCATCGTGGATAGGGGTTTTCTTCATATTGTTGTTGAACAGTTTGGGAAATTTTATTTTTAATTTCACCTAAGCTCTTGATCGAATTTTTGAGCTTTTCTTCTTCTAGGGGTTCTCTGATTTGAAGGGTGATTAGATCCTCTAAGTCCTGATTGAAGTTACATTTTACCAGTAATTTATGATTGCTTAGGTCTGTTAAGGGCGCAAAACAGGCATAGATAATGAGTGAGGGGATATGGTCTTGCTCAATGGTTTCCAGTTTTTCTAATTTTTCTTTGAGCTCTTGAATGGCTGTTTGTTCATCTTCAGCTTGATAAAAAACAAATTCGTTTAAAAAACATTGGTGGCCCAAGGCGCAGATAAGAGATATTTCCTCATCTGAAAATGGTTCATTTTTTTCTACCTTTTGCAGATAGTAAGTGCGTAAAAATATGAGAACCTGCTCAAAGGTAAATCGTTTTGAATAAATATTTTTGAGGCCAGTTAAGAAAAAAGGATCAAAAAGAATTTTTTTTGCCTCTGGCTCTTCAAATGAAGATTTGAAGCTCTCAAAGTCTTGGGCGTCAAAGAAGCTTCTTATGTGTTTTTCATTGGTTAAGAGCATAAAATTTTTCAACCAAATAACAGCTAATGCTTGGTGACAGACATAGCGGCTTTTTAAACATAGGATAATGATTTGTTTTAATTGGCTATTGGATATTTGTGGGGTTAGGCCGGCTTCACATGCGCTTGCAAAAAGTGTTTTTGCTTCATCTGTTGTTGGCGCCATGTTGATGGCTTGGATGGCATGCTCTAAGCTTTCTGGATTGTTGTGACCTTTTGCAACACTTAAGCGGGCGAGGGTCGTGTGATCAACAAAATCATTATCAAATGCTTGTTGTAAAATCTGTAGTGCATTTGCTCGATTGTTTTGCAGGAAGTAGATATCGGCAATGGCATTATAGAGATCAATTTTTTGGGCATCTACAAGGTCTGATTGGTTCTGCAGTGCTTTTTGATAAAGGGAAAGAGCTTGACTAAAACGCCCTATGCGATGAAGGGCTGTGCCTAGATTAAAGAGAACCTCAGAGTTGTTAGGGGCTAATTGGTTGGCTTTATTGAGGTGCTCAATTGCTTTTTCATAGTGCTCTTCTTTAAGATAAGAAGACCCGATAAGCTGATGAGATTTGGGGTGGTTTGGGTGTTGTTTTAGTGTTTTGTTGAGCAGTGTGATGCAATATTTGTGACGACCAAGCTGCTGGTAAAATATGCTTGCCAAGTTCACAACGTCAGGCTGGTTTTGGCTTTGTTTTACGGCATCCTTATAAAGCTTTTCAGCAGCTTTAAAATCTTCATCCTGTTGTCGCTCTAGAGCTTCATTTAAATTTTCTAATAATTGCGGCGTCAGTGCTGAGCTATCTTTGCTCAAGGTCTTTTGTGCGGATGATTGGGTCACGGTTAGCTCTTTCAGTCTGAGAAATCTAGCTTCTGTTGACAAACTCTATGATTAAATTATTTGAGACCCTTTTGGCTGCAATTTTATCAGATATTCTTAAAATATGCCCGATATTCCTGCGAATATCTGATAAAATTTCGCACAAAATTGTCTTCAAATTCTTCAATCACAGAGTTTGTCAACAGAATCTGGGACCCAATTATATGTGATTCGGTTCGGTAATTAGTTAGAATTATTAAAAGCTGCTAAAAACAAGCTTAAGACGTAAAGGTTGGGCCTGTTTTCCTAAACTCATAAACCATTTTGCCGTTGACGAACGTTTTTAGTACGCGGCCTTCTACTTTTGATTCATCAAAAGCACTGTTTTTGGAGCGAGACTGGAGAAGGTCTCTGTCAATGATCCAAGGGGTGTTGAGATCAAAGAGAGTGAGGTCTGCTGGTGCGCCAGGTGCGATGCGGCCATTGTCTAACCCTAAGATTTTAGCTGGGTTGATGGTCATTGCAGCAAGCAAAGTTGAGAGCTCAATTTCTTGGTTATGATAAAGACGAAGGGCTGCTGGGAGTAGAGTTTCTACACCCACCGCACCATAGGCGGCTTCAGCGAAAGGCTGGCGTTTCACTTCTGCGTCTTTTGGATCATGAGCTGAGACGATGACGTCAATATCCCCATTTCTCAAACCCTCAACCATTGCCATGCGGTCTTCTTCTTTACGAAGAGGGGGGCGGACTTTGCAGAAGGTTCTGTATGGGCCGATGTCATTTTCATTTAATGTGAGGTGATTAATCGATACACCTGATGAGACTTGGGTGCCATTTTGTTTTGCCTCTCTGATGATATTTAAACTATCAGCGCAAGAGATGGTGGCATTGTGATAGCGTGCGCCAGTGTCGGCGGCTAAACGCATATCTCGCTCGAGCATGATGGTCTCAGCTAATGTTGAAATGCCTGGCAGGCCAAGGCGGGAGGAGACCTCACCTTCATTCATGACGCCATTGCCGCGCAGGTCAGGGTCTTCTGTATAGTGCACAATTAGAGCGTCGAAATCTTTACCGTAAGAGAGAATGCGGCGCATGACTTGGGCGTTGGTCACGCTGTTTTTGCCGTTGGTAAAGGCAATGGCACCGGCATCCAAGAGCAAACCGATTTCGGTCATCTCATCGCCTTTGAGCTCTTTGGTCATGGCGGCCATGACATTGACGCGCACGATGGCTGTGTCTCTGGCGCGGCGCTGGAGGAAGTCAACCAGGGCGACTTCATCAATCACCGGGTCTGTGTTTGGCATACAGACCATGGTGGTGACACCGCCAGCGGCGGCCGCTTTACTGGCAGAGGCGAGCGTTTCTCTGTGTTCTTCGCCAGGCTCGCCAGTGAAGACCAGCATGTCTATGAGGCCAGGGCATAAAACATGACCGGCGCAATCAACAACCTTGGTGCCACTCGGGGCGTTTTTAGAAAGGTGTGGGCCGACATCAGTTATGATGCCATCTTCTATAAGCAGGCCGCCCATTTCATCGCGGCCACTTTCAGGGTCTATGATGCGGGCATGGATGAGCGCTGTTGGCTCTTGATTAGCGGCTAAGTTATCATTGTTTGTGATTGATGAATTGTTCTGGCTCATTGGGTTTGCTCGCAAGAAGTCGGTAGGTGATGTGAGAGGGCCTCTAAGATGGCCATGCGGGCGGCAACACCCATTTCTACTTGTTCTCTGATAACGCTGCGTTGATCGTCTGCTAGGCTTGCATCGATTTCGACCCCGCGGTTCATTGGTCCTGGGTGCATGATGAGTGCATCTGGCTTGGCAAATTTCATCTTCTCCTGATCAAGGCCGAAGAAGTGGAAATATTCACGCGGTGACGGGATGTAGGAGCCTTGCATACGCTCACGCTGTAAGCGTAGCATCATGACGATGTCAGCGTCTTTCAAGCCTTCTTCCATAGAGTTGTAAACCTCAACGCCTAATCTGTCTGCATTTGACGGTAGGAGCGTTGATGGGGCCACAATGCGGACACGGGCGCCAAGTGTGTTTAGCAAGCTAATGTTTGATCTGGCGACACGTGAGTGCTGGATGTCACCGCAGATGGCGATGGTGAGGCGTGCGATTTTACCTTTGTTGCGGCGGATGGTGAGGGCATCAAGTAGGGCCTGGGTTGGGTGCTGGTGACTGCCATCGCCGGCATTAATCACGGAGCAATCGACTTTTTGGCTCAAAAGCTCAACCGCACCAGCGCAATGGTGGCGGACCACAAGGATATCTGGGCGCATGGCGTTTAGGGTCATGGCGGTGTCGATTAGTGTTTCCCCTTTAGAGATGGAGGAAGATTTAACGGACATGTTCATAACGTCTGCGCCAAGGCGTTTGCCGGCCAGCTCGAAGGAACTTTGCGTTCTGGTGGAACTTTCAAAGAATAAATTGATCTGCGTGCGGCCGCGCAGCAAGTCTTGCTTTTTAGCAACCTGTCGGTTGAGTTTTGCAAAACCATCTGCAAGGTCGAGAAGATAATTGATTTCTTCCGCTTTCAGCTCATCGGCAGATAGCAGATGGCGATGCGGAAAGGCGATTTTTTCTTGTGTCTTTTGTGTGCTCATTAAAGTTTATTCTATATGGGGTTTTTGCAAAAAGCTCAAGAGAGCATCGTGTGTTTTTGTGTAGAAACTTAGTTATGGTTACTCACTCACTTTTGCTCAAGATAGCGTGGCCTTTGGATTTGTATTCCCGGCGATAGAGAATGAAGACGATGAGAGTGGTGGCAAGTATGAATAGAATTGGGTTGAAAAACCAGCTACAGGCGGCAATTCCGTAATAGTAAGTATGAAGGCCGCCATTTGAGTGATAGCCCGCGAGGCCTGAAAGCTCTGCAACCCGTTTGGCGTGGGCGCCGCATTCTTTTATATTCTCTTGAGTTTTTACCGGTGCTCCGCCGATCATGATGGAGGCGTAGTGGGTGAGGCGAAACGCCCAGGCAAATTTGAAAAAGGCCGTTAAAAAGACAACCATCACGAACAACAGCTTTGTATTAAAGACATCGGGCTCAACATGAGAGGCTAGGGGGATATTGGCAAGAACTGTGTTAAACTGACTTTCACTTCCCAAAGCTGTGGCAAAGGCACCGGCGATGACAATGGCTGTTGAGGCAAAAAATGCATTGCCATGGGAGAGGTTGGTTAATATGAGCATGTCGACCATTCTGTTTTCACGGTCGATCATGGCGTTCATCCAGGCCACTCTTTCATCTTGTACATTTTTGGAAATATTATCTTTTGCCAATGGGCTATATTGGGAGAGCCAACTGTACACTGAGATGGCGATAAGAAAATAAAAAAAAGCAAAAATGTCTAATGAAGAGAATGAGGTCATGGTTTAGCTCTTTAATGCGGCTAGGCGGTCTAAGGCCCCTTGCAAGATATAGGTTGCTGCCATTTTATCGATGACTTCCTTGCGTCGTTTACGACTGCTGTCAGCTTCAAGTAATGTGCGCTCTGCTGCTTGGGTTGACATGCGCTCATCCCAGAAGATTAAAGGTAGCGATGTTATGCCCGCCAAGTTTCTTGCAAAGGCTTTGGTTGATTGAACGCGCGGGCCTTCGGTTCCATCCATATTGAGAGGGAGCCCAATGATGATGGCTTTGATTTCATATTCCTCTATAATTTCCAATAGGCGGGCCGCATCATTTTTGAACTTGGTTCTTTTAATGGTCTCGAGGCCTGAAGAGATGGTTTGCATCGTGTCTGAGATGGAGACACCGATTGTTTTGGTGCCGTAATCAAGACCAGCTAAACGCCCAAGGGGGGGAGCTGAGTTGGCATACTCTTCAAGGCTAATATCTGGTGCTGCGTTCATAGTGTTCAAATTCGTTTGCTTTTTTTAAGATTGTTATCGAAGGCCTTGAGCTTAGCCAGGCCTGACCATGCTTGCAGCTTGTTTGGCTTTTTCTCTAGCTTCATCGGTTGTTTCTGCAAAGGCGGTGGCGACGCCCATGCGGCGTTTAACAAAGCTTTCTGGTTTGCCAAAGAGGCGGATGTCTGTGTTTTCAACGGCGAGAGCTTTCTCAAGACCTTCGAATTGGATGGCTTGTTTTTCTACGCCGCCATAGATCACGGCGCTTGCGCCTGGTGAGGTTAGCTCTGTATTCACTGGTAAGCCGAGGATGGCTCTGGCGTGTAGGTCAAATTCGGATTGGCGCTGGGTGGCCATGGTTGTCAGTCCCGTGTCATGTGGGCGTGGGCTTACTTCAGAGAACCAGACGTCATCACCTGCTACAAAGAGTTCAACGCCAAATATGCCGCGACCGCCCAGATTGCCAGTGATTGTTTTGGCGATGTGCTGTGCGTTTTTAAGAGCTTTGGGTGTCATGACTTGTGGTTGCCAGCTTTCGATATAGTCACCATCTTGTTGGATGTGGCCAATTGGGGGGCAAAAGTGAGTTTCGATATCACCATTTTCTCCAACAGCTCTTACCGTGAGGAGGGTGATTTCATAATCAAAATTTATTTTTTCTTCAACGATAATACGTCCGCCAGAGACACGGCCGCCACTCATGGCATAATCCCACGCCTTTTGAATGTCATCTTCTGTTTTAATTTCTGATTGTCCTTTGCCGGAAGAAGACATCACAGGTTTGACAATTGCGGGTAGGCCTGTTGTTTTAAGAGCTTCTCTTAGCTCTTCAATTGATTCAACAAATGCACATTTTGAGGTTTTTAAGCCAAGTTCCTCAGCTGCCAGTTTGCGAATGCCTTCTCTATTCATTGTGAGCTGAGTTGCTCTGGCGGTTGGGATCACTTCACTTATTTGTTCAGCTTCTATTTTTGCTAGCTCGTCAGTTGCGATGGCTTCAATTTCAGGGACGATCATGTCGGGCTTTTCTTGCTCCACAAGGGCGCGAAGGGCTGATGGGTCTGTCATGTCAATTACGTGAGCACGGTGAGCTACTTGGTGGCCTGGGGCGTTTTCGTAACGATCAACTGCGATCACTTCACAGCCCAATCTTTGTAGGGAGATGATGACTTCTTTTCCGAGCTCGCCGCTTCCGAGTAACATGATTTTTTTAGCAGAGTTTGAGAGAGGGGTGCCAATTGTGGGGCTAGCGCTCATTGAACATCTCCTTGTTCGTTTTAACTTTAGTGTTGTTATGACTGATCAATGGGGATGGGTCTAGGCCGCAAACTCAAAAAGAAGTTAATTTTCTTAAGTCGTATTGATTGTTGTGGTGATGGGAAACGAAAAGCTTTTATCTAGAATATTGATTTGATTGTTCGTTTTAAAAGTTAACTTCTCAAAGATGTTCTCCCTAATTTCTTAGGCCTGATTTGATTTTCACTAAACCCTATGCTGTTCTGATGCTTTTTTAATTGTTTACTATATGAAGTAAAAACGCTTTTTTATTTTTTCTATATTTGCGATTATTTAAGTGTTAATTTTTTGTTAAATAAGCCTCTAGTTTATTTGAGATATTTGCTTACTTACTCAGGTTTTAAATATTCCTTTTTCGAGGAGAAAGTGATATAGTCCGCCGCAGGTATCCGCATTGATTAAGGCTAGCGGGATGTGAATAACTCCGTAGCCATGAGTTTTTAAGTCTTAATCGCGCCATGTTTTGTGAGCAGAGTGAGGGTATGTAAGTAGTATTGTGGGCTGGTGATTATGAGTCTGGGAGGGCCTTTTTTAGGTGTTTCTTTCTTAAAGGTATCTCTTTCATTAAGGTATCATAGTCACAAAAAAGGATAGTATACATGTTTACGCGTAATTCAGATTCAGACAATTCTAAATCATCAAACAATCAAGAAAGTACATCTGTTCGTGCAAAACCAGTTGAAGAGACTGCAAAGTCTTCTGGTTCAGCGCGTGAGACGGTCATTAGTAATGACTTGACCATTCATGGCAATGTTACCTCTGAAGGTATTGTTCGCTTAGAGGGAACGATTATTGGTGATATGAATTGCACTTCACTGGTTGTTGAAAATGATGGTTCAATTTCAGGTAATATTTCTGCTGAGCAAGTCAAAGTGCATGGCCGTGTTGGTGGTACTGTACATGGGACAAATGTAATGCTGCACTCTTCAGCTTTCGTTGAAGGTGATATTTATCATCAGGGCATCAGTATTGAAATGGGTACTCATTATGATGGCCGTTTAAAGTGGGTCAAGAGTGCTGAAGAAGGTGAGAAACTTTCAAACAAAACACAACAACCAATTGGTAATGATAATCAGCTTCACGCACAAGCGGCTGAGTAATATTATACTAAATGATAGAGATTTTAGGCGGTCAAAGATGTTTGGCCGCCTTTTTTGTTAATCTTTTCGTGTTAACTATGATTATGTCATGTCATAGATTTGTTACGTAAAAAGTCTTTTTATTATCCAGGCTTACAAATCTGATTTTTTTGAGTGTGCTCTCGCATTTGGTTGATGGGCTTTTTTTATTAATTGAATAAAAGAGTTAGTTTTAAGTATTTTTTGTCTTGTTCCGTTCTCAAGGCAGAGAAATTATAATGAGAAAATAATCATAATATGTTCACGCGTAAAAATAATAACAAACCTTCTTCTGATAGTGATAGTTTTAGCAACCGATTAAAAGAGTTAAAAAATCCTCTTCAGGGCGAGGGGGAAGCCCCTTCAGAGCTCTCAGAATTTTCAAGCGAACCTTTGCCTGTTCCTGAAAAATTAAAGAAAAGAACATCAGAGCCTCAAGGCAATGAACCTATGTCGGCACCCCCAAGAGCTTCAATGATGCAGTCTCAAGCTGATGATGCGTCCTTAGAGACAAATCAGCGCCCAAGAGAAACTGTGATTGGCAATGATCTCAGTATTGAAGGCAGTGTTGTTTCAGATGGTGTTATTCGCCTAGAAGGGACTGTGCATGGTGATTTGCATTGTTCAGCTCTAGTGGTTGAAACAGATGGTTCAGTTGCTGGTAATGTGAAAGCTGAGACAGTTAATGTATATGGACGTGTCCAGGGTACAATCTATGGTGATAATGTGATGTTACATTCTTCAGCTTTCGTTGAAGGTGATATTTATCATCAAGGGATTGGTATTGAAATGGGCACTCATTATGATGGCCGTTTACAATGGGTTGATGCGCAAGAGGCCTCTGCACCTTTAGTAAATGATTATCTTGAGGCTGCGGAATAGATTCTTGTAGTAGAAATAATAAAAAAGGCAGTCATTTTGACTGCCTTTCACTTATCAATTCTTAGCTAATTTATTTTGCTTGAGCCGCATTTAAGCCAGCGGCTAGTTCTTTATTTATGTTCACCAAAACTTTTAGTTTTTCAGGAGATGGATAGGCTTGCACTGAAATTGTATGCCTTAAAACAAATGCTCCAAGTGATGCGACATTGTTTTTAATCTCGATTGGCAATGGGTTTTCCTGACCTGAGATAGAGCCGAGTAAAACACTCCACAGGCGGCGATTGTAATAGAGGGCTGCCAAAAATTCGTTATTTTCCTTGCCCCAATTGTCGCGCCAATTGTCTGCAATATATTGCAGTTGGGAAGCTGCTTTTAATAGTAGTGATGCTTCAAGTTCACGAGGTGATTGAGTGACCTTGGCATTTTGCTCATACGCATTCAGGGCTTTGTGCATTTGAAACTAGTTCCTCTTCATAGGCGATTAATTTTTGAGCTTCTTTTAAAGCTTTGTAATAATTATCAGCCAAGATTTCACTGTTAATTGCATCAAAATATGATGCTGTGCTAGGGGCTGCATTTTGTACTTCGGTTACACTTTCAAAGTAACTCTCGTGATGATCTCTCGGTGTTGTTGAAAGATACATAAGCTGCAAAATCACATAGATTTTTTTGCAAGGTGTATCCGCTTCATTAGGGCGGATAATATCTTTTTCACGCAAGATCGGGGATGACCCTTCGATATAGAGGCGTGTGCGACTATCATCATTGGTAATCACAGCGTCGCCAATAATCAGGCGTTCATTTGGTTTTAGCTCGACTTTTAATGCCATTGAATACACCTAAGGATTATATCCATTCGCTAACCGTCAATTAGTATAGCTCTTTATTGTTTAACAAACGGTTCAAATTTCAACTGCTGTTAAACCAAAACAAGTTTTGCAACTTACAGTTTTGAATGGTTTTTCATTATTTTCTTTAAGATCAAGGCATTAATGATAATTTTAATGCCTTGATCTTTAATTTTTTTCTTAACTTTTCTAAGGA
>CAXIBI010000066.1:0-15146 GCA_964022305.1 uncultured Hyphomicrobiales bacterium | reverse complement strand
TTCGCGTAGCACAATTTCTCATTAAATTCTGAGTGTTAGTATTCGTTACAGCAAATGTAATTGAATAAATTAAAATATCTTTTGATTTCACATTCGTACACAACTGTTCAAGCTTATCATCTAAAGCACCCCCAAGCCATGAATTCGTTCCTAAATGGTTATATTTAGGCATACCGTAGGCTGAGTAATAAGCCCATTTACTAAAACTATAAGTCCAAAGATCATGCTGACCATCTGTTAATAAAACAATCACCTTTTTATTAAGTGCGTTAGAATATGATTCACCTTCAGTAAATGGCGCTGCACTTGATAGAACCCTCCAGCCCCAAACCAATCCAACCGGAATATTCGTACCACCACGCGCTTCCATATTATCGATCTTACTTTTGATTGTTGCTTCTTCATTCGTTAAAGGCAAAATCTCTTTTGTCGTACATGAATGTTCAAAGGTAATCATCTGAAGTATGTCATAATCGTCAATATCTTCAGGATCAATACTACCATTCAAAAGATGTATAGGCTTTACATGAGGGGCCCATTTGGTGTTAACATTTGTTGAATCATACGGAATATCCCATAAATCCAAATCAACTGTATCACCTTCATCATTCAAAGCAGTTCCAACACGGGCACGAACACATCCATTCCAACTTTCATCATAACGGTCAAGCACATCAAAAGCACTCAGACCATTCAAAGTACTATCCCAATCATACTCGGCATCATCTGGATAATCTTCTTGAGCAGCAACTGAATCACCATCTTTATCAAACCAAGTCGCAGTCTCATTTGATGTACCAATATTCACTGCACCAGAAAAAGGCACTAATGCAAACTTTACATGCTCATCACTACCCGCAGGCTCATATAATGTATCAACGAGTTTCTTAGCAGCAGTTTTTAAAGAGCTGAGCTTACCACTCCAGCTCATAGACCCTGTATTATCCAAAACCAACGCCACTTCAACATTCACCAAAGTACGTCCCGCAACAGACTTTTCATTGACGATCATATTATCATGGCCAGCAAGCCTCATTAAGATGGTTGGTACATTAGCCGAAGATGTCACCGTCACTTGATTATTTGAAAGAGTCAAAACAATTTGGGGGTCATAATCCTGCTTCGTAGAAGCAGAAATATTCGCGTCAAAATACTGTTCCGCTAAAGTTCTCATGGCATCTTCATCATCTTCAGGTAAAGAACCTGCTGCCAAAACAGCAGCGTCAAGAGCACGAGCAATCTCTTTCTTCACTAAATAACCACGAGCATAATCTATTGATACACCCGCAGCTAACAACAAAACGATAGCCATAGGACCATAAATCATAGCAACAGCACCATCTTCGTTTCTTTGAAAACGGTTCATTAAAATTTTGAAATCACATATGAGTTTATGCATGGACGGTCACCACCAATCACAATTTAAATAAAACTTTGCAGATACTGACACAAAGAATTAAAGAAATTCCAACTGACTATAGTTTATTATTTATTAACAAAACCAAGAATGGAATTAGGTCTCTACAATAAAAACGAATAAACGAATTTTTCAGAATTTTTTGCTACAAGATTTCATATGTTATCAAAACGAGTAACTCGGTTGAAACAATCATGAACTACGCGAAACAAAATTTAAAAAGAATATACATCAAATCTTTAAAACATATTCAAAGTTTTAAACAAGATGCCAAAGGTGTTGTTGCTGTAGAGTTTGCCCTTGTCGGCCTTCCCTTCTTTTTACTTATATTTGCAATATTAGAGATCTCACTTGTGTTCATGGCAGAAATTAATCTTACCCATGCAACAACTGACACAGCAAGAAAATTAAGAACAGGACAGCCAGGACTTGAAACTCTTAACAAGTTTAAAGAAGACATTTGTAGCAATGTCATTTTCATTCCAGACTGCCTTTCAAAAATAAAAGTTGAAGTCAGAACATATCCAGATTTTGCAAGCATAGACACCAGCATTCTATTAACAGAAGAAGGTAGCCTGAATGATGAAAATTTCTTATTTAATTCAGTCCCAGCGGGTACCATCGCAACCGTCAGAACATTCATCGAATGGGACCTTTTTGCCAAAATCCCAGATTTAGGATTAGGCAACCTTCCAAACAACAACAGACTAGTCCAAGGTTTTGCAGCCTTTAGAAGTGAACCAGCTCCCGGCTAAAGGTGAAGAATGTTACTATTTCAAAAAATATCAAACAAATTAACTAGCTTCTTCAAAAACAAAGAAGGCACAGCGGCTATCGAGTTCGCTATGATCGCTCCCTTAATGGTAGCCACATATTTCGGCACAGTTGAAGTTTCAAAATTATTCATAACAAAAAATAAAGTTGAATCCGTTGCAGAAACAATCTCTGATTTGGTTGCCCAAAGTACAGCCATCACAACAGATGAATTAGCAGATATCTTTTCCATCGCGACTAACACTCTAACTCTGGAAGAAGACCTGGAATTTAATATTGTCGTCACTGCTATAGACACACAACCAAATGGTGCTGGTACCCCAGTAAGCCGAGTTCTATGGAGTGAAAGCAAAAAGGGAACAAAAAAACACGTCGTTGATAGCATCGTAAACGATCTGCCAGACGGCTTGGCTAGAAACTTTGAAACAGTCATCATGACTGAATTATATTATAATCACACAGCCATTTTTGAATATTTTATTAAAGGCAAAAAGTCTTTCGATCGCGTCTTTTACTCAAAGCCAAGATACACAGCTTCAATACCTTGCACTGATTGTTGATAAAAAAACAATCACACCACTCGCCGGTTATTCAATCGGCGGTGTCACTGCTGTTTGCACCTTGCCAAGATCAAAACCAAACCAACCATCTGTTGGCAACATTCTGTCCCAAAGGTGCGTCCAGATATCTGTCGTCCCAACAATATCGAAAAAGGAAGTAAATGGCGGCGTGAGAAAAAACATTCCAACAGCCGCGACAGCCATTAAAAAAGAAGCCCCAGGGCTGCGATATTCAACCAATTTTAATGCCGTACCAAAAGATCTCTTCACCCGGTTGCCACTGAAATCAACACTATAAATTTCATCAAGCAACAGATGGACAATATAACCAAATAGCATAAAAATGCCTGAGAGCCAGCAAATACGTGGGTCAGATTGCAACCCATGATGAAAAAGTGCAGCTGTAGCAAACAGAAAAAACACACCAGCTAAAACCGAATGAAATACACCTCGGTGAACCGCAAAATTATGAAACAAACTTTGCAGGAAATAACGAACGGCTAAAAATGTTCCAATCCAAATAATCCATAATTCAACGATTGAATATTTCGTCACCACACAAAACAAAACAACAATAGAGAGAAACAACCCAAGAGCAAAAAAGATAATTCGAGAAGAGCGAGAATCTTTCAAATCAATATCAGGCAAAACACTTCCCAAAGCACCTGCCAAAGCAAGAGTGATAATATCAGTTTGATTAATCATCTCTGTGGCCACAGCTAAAGTCGCCGCCATACCACTGGCAATTGTTCCAACACCCAAATGAGTTGCAAAATTAGCCATTTCCACTGCTCCTGTTACTTTTAAGCTCAAAGACCATCAAGGACTGATAAATGCCGTTAGAGTTTAAAGAAACAGATTCTAAGGTCAAATAGAAGAATTTTCATAAAAGCAACGAGCCCTATGGAACGATTAATGTTGATAACTCACATCCGTTCCCTTTAGTCCACAGTAACCACCCGGGTTCTTAGCCAAATATTGCTGATGATAGGTCTCAGCAAAATAAAACTCATCCAACGATTTAATTTCAGTTGTAATTGCGCCTAAACCTTTCGCAGTCAAAGCAGATTGATATTTCTGGCGCGAAGCCAAAACCAATTCTCTTTGCTCACCACTTGTTGTGTAAATCCCTGATCGATATTGCGTGCCCATATCATTGCCTTGCCTATTCCCCTGAGTTGGGTCATGTGCTTCCCAAAACACAGTCAGTATTTTTTCAAGCGAAACAAGCTCAGGATCAAAAACCACCATAACAAGTTCATTATGCCCTGTTTTGCCCGTACAAACCTCTTCATAAGTTGGGTTAGGCGTAAACCCAGCCCCATAGCCAACAGCTGTCACCCAAACACCCTCTATTTGCCAAAATCGCCTCTCAGCACCCCAAAAGCACCCCATACCAATATAAAGCACTTGAGCAGTCTCAGGATACGGCCCTTTCATGTCATGTCCATTCACAAAATGGGCCCGTTCAATCTCTAAGGGCTCATCTCGTCCCTTCAAAGCATCCTCTTTAGCGACCATTGTTAGTTTATCTTTTGCAAAAAACATCTTTTCCGCCCTATTCTTAACTCTTGCACTTTTCATAATAACGGACTTTAGTGTTAAGGGAGAGTAACAAATAATCACGTTCCACTCAAAGATAAGTAAACTAAAAGACACGATGACGTGAGGTTGTAGGTTCGAAGGCCTTCCGGGCATATAGAATACAATAAAGAGTAGCCTGAAGGGGCAGCGACGCTTGCTTATAGGCAACCTGAAGGAGCATTAAAAATGTCTGAAACAGATAAAACAGTTCGAATTTTTGAGGCAAGCAGAGGCCGCAAAATTATACTGATCACAGTCTTCACTCTGCTACTCCCCTTCTTTATCTCGCTCCCATTTATGATCTTTTTAAGAGTGAGCAAAGGCTTCTATTATGATGCAGCTATCTTGTGCATATTTGCCATTCTCTTTGCAATTTGGATGGTCTTTTTAGGCGCACATATCTTATCAAGCCTGCGCACCCGCATTCAGTTAAACGAGCAAGATGCTGTTCTACTCGTTCCTAATTGGCGCGGACCTCTGCCCCTACTCCCTTATAAAACCATCAGTCTGACCTATGATGATGTCAAAGCCGTTGAAAGCCGCAGTGAGATATACAGGGAAGCCATCATACCTGTTTTGATGCGCTCAACCAGCATCGTCACTCAAGATGGTGAGCGCCATGTCCTCGGCTACACAAAAGAAAAAGCAACCGACCCAGCTTTTCCTTTTTCTGAAATCAGCCATGAAATCGCCATGCGCGCCGGCCTTCCCTTAAGTGAAAGAGGCACCATTCACGCTGGCGGCCAGTATCTCGCTGCCATCAAAGGTCCACCTTCATGGGACAAACAACCTCTCTCACCAGCTGCCGTTCAAACAGCGAGGAAAGCAGCTCAAAAATTCTGGTGGATCATGATCGCCATCTCAGCCGCCGTTCTTGTTACCGGTGTCGGCATCGAGCTATGGCGCATTGGGGTGGAAGGCTTTGCTCAATAGAATATCTTTGAGATTTGTTTAGGCCGTAAACTCATAAATTAACTTCATTTGGTAAGAGCCAATTTGGTTGTATATTAGGAACAAAGATGAAGGAAATACGGCTCATTTTCAAAGATTTGTGACGCTATAGACGACCAAATTGGTCTTATCCGAAAGACGCGCTCTCACAAGCCGCTCCTAGCGTCGTCAAGCGCGGTTGCTTTTGGACAACTGAAGCGCCAAATGAAGTTAATTTATGAGTTTACGGCCTAGCACTTACAAAAAAGCCCCTTCTTAAAGGGGCTTTTTTAATCTATTGAACAACCTTCTTCTGCGCAATCGCTGCCTCATGCATCAGCTTGTCCACATAGCGCGGTACAATCTCCGTTGCTTTTCCTTGATGCGCTTCATGAAATTTCACTGCTCCCTTAGAAGGCTCTAAATTCAGCTCAACTGTATGCGCCCCAGCCTTGCGGGCCATATTCACAAACCCCGCCGCCGGATAAATAGAGCCCGAAGTTCCGATAGAGATAAAGAGAAAACAACTATCAATCTCTTTTTGAATTTCATCCAAGTCATAGGGCATTTCACCAAACCAAACTACATCTGGTCGTTGTTGCCCTTGCACATTACATTTCGGGCAAACCGAAGTCACTTCCAAAGTATCATGAGGGTAATCATATGTAGTTCCACACTCATTACATTTCGCCCGATCAATCCGTCCATGCATATGAATGATCCGATGCGACCCAGCCGCTTCATGCAAAACATCAATATTCTGTGTGACAATCACCACTTCACCGGGGTACTCAGCCTCAAGCCGTGCTAACGCTTTATGAGCAGCATTAGGTGCCGTTTTATGATGGATCTCCCGGCGCATATTATAAAAATCAAGGCAACCCTTCGGGTCAGCTGCATAGCCTTCAGGCGTTGCAACTTCTTCAAGGTTATACTTGCTCCAAAGGCCGCCCT
Source organism: uncultured Hyphomicrobiales bacterium (assembly GCA_964022305.1). GTDB lineage: Bacteria > Pseudomonadota > Alphaproteobacteria > Rhizobiales > HXMU1428-3 > HXMU1428-3. The sequence goes on along the minus strand of CAXIBI010000066.1, from coordinate 8,927 downwards.
CATCACGAAATGTACTTAAGCCAGATTCAGCAGACAAACCAGCACCAGTAAGAATAAGAATTTTATCGTAAAGCGGCATAGAGTAACCCTTTGGTTTTTATATATTTATATTTTCATAAATACACCAATTCGCGTGGAAAAAACAACCTGCGAATAAAAAAACTATTTTGAATATAAAATGAAAGGCAACTTAACCTTGCTGGCCACGATGCATCAAATAATGATCAGCCATAACAAGTGCCATCATCGCCTCACCAACGGGCACAGCTCTAATCCCAACACACGGGTCATGCCGTCCCTTAGTTGAGACCTCTATGTTCTTACCAGAGCGATCAATAGATTTACGCGGCGTTAAAATAGATGATGTCGGCTTCACAGCAAAACGCGCCACAACAGGCTGACCAGAAGAAATCCCCCCCAAAACACCACCAGCATGATTAGAGGTAAATTCAGCGCCATTTTTTCCCATGCGAATTTCATCCGCATTTTCTTCACCCGTTAATTCAGCCGAACCAAAGCCAGCACCAATCTCCACGCCTTTCACGGCGTTAATGCTCATCATCGCACTCGCAATGTCCTGATCCAGCTTGCCATAAATCGGCGCCCCTAACCCTACAGGCACATTCTCGGCAACAACTTCAATCACAGCACCAATAGATGATCCACTTTTGCGAAGTCCATCTAAATAGTCGGCCCAAACATCGACGATTTCCTTATCAGGGGCAAAGAAAGGATTGTTATTCACCTCATCCCAATCCCAATTATCGCGGTTGATTTTATGCGGTCCCATCTGCACCAAAGCACCACGCACAATCATGCCCGGCACGACTTTGCGAGCAAGCCCACCTGCCGCCACACGCATCGCCGTTTCACGCGCGCTAGAGCGACCACCACCGCGATAATCACGAATGCCATATTTCTCGATATAGGTATAATCTGCATGGCCTGGGCGATACTTATCTTTTATATCACCATAATCTTTTGAGCGCTGATCTGTATTTTCAATCATCAAAGAAATCGGCGTGCCAGTTGTCACTTGCTCGCCCTCATCATTTTCAAACACACCAGAAAGGATCTTCACCTCATCCGGTTCACGGCGCTGTGTCGTAAACCGAGATTGACCAGGCTTGCGCTTATCAAGAAACACTTGCAACTCTTCAGCCGTGATAGGAATGTTTGACGGGCAACCATCAACAACACACCCAATAGCCGGACCATGAGATTCTCCCCATGTCGTAATCCGAAAAAGATGACCAAAACTGTTATGAGACATTAAATATTTCCAAGTCGTAATGAGAGAATGGCAAATGCCAAATTAAAGATGAAAGCGTACTTTAATCAAGAAACGATCACCCAGTTATAGAAATGAAATCAAATAAGGTCAATTTTCAAATAAAAAACTTATGCGCCGAAGTTAACTAAGCCCAAGGCTTAAATCCATTCAAAGCGATTGCCACTAATTTTGATGAACCTGTCTTGCGGACTTTGTAAATCTAAAACCTGTTCTTTCGGCATCTGACTAACAGAGCGGCGTAAAATCCGAGAAGGGCCAGAATGGGTAACAGCAATTGTTTTAGCTGGCAGGCAAGCATACCAATCAAGCACACGTTTTTCCAAGTCAGTGTAAGTTTCTGCTCCAGGCGCACAGTCCACCCAAGGGTTCTCAAAACGCGCCTTCACCAACTCAGGCTCACTCATATACAAATCTTCCCAGCGCTGCCCTTCCCATTCACCAAAAGAAATCTCGATTAAACGATCATCAACAGAAAAGGAATGAGATGAATGCCCCAAACGATCAAGCACAATCTCCATAGTCTCTCGGCATCGTTTTAACGGGCTAGAAACAAAATGCCATTCAGCCAATTCATTTTTTAAGTCTTTTGTTTGAGATGTGGAACTTAAAACCTGAGCAAGTGCATCACCATGCCGCCTGGCTTGCCTTCGCCCTTGTTCATTGAGCGACGTGTCAGTACGCCCCTGCAAACGCTTCTCTACATTCCAATCCGTCTCTCCATGCCTTAAGACATACAATAGTGATGGCGAGACAGATTGACTAACCGAATTTTCAGAAAAGTGGAGCGTCATCAAGTGAAATTATTTCACAGTGATAGTAACTGTGTGGATACCAGCACGCGGACCAGAAGTCACACGATAAGAAAACTCATCATTACCCTTGCGTCTTGCGCGATAGGTTAATTTAGAACCCTTAATCGGAATACCTTTACAATCAGTCGATGGAATTTCCATATTCCCCCGGCTCACTGAAACAGAACCATATTTCGGACGTTTTACAATTTTAATGTTAGGAATTGTTTGTGCCCAGCAGTTTCCATTCCAATGTAAGAACTTGCCGATTTCAACTCGTTGACCACGACGAACAACTTTAGAAGAAATGCCACCGGTTGCCCCAAGGCTATCAACATTAAGTGGTCCCGTATCACTACTCGCACAACCGGCCAAAAAACCTGTCATCGAAGCAAAAAGGAAAAATACAAAGATTTTTTTTAAAGACACAAAATTAAAAACAGACATAAGAACGCCCAATCCAACAAACAAAAGCTCTGACCATAAACGCAGAAGCTTGAACCACAAAAGTTCAAGTTTCATCCCCGAACGTACACTCTAGTACAGAGAAGATACCCAATACATCTGCAAAAAAGGCTTTATAACAATTAAATAAGCTGATTGCAGTTTGTCCCTGTTAACTCACAGAGATATCAGGCGCATCTTCATTTTTCATGCCTACTATATGATATCCGCTGTCTACATGATGTATCTCACCGGTTACACCACGGCTAAAATCAGACAAGAGATAAACACTTGCATTGCCCACATCTTCAATGGTGACTGTACGGCGAAGCGGTGAGTTATACTCATTCCATTTCAAAATATAGCGAAAATCACTAATGCCGGCAGCTGCCAATGTTTTAATTGGCCCAGCAGAAACACCATTTACACGAATGCCATCTTTGCCCAAATCAGCAGCCAAATAGCGCACACTGGCTTCCAAAGCAGCTTTAGCTACACCCATCACATTATAATGCGGCATAACTTTCTCAGCTCCATAATAGGAAAGGGTAAGCAATGAGCCGCCCTCATTCATCAATTTCTCAGCGCGTTGCGCCACTGCTGTGAATGAATAGCAAGAAATATTCAAAGAATTCTGGAAATTTTCCGGGCTCGTATCAACATAACGGCCATCGAGTTCATTTTTGTCAGAAAAGGCAACAGCATGAACCACAAAATCAATTGAACCCCAAGCGTCTTTAATCGCATCAAAGGTTGCATCAATTGACGATGCATCGGTTACATCGCAAGGAAGCACAAGGTTAGACCCAAGGCTTTCAGCCAAAGGCTCAACACGTTTTTTCAACGCATCCCCTTGATATGTAAAAGCAAGCTCAGCTCCCTGTTCACGCGCAGCCTTAGCAATACCCCAAGCAATAGAGCGATTATTAGCAACGCCCATTACCAAGCCGCGTTTTCCCGCTAAAAGATTTTGCACAGCGGTCATATCTGAAGTCCTTTTTCTTTATTCAATTTTTTGAATACATCACTTGTGAATTGGAGCGCATCCTACACAATTAGCCAACCACGTCTACACGCAATACGCTTAAATTCTCCAAAATCTTATGAAATTTTGAAAAACCTAAGAACAAAAAACGAAAGTTTTACTTAAAGTTGTGCCCTTAACCATATAACTTTACTTTGTTTTTCAGTTTAAGGCAGAAAAACCAGCAATCATCCTAGCAAAACTCCGAGCCCCCTTTTGAAAACTGGATAAATTATATTTCTCATCTGGTGCATGTATGCAATCATCATTAAGGCCATACCCCACAAGTAAACAGTCCATTTGTAAGCGTTCCATAAACGCCTCAACAATCGGAATAGAGCCCCCACAGCCAAGCATCACGGGCGTTTTTTGAAATTCATCTTGAAGCGCAGCCCGAGCAACCGCCATTTGCGGCAAACTGAGATCAAAAGCCACCGCTGGCGCACCATCAGCCTCACTAAAGGTCACCTTAACATCTTCATCAAATTGAGCGCGCAAATGATCTTGCAAAGAACCAATAACATTTGCCGGGTCTTGGCCAGCCACCAAGCGGCAAGTTAATTTGGCATGCGCCTCAGAGGGGATCACCGTTTTTTGCCCAGGGCCAATATAGCCCCCCCATAAACCATTAATCTCAACTGTTGGGCGGCACCACAATTGCTCAAGCACATGATAACCGCTTTCACCATGAGAAGAATTCAAACCGATATCAGTTAAAAACTCAGCTTCATTAAAACCTTGTGTCTTCCACTGCTCTGTCATTTCAGGGTCCGGCTCTATAACACCGTCATAAAAGCCAGGCACCATCACACGTCCCTCATCATCATAAAGAGATGAAATCGCCTTTGACATCGCTCGAAGTGGATTTAAAGCCGGACCACCATACATCCCAGAATGTAAATCCCGGTTCGGCCCTTCAATAGAGATCTCAAATCCAGCAAGCCCGCGCAGCATTGATGTAATAGCTGGCGTATCCTTATCCCATTGAAGCGTATCGCAAATAAGAGCAAAATCAGCCCGAATATCTTGCGCCCGTTCAGCCAAAAAGCCATCAAGTGAAGGGCTACCACATTCCTCCTCGCCCTCAAGCAATACCGTTATGTTCAGCGGAATATCACCGGTGACTTCAAACCACGCCCGCGCCGCCTCAATAAAGGTCAGAAGTTGCCCCTTATCATCTGAAGATCCACGCCCATGAATAACCGGACCATTATTCGGATCTTCAATAATTGCAGCCTCAAAAGGAGGCCGTGTCCATTCTTCAATCGGGTCCACAGGCTGCACATCATAATGACCATAAAAAAGAATATGAGGCGCCTTAGGATTTTCTTTGGATTTATATTTCGCAACAACCATCGGATGCCCAGTGGTCGGCGCAACTTCACTTGTAAAACCTGCCTCTTCTAAATATTTAGATGCAAGCTCAGCTGCACACAAACAACTATCTTCATAAGCAGGATCAGTGGAAATACTCTCAATCGCCATAAAAGAAAACAAACGCTTTAAAGCAGCCTCTCTCTCTTGATCCAATTTTTCAAGAACGGCGTCCAATTGTGCATGATCCTGCATTTAACTCTCATACCCCTTTTAAGAAGTTTATTGAATAAAGGCTTCTATATCACCCTAAGCTATGTTCTCGAAATGAAAATCCACACCTGATAGTTCATCCCACCCTTATGCCACACAGTTAAAAAAGAAAGAAATAATTAAAACAACAAGTTAACCAATATTGTTAAGAAATTAAATCGAAAGTGCGCATCCAAGCACCTAATTTTAGTGCAACAATTGCAAAAGTCATTTATCATTACTCGCATATAACATTTCCAAAGGGAGGGAATAATGGAAGCTTATTTACCACTTATAATCAATTTAATCAGTGGTGCTGTTGGCGGTAATGTCGCTGGTGGCGTTTTAAAAAATGCAAGTCTTGGCGCATTAGGAAACTCAATCGCTGGTATTCTTGGCGGTGGTGTTGCAAGCCAACTATTACCCGGATTACTCGGAGCTGCAGGCACAATGGACCTTCAAGGCATCTTAACTCAAGTCGCCAGTGGCGGCGTTGGCGGCGGCGCTGCAATGGTCATTCTTGGTCTCATCAAAAACATGCTAAGCCGCTAAAACGTTTCGCCTACAAGTCGGCACCATTTTAGGAATACGCGGTTACTTGTAGGTAACCTGAAGCGCAACTAAAAAAGCGCGGTTGCTTGTGGGCAACTGAAGCGCCAACAAAAATGGGTCTGAAACTTTTATCAATGTTTCAGACCCGCTTATAAATCTCAAATATCTAAATTCGAAAATAACTTAGACAGATATATCAATCTGCCCACCTTTACCCGGACCAGCCGAACTTGTCACTGCTTCTAAATTTGCTTGCGCCGCATTGACTAAATCAACTACAGAGCGCTCAGAAGCCGCATTAAATTTGGCAATTTTAGCAGCTACTGCTAATTGCGTTTGCGCTTGCTGTGTTGCCACTGCTGATGTTGCAAGAGATACACTCATGAGCGTCTCCAAAAGTTAAGGATGACTAAATATAATCTCTAAGTTTAGACGAATAATGCTAATAATTCCTAAAAACTCGTCTCACCCAAAACTATCTCACTTTCCATATTAGGCTATTATAAATTAAGCAAGCAGTCGCACGAAGAGAAAGTAACGCCTTTCCATTCCATACTAAGCATCTAAAGCACAAACATAACTGTACGAAGAAGGAGCATTGCCCTTTTTTGGCTCTTCAGTTGCCCATTAGTAACCGGACCAGGGCAATGGGACATGGCGAAGCGCTTCGCGAAGCCCGGTGCCTAGCACCGCCTCTCGGAGTGCCCGCCGCCTAAGCGGCGGAATAGCGCGTGAGAGAAAAAAGAGAGATTAGAGCAAAGCTCTAATCGGCTTAAAAGACCGCCGGTGATGTTCCGTCACCCCATGTTCAGCCAATGCAAGTTGGTGGTCCTTGGTTCCATAACCTTTATTCGAGGCCCATTTATAGGCTGGAAATTGCTCTCCGAGCTCAACCATCATCCGATCACGCGTCACCTTAGCAACAATAGAAGCCGCCGCGATTGATAAAGAGCGCCCATCCCCCTTCACTAAAGCAAGGCCAGGCATAGGAAGCTCAGGCAACTTATTGCCATCCACCAACACAGAGCGCGGTTGAACGGTAAGCTGAGAGACCGCCTCTCCCATAGCCCAAAGGGAAGCTTTTAAAATATTATCCCGGTCTATGCGCTCAACATCAGCAATCCCAACTCCAATATAAAGCCGCTCATCTTGCGCCATCTCACTGATCACATCAAATAGCGCATCACGTTTCGCTTCACTGAGTTTTTTACTGTCGTTCAATCCAGGTGGGATATCATTAGGGTTGAGTATAACAGCACCCGCCACAACCGGCCCTGCCCACGGCCCACGGCCCGCTTCATCAGTGCCTGCCACACAGCCACCAAATTTGGCCATCGCCTCTTGCTCAAACTGAAAATCAGGCCCCTCACTCTGAGAAGCTAAGGAAGAGTTTTTTTGTTCTTTTTTTGCCATTTTGCCCACGTTTAAAATATCAAACCAAGCCAATATCATGAAAACTGAACGTCTTCAAAACAATCTCATCTGCCCACCTTTAGGAACCGGCGGGATAAATAAATCGGTCCTGAGATCAACCCTCTCTTGGTTAAACCCAAGCCGTTTAACAGCCAGCTTAAATCGATGAGCAAGCAAATCAGCAAACACACCCTCACCCCGCATCCGCGAACCAAATTCAGCGCGGTAATCTTGACCACCCCTCATAGACTGCACGAGTGAGATCACACGGGATGCTCTGTCTGGCACTTCTCGGTGCAACCACTCACGAAAAAGCTCTTTAATTTCATGCGGCAACCGAAGCAAAACATAAGACCCATGAGAGCACCCTCGCTCTAATACAGCCTCCATGATCCCCTCTAACTCATGGTCATTCAAGGAAGGGATCATCGGAGCCATCATCACCATCGTCGGCACCCCTGCTTTATTAAGCTCGCCCAAAGCCTTTAAACGCAAATAGGGCGCACTGGCCCGCGGCTCCATCTGCCGCGCGAGCGTTTTATCCAAAGTGGTAATTGAAAGCGCAACCTGCACCAATTGCTCTCTCGCCAATTCTTCCAGCAAGTCCAAATCCCTGAGCACCAAAGCTGACTTCGTCACAATCGTCAAAGGATGCTTGGCCTTAAGCAGCACCTCTAAAATCTGCCGTGTAATTTTATAGTCCCGCTCAATCGGTTGGTAAGGGTCCGTATTCGCCCCCAGCGCAATGGCAGAAATCGGCTTTGATAAATAAGAAGGTTTCGCCAACTCCGCTGTTAATAATTCAGCCGCATTTACACGCGCCATAAGCTTGGTTTCAAAATCAAGCCCCGGCGACAAGCCCCAATAAGAATGGGTTGGCCGTGCATAACAATAAGAACATCCATGCTCACACCCCCGGTACGGATTAATTGAGCGATCAAAAGGAATATCAGGTGATTGATTGCGCGTTATGATCGCCGTGCTTTTTTCATGACGCACTTCCGTTTTAAACGGCTCTAAATCAGACAAACTATCCCAACCATCATCTGATAACTCAGAGCTAAACGCTTCAAAGCGCCCCACCTCATTGCTAGAAGCACCTCTCCCTCGAGTGCGATTAGGATCAATTAAGTTTGATTTTTTATTCACTTTTTTCAGGCCTAATAATCAATTTGTAACAAAAACACCTTAAACTTTAAAAAAGAACATATCAAGAACATTTCTTTATCATAAACAACGAAACAACAAAGGCTCACTCCCAAAACCCCTTGCCCAAACCAATAACAATAGATACTTTATCGCCCATGCTATCAATCATCATACCGACCCTAAATTCCGGCAAGGAGCTCCCAGCCACATTTGCCTCTTTAATGCCCGCATTGCTTGAGGGCGTGATCAATGAAGTGATCATCGTAGATGGTGGTTCAACAGATGAAACAATAAAAATAGCTGATGAGTGCGGCGCAAAAATCATCAAAGCAGATCAAAAAGGCCGTGGCCCTCAATTAAGCCGAGGCGCAATCGAGGCCAAAAACAACTGGATGCTGTTCCTCCACTCAGATACTGAGCTTGAAGAGGGCTGGCACAGTGAAGTCACGAAATTCATCAAAGAACAAGATAACAGTGGGTCCCAACAAGCCGCTGCCTTTAAATTCTCACTCAAAGACAAAGGCCTAGCTCCTGCTTTGATGACAAAAATTGTCGCACTTCGTTGCGCGCTTTTCTCGCTCCCTTATGGCGATCAAGGGCTGCTTATTTCTAAAACAACATATGATGACTGCGGCGGCTATCCGCTTTTCCCCATCATGGAAGATACAGACATCATCCGCCGCCTCAAAAAGCC
>CAXIBI010000065.1:0-15234 GCA_964022305.1 uncultured Hyphomicrobiales bacterium | reverse complement strand
TTACTTCACGTGCTGAATATCGTCTTAGATTGCGCTCAGACAATGCGGATCAGCGTTTAACGTCTTTGGGAATAGATTTTGGGCTTGTTAGTGATGAGCGGTCAGCGTTGTTTCACGTGAAACAAGCGCATATTGCAAAAGGTATTGAGGTTCTAAAATCCTTGAGTTTAACGCCGAATGAAGCGGAAACTCATGGTATTTCGATCAAGAAAGATGGGCGACATCGTTCTGCTTTTGAATTGCTTTCTTATAAAGATGTTTCAATTGATGATTTAGCCAAGATTTGGCCTGAGATTGCTGAATTAGATCAAGATACGATCGGGCAAGTCATCATAGAGGCACGCTATGCGGTTTATTTAGAGCGACAAGAGGCGGATATTGCAGCGCTGCGCCGAGATGAGGCACTCTCTATTCCATCTGGTTTCTCCTATGAAGGCATTTCTGGGCTGTCAACGGAACTTCGAACGAAGCTTGAAAAACATGCTCCTGAGACATTGGCTCAAGCCGGTCGCATTGATGGGATGACGCCGGCTGCGCTTATGCTGGTTCTGGCTCACTTGAAGCGGGCTGGGAAAGCGGTTCGAGGTTCTGATAAACAATCAGCTTAGAGTTAGGGATTAGGCTCTAGATCCACCTATGATTCACGTGAAACATTGGTTTTTCAGATGCGATGTTTTATGAGGCCGCACATGGTCGAGTGGAGACTTTTTTCGTTTTCTAATTTATTTTTTTAAAGAAAATAAAGCTCGGCTTGGTTTCTAATTTTTAATCCCACATAATTTTAACAGCCGATAAATTACTTTCTAGTTGGTATAATTTGTAGAGCTTATTAGGCTTCAAAATCCAATTGCCATCACAAATCTCACTGCTCCATTCTTGTCTCACATCTTTTATTTTTTCTGTAAGTAAGAGACAAATCTGAGCTGATTCTTCACCTTCATCAATAACAACAAAAGATTGTGATACGATGCCTGAGTCTAATTGATTTTTTACTAATTGAATCACCTTTTGTCTTTGGTCGTGAGATATGTTTGGTGCTATGGAATCTTCAGCTGTTAAGGTAAATTTCAAAAAATCTTTCAACATAACTTTATTAGCACTTAAAGGTCTGCGTTTTTCTGCTGCAAGGCTAATGATTAAAATAAAAATTCCGATTAAAAAGACAGAACCGAAGAGAAACAAAAGAACTTCAAAAATTTTGGGAATGTGAAAAATAGGAGTTTGTATCCAAGGTAACAACATTGGCACATACCAATTAATTAATAGATACAAACTTGAAATTAACCCAATTATAAAAAGCAGAGTTTTTAAATTTTCTTTTGTGATTTTTGACATCGATATATTCGTACTTACCTAAAATTCTTTAACTCTAAGTTTTAGCTGCAGATTACTAGCAAAGGCACTTAAACTTCACATGTTGCCTTAATATGTTATATAGCGTTTTTGGAAATTAAGTTTGAAAATTTTAAGGATGTTAGCGGCTAGTGATTATTTCGGGGTCTGAGGAGTTTCAAGAGGCATTTGGTGTTTCACGTGAAACAGTTGAGCGGTTAAAACTTTATGAAACTCTTCTTATAAAGTGGCAGAAAGCGCAGAATTTAGTGGCGCCAAATACCTTATCTGAGGTTTGGCATCGGCATTTTGCGGACAGTGCGCAGCTGCTCAAACATCTCAATGAGGCGAAAATAATAGTCGATATGGGGGCTGGTGGGGGCTTTCCTGGCCTGGTTCTTGGCATTTTACTCATGGAGAGACACGGTTCTTGTGTTCATCTGGTTGAATCCAATTCTCGTAAGTGCTCGTTTTTAAAGGATGTTGCCAGGCAAACCGGCGCGCATGTGGAAATTCATAATTGTAGAATTGAAGTTTTTGCAATTGAGAGTACCATCTCTTCTATCGATGTTGTGACTGCGCGAGCCCTCAAACCTCTCAATACTCTTTTGACTTTTGGACAGGCTCTTTTTGAAACGGGTGCAAAAGGCATCTTTCTTAAAGGAAAAGGCACAAATGCGGAGATTGAAGAGGCATCACAGGATTGGCACTTTCATCATGAGACTTTTGAGAGTTTGACCGATCCTTTGGGGCGCATAGTGAAACTTAATGATATTAAACCGAGGTCGTAACTTTTGTTTTGCGAAATACGTGTCGCGGCCTTATTAAAGGAGAATTCCGGTGAACGGACAGATCTCTTCACCAGCTAATGAGCCGCAGAATGTGCGGGTTATGGCATTGGCCAACCAAAAAGGCGGTGTTGGCAAAACGACCACAGCGATTAATTTAGGAACCGCGCTTGCCGCTGTTGGTGAGCGGGTCATCATTATTGATCTTGATCCGCAAGGTAATGCGAGCACTGGACTAGGCGTAGATGAAGATCAACGCTCTATATCTATTAGTGATGTGTTGCGCCGAGAGGCGCTCTTAACACAAGCTTGTGTGCAGACACGGGTGCCTAACCTTTCTGTTGTTCCTTCAACGCAGGATTTAGCTGGTTTGGAAGCGGAACTTTCTGGTGTTCCTGACCGGGCATTTCGTTTGCGTGAGGCGATTTCGAGATTGCAAATTTCAGAAGCAGCCAAGGTGAAAGAAGAGCGCATTAGCTATGTTCTCATTGATTGCCCGCCTAGTTTGAACATTCTCACCATTAACTCGATGGCAGCAGCGCAATCTATTCTTGTGCCGGTGCAATGTGAGTTCTTTGCGCTTGAGGGAATTGTGCAACTGGCCAATTCAATTGAAGAAGTGCGCGCAGCTGTGAACCCTGAGCTTTATATTCAAGGTGTGGTTCTTACCATGCATGACGGGCGTACTAATCTTTCAAATGAGGTTGCGAGTGAAGTGCGGAATTTCTTTGGCGACAAAGTTTATAACTCAGTGATCCCGCGCAATATTCGCATTGCGGAAGCGCCGAGTTTTGGTCAGCCAATTTTGCTTTATGATCACAAATCATCGGGGGCGCATTCTTATATTAAATTAGCGTCTGAGATTATTGAGCGCGAGAAGAAATATATGGCTGCTTAAGACTACGGGAAATTATGAGCTTATGTCACTTAAGTGACTGATTTAAAAGAATAAAAAGAAAGGCAGAGGTTTTTATGTCTGCAAATGCACAAAAGAATAGATTGGGACGTGGTATTGCGTCTTTGATTGGAGATGTGGCTCCATCTGAGGGAACGACTTTGCCTGCTGAAGGTGAGCACCGGGTTGTTCCTATTGAACAAGTTCGTCCTTCTCATCTCAACCCTCGGAAAGATTTTGTTGATGAGGATTTGGATGATCTGGCAAATTCCATTCGCACCAAAGGGCTTGTGCAACCTCTTATCGTGCGGCCATCAAATGGCTTAGAAGGTGGGTTTGAAATTGTTGCTGGTGAGCGCCGGTGGCGGGCATCGCAAAAAGCTGAGCTAGCTGAAATTCCGGTTGTGGTGCGTGATCTAACGGATCGCCAATTGCTTGAAATTGCGATTATTGAAAATGTGCAACGGGCTGATCTGAACGCTGTTGAAGAAGCGCTTGGTTATCAAGAATTGGTTGATCGGTTTAGCTATACGCAAGATGAGCTCTCTAGTGTGATTGGTAAGTCTCGCTCGCATGTGGCCAACATGCTTCGGCTTTTAAAATTGCCTGAGGATATTCAAGCCTATGTGCGTAATGGTGATATTTCAGCTGGTCATGCGCGGTGCCTCGTTGGTGTTGAAAATGCTGCAGACTATGTGAAAGAGATTATCTCTAAAGGCTTGAGTGTTCGTGATGTTGAAGCGCTTGTGCAGACAGGACTTGAAGGTTCAGCTGGTAAGGCGAAAAAGGGCCGTGAAAAAGATGCGGATACAAAAGCATTTGAAAAAGAATTGACCGACTCGCTTGGCCTTAAGGTTCAAGTGAAGTTAGGTTCTGGTGAAAACGGTGAGCTGCGTATTCGCTATACGAATTTTGAACAATTGGATGAAATTCGAAACCGGTTGTTGAAGAAGGCACTGGGTTGAGAATTTCAACAATATTCGTTTTTTGAAGTGGGCACTTTAGAAGTTAAGGTGTCCACTTTTTTTATGGGCAGTTACTTATTACGTGTGAGGTTCGGTTGATGACAAAAAAAGAGGTAAAAACAGATAAATACATCATATCTAAATCAGAAATTGATGAGTTGGCGGGGTTAGAAAAGACGCATTTTTTAAATGAAAATGCAAAACGCGTTAATAAGTCCTTGGGGGATTTAACGGGCCTTACTGGCCTCGGGTTTCATATCATTGAAGTGCCTGTCGGGTCTTCTTCAACGGAGCATCACAAGCATTATTTTGAGGATGAGTGTGTTTATATTTTAGAAGGATCAGCTACAGCTTATATTGGCGAGAATACGATTGCTGTAGGTGCTGGTGATTTTATTGGATACCCGGCTGGTGGAGAGGCTCATCATTTGGTCAATGTTGGGAGCGGGCCCTTAAAAGCCATCGTTGTTGGTCAGAGATTGGATCATGATGTTGCTGATTACCCAAGATTAAAAAAACGAATATATCGCAATAAAGGTCAGGCTTGGGATTTGGTAGATTTAGAAAATATAGACCACCCGGTTGCTGGCAAAAAATAATTATTTAGAATAATTCTAAACTTATGATTTGTTGGAATATGCAAGACCGATTTGTGGTAAAATCGTATTTTCAGATCTTAAAAAAATGAGATTTGATCTTATATATAAGGAATAGGGATTGGTTCTCTATGCACTTAATTTGGTTTGCTGAGATTGGCTTATTTTTCATGCAAACCGAGTTTTAAAGGGAGGTGGTTATTATGTTTAGTTCTCTTTCTTTAACTGATTTTCTTGCCCTGATGTTCGGTCTGTATCTCTTAGCTGCTGGTATTGGTTTGTTTCTGGACGGAGATGAATATCATGCCATGCTTGAAGAATTTTATGAAAATCCGGCCCTTGGTTATATCGGAGCTATCTTAGTTTTTGCTCTCGGTGTCGTGGTTGTTAGGCTTCATAATGATTGGTCTAGCTTTATGAGTGGATTTGTTTCGTTTTTAGGCTGGGCGATGCTTGTTGAAGGTGTGCTTCTTCTTGCTTTCAGGCGACAATTTCTTGGCTTTTTTATGAGGCTTAAATTTTCAGAGAAAACTTATAGCTTGTTTGGCTTATTCGCTATGATTGCAGGGGCAAGTCTGATGGGGTCTCTTTATTTTTAATATAGAGACATTAAGAACCATAGTTATTTGAAGCTTTAATAAAAAGAAGAAAAAAGGGTCTTAAGTTTGCTTAAGACCCTTTTTGTTTTTACATATTTTGTAATTTGGATTGTAACTCAGCCAATTGTTTTTTCATGGCCTCAATGTCTTCGTCCTTTTCTGAGGTTTGTTTTTTAGCAGCTTTGCGCTTTGTTGTTTTTTTTGCCTCAGCTTTTGGTTCTTCTTCGCTTGTTTCTTCTTCTTGCTCTCTTGTGTTCGCCATACTGGTGCCCATGCTTGTAGCGATGGGCGACATCATTTGATTGAGAAAGTCAGCTTGCATTTTTTGCCATTGTTCCAAGCCTTCCATATTCGGCATGTTGCTTAATGGATTAAGACTGCCTGGAATATTTTGGGAGAAGTTGGAGAGGACTTCTTGTTGTTGTTGTTTTAAAACTTCAAATGATTTTGAGAGAAAATCAGGAATGAGTGTTTGAGCCTGATCATTATAAGAGCGGACAATATCGGTGAGTACATTTATCGGAAGTACGTTTTCACCACGGCTTTCATAATCTGTGATGATTTGCATGAGATATTGTCTTGTTAGATCATCGCCGGTTTTTCTGTCGACAATTTTTACATCTTGGCCATCACGAATATATTGAGCGATTTCTTCTAAGGTGACGTAATCACTTATCATTGTGTTGTATAGACGGCGGCTTGCATAACGTTTGATGAGGATGGTTTCGTTTTCAGTTGTCATGCGTAACTCCGGGTCGTCTGGTTTTAGATCATTTATATAATATGATACCACATATTTTGTTGCAGTGCAGCATCAGCGCACACTCTGGCAGAGGTTGGCTTTTGGTGCAACAAAGAAAAAATGGACACTTCATTTTCTGAAGTGCCCATTTAAAGTTTTCTCTGGGAAGGGAAGAGAAAGAAAAGATTAAAAAAATTTATGAAGCTTTTCTTGTTGTTTTCTTAGCAGCTGTAGTTGCTTTTGTTTGAGCTTCTTGACCAGCTGATAGTAGAAGTTCAATTGTGTCCATTTGAGCTTTTTTAGCTACTTCAGCAAAAGCTGTGATGTGTTCTGGAGTTGCTTTAGCTTGAGCTGTTGTAAAGTCAGTGATCACTTGAGCGTATTCTTTTGGATCTGTTTGAGGTTTTGTAACAGTTTCCAATTTGTTTAGTGTTTCTTTTGTCCAAGCTTGGCTTAGTTCAGCATTTTTTTCAGCTGCTTTGATAGCAATGTCGCTGATTTTGCTGTTGAACTCAGCTGCGTTTTTGAAAACATCGTTAAATGCTGTTGTGTCAGCTGAAGCGAATAGGTTTTCGAAAGCTTTTGTGAAATCTGGTGTTTGTAATTTAGCCATTTTATCAGTCCTTAATAATGGGGAGGGGTTAACCCTGTAATTTGCTGCGTCTGCATTATGTATATACGCTGCATCGCAGCATTGCAAGTAAAAAATGCTGCGATGCCGCATTTTTTTAAATTTATTTGTTTTTACAAAGGGATACAGCTTAATTGAGGGGCTAAAATCGCTGATATAGGGGTAAAAAAGCCAGAAATCCTTAAAAATAAGTGAATTTTTTGATTTGTTTTTTCTGTCTCACGGGCAATTTTTTCGCTGAAGTAGCGAAAAGCCCTCCGACGGGCGGCGCTAAGCGCCGGGCAGCTCGTGCTGCCATGTTCGTGCTCTGAGAGAGCACTTCCTTCTTCGTAATGCAAATTAAATTGTAAAGCGCATTAGCTAGAATTTTAAGGTTTGAGATTAATTCTCAGCCTTTAAAGGACGAGAGAGAAGGGTTTCTATCGCTTCGTTGACTGTTTTCTTATTTGTCACGATGGCTTCAACTGCTTCTGAGATGGGCATCTCTATACCTTTATCTTTGCAAATTTCTACAACAGCTGAAGCTGTGTAGACACCTTCACTCACAGAATTGCGACTTGCTAAAATTTCATCGAGGGTTTTGCCTTTGCCAAGTTCAATGCCGAGCGACATGTTTCTTGATTGTGGGCTAGAGCAAGTGAGGACGAGATCACCAAGGCCTGAGAGACCCATCATTGTCTCTCCTTTTGCACCATAGCTTTCTCCGAAGCGAGAGAGTTCTGCGAACCCTCTTGAGATTAAACTAGCGTGAGCACTGGCACCTAAATTTTTGCCCATAACAATGCCAGCAGCAATAGCAAGAACATTTTTAATGGCACCACCAATTTGCACACCGATTAAATCATCACTCCAATAAGGACGCAGAGCTTTATGGCTTAAGGCATTGGCAAGTGATTTGCCCAATTCTTTATCTTCGGCAGCTAAGGTGACGGCAGTAGGTAGGCCTTTTGCGACATCAATGGCGAAGCTTGGTCCTGATAATATGGCAGGTGTGGCATTTGGCAGAGTTTCTTGTAAAACATCTGTCATAAGTTTTGAGCTTGATTGCTCAATGCCTTTTGCGCAAATGATCAAAGGTGCGGTTGAGTTTTGAATAAAGGGAGATAAATCCGATAAAACAGAGCGGACGAACTGAGCTGGAGTGACAACTAAAATAGCATCCTTTTTTGCCATTTCGGCAAGGTCCGTTGTGGCTTTTAAATTGTTGTCTAGTTTGACGTCTTTTAAAAATGTAGTGTTGATATGTTTTGTATTGATATCAGTGACTGTTGTTTCTTCTCTTGCCCAAAGGGTGACATTGCAGCCTGCCAAACATGCCGATTGTGCGAGCGCCGTGCCCCAAGCACCGCCTCCTAAAACGCCAATATTTTTAAAGTTCGTCATTTTGGTTTCCTTTAATTGAGAAACAACATTGATGGGTAAGTTTTAAAAGTACTTAAGTTTAGGCTTTTGTTCCAGCTTTGCCAGATCCGAGAATTGGAGCCGCTTTTTCATCAAGTGGCCATCTTGAACGAACGGCTGTGTTTAAGGGATCATTTTGCCCTTGTGCTATTTGTTCAGCTGCTGCCCAGGCAATCATAGCTGCGTTATCTGTGCAAAGGGCTGGAGGCGGGACGGTTAGTGTTAGACTGTGTGTTTGACTGAATGTTTCAAGCTCAGTTTTTAATTTTTGGTTTGCGGCAACACCGCCCGCTACAACAAAATTTCTTGGTCCTTCTTTTGGAAATTTTTCTTCCAATTGAAGAAGTGCCATTTTAATCCGATCCATCACAGAAGAGATCAGCGCTTTTTGAAATGATGCACAAAGGTCGTGGATGTCTTGTGTCTCTAGAGGTTCTAATTTTTGTGCTTGTTGTCTCAATGCAGTTTTTAGACCGGAGAAAGAAAAATTAGGCTCTTTGCGTCCCTTTAAAGGCGACGGAAGTTTAAAACGGTTTTCATCACCGCCTGATGCCCATTTTTCTACTTCTGGTCCGCCCGGATAGCCTAGCCCTAATAATTTTGCCGTTTTGTCAAAAGCTTCACCTAAGGCGTCGTCTATGGTGCTGCCTATGCGTGTGTATTGGTTTACATCTTCGATCCAGAGTAATTGGGTGTGCCCACCTGAGACCAGCAAAAGTAGGTAAGGAGGGCGAATATTGTTCGTTAAGCCAACAGTGAGGGCGTGACCTGCAAGGTGATTGACGGCGATGTAAGGGAGTTCGTGTGTTTGGGCTATGGCTTTTGCTGTCATACTCCCAACCAAGAGACCACCGATGAGACCAGGCCCTTGGGAAGCGCCTATGCCATCTAAGTCTTTAAACTCACAGTTGGCCTCGTTCATAGCTGTTTTGATGATTTTGTCTAAGAGTTCACAATGAGCCCTTGCGGCAATTTCAGGGACTACGCCGCCAAATTCTTCATGTTCTTTAAGTTGGGTGCGCACGATATTTGAGAGGATCTCTCCAGATCCATCTGGATGGCGCAAGATGATGCTTGCCGCGGTTTCGTCGCAACTTGTTTCTATGCCAAGAATTTTAATCGGATGACTGCTCATGATCTTGAAATATCATTCAATTGCTGAAGAGCAAGTTTTTTTTTGTCAATTGAGCTGTCCTTTTTATTAAAAAGGCAAAAAACAAGCTAAGCTTGGTTAAATATGCATCTAATCTGAGAAATTGGGTGTTCTATTTTTATAGTGGGGTGTGCTAGAAGAGTGCTTTAGCGGGATGCCCCGCCAGTTTTATTTAAGGAGTGATTTTAATCTCATGACGAATTTGAAGATCGGCACACGTGGTAGTCCTCTTGCTTTAGCGCAAGCTTATGAAACGCGTCGGCGTTTAATGGAGGCTCATGATATCGCTGAAGAAAGTATTGAGATTAAAGTGATTTCTACTGAAGGGGACCGCATACAAGATAAGGCTTTGCGCGATTTTGGTGGCAAAGGTTTATTTACCAAGGAGATTGAGCTAGCTCTGCTTGATGGTTCTATTGATTTGGCGGTTCATTCTATGAAGGATGTGCAAACGCAATTGGTTGATGAGCTTCGAATTGCTGCGCATTTACCTCGTGAAGATGTGCGTGATGGGTTTATTAGTCGCACTGTAAAGCATCTTGATGAGTTGCCTGAAGGCGCTGTTCTTGGAACCTCCAGTTTGCGCCGTCAGGCTCAGGTTAAGAAAAGGCGACCTGATTTAGATGTTGTAACCTTTAGGGGATCTGTGCAAACGCGGTTAGAGAAGCTCGAGCGCGGTGAAGTGGCTGCTACCTTTCTAGCTGTGGCCGGGTTGAAGCGGTTAGGTTTAACTGATGAGCTGACAACACCGATTGAAACAGATGTGATGTTACCGGCGGTGGCTCAAGGTGCAATTGGTATTGAATGCCGCACAGGTGATGAGCGGGTTGAGCCATTAGTGGCTGCTTTAAATGACCGCGATACTGAGATTTGTGTTACTGCGGAGCGTGCGTTTTTAAGGAAGCTTGATGGCTCTTGCCGAACACCAATTGCTGCACTTGGCGAGATTGAGGGAGATAGTTTCAAGTTTCGCGGCCAAATATTAGCGCATGATGGCTCTGTTGCTTTTTCTCACGAGAGAACTGGATCTCTAGAAACTGCCACTCGGATTGGTGTTGAAGTTGCGGAGTGTTTGATTGAGCAAGCGGGCCCAGAATTTTTAGCTTCACTGGTTGAGTAGGATATTAATATCTTTATCTAAGGATCGTTTCTTTGATTTGAGGAGTTGTTGTTTTTGAAAAAGATATGGATTACTCGGCCAAAAGAAGATGCCCAGCGATTTTGTGATGCTTTGCAAAATGCGGGGCTTTTGAGAGTTTATGAGCCGGTTATTCAATCTTTGTTAGATGTTGAGCATCTGGATGTAGACCTTGGAGGTTTGCTTTCTCAACCCTCTATTGGAGCTGTGATCGCGACGAGCCGAAATGCTGTTCGTGCGATTTCCCAAAAGACCCATGTCGAGCAACTTTTTCATTTACCTTTTTTTGCTGTTGGTGAATCAACGGGGGATTTAGCGAAATCTTTTGGGTTTGAAGATGTTCGTGTTGGTGGTGGCCGAGGAGCGGATTTACTGCCCCTCATTCGTGAGTTTGACGGCCAAGCACATACACCAGAACCGATGAAATATTTTCTCTTGAGGGGAGATGTTCAGGCTTTTGATTTAAAGAGCGAGTTGGAAAAAGGAGAGCTAGCTCTTAAGCATGAGGTGGTTGAAATTCTTTGCTATCAGATGAGAGAAGCTGAACATCTTTCAGATGAGATACTTGGGGATTTGCTTGCTGGACATATTGAGGTTGTTGTTCTTTTATCACCGCGCACAGCTAAGGTTTATAAGCAATTGATCGGCAAGCATGGATTAGAGGCGGAAGCGTCGAGGCTTCAGCATTTTTGTCTCTCTGAAGCTGTGGCAGATGTTTTAAAGTTTGGGCCTGAAAATGAAAGAAATGGTTTTAATCCTATTCATATAGAAATATCTAAGTTTTCGTCGCAGGATCATTTGATTGATTGCATTAAGCTTCACTCTGAGGCTTAAAATTTTTCCTCTTCTTATTATTCGTACAATTCTTAAGGTTTAGGTTCAATTGTGGTAACAGAGGGCCTTTATATGGATACTGACGAAGATTTACGTAAAATCATCCGATTTATTCCAATTTAAGCCTTAAAAAATTGAAATAAATTCTTGTTTGGTGACGAATATTTTATATTTGAGCCTTATTTTCCTCTTAGGGTTAGGTCCTGCATATCTTCAGCTTATTGCGCTTTGATTTTTATCTAAGTATTCAGTGAATACTTGTTTTAAGATTTATGTTCGAGATATTATAATTGGGATTTAGAGATGCATTTATTCGCTTTTCTTAAAAGTTTTTTGTTGTATGGAGTTTGCTATGGTCAGGCGTGATCAAAATCGGAATAAAAATAAAACTAAAAAGCCGACTGCAACACTTGATTTAAAGGCTGAGAAAGTCAGTGAAGGTAATTCTG
Organism: uncultured Hyphomicrobiales bacterium; assembly: GCA_964022305.1. Taxonomy (GTDB): domain Bacteria; phylum Pseudomonadota; class Alphaproteobacteria; order Rhizobiales; family HXMU1428-3; genus HXMU1428-3. The sequence continues at coordinate 3,711 of CAXIBI010000065.1, read as the reverse complement.
AAAACCAAATTGCTGATGAATTAGAAAAATCTGCTTCTCTAGATCAGAAAACTGAGGCCGAGAAAAAGGCGTCTGATAACAATTCGTCTGCAAAAGATGTTGATCGAAAACCTAGCGATCAAAAAGCAGAGACAGCTGAGGAACCTTCAGATTTATCAGCTGAAGAAATTACCAAGCTTGTTTTATCTCAACAAAAATCATCATCTGGCTCATTTTTCAAAACAATGATGGCGGCGATTATTGGCGCTGTGTTGGCTTTGGTTGGTCAGCAATTTATGCCGCAATTGGTAACATCTGATGAGATCCAAAATAGCTCGACACTTGCTACTCGTTTAGCAGGGTTAGAAAAACAGTTTGAAACTGTTTCTTTAAAAACAGAGCAGAAGGACTTAAAAGATCAACTAGCTAGGCTTCAACAAACAGTTGAAGTTTCAACGGGTGAAGGTTCATTAGATGATCGTGTTAAGGGATTAGAGAAAACCTTAACGGACCTCTCTGCGCTTGGGAATTCTGGGACAGACAAAAACAATAATCTAGCAAAGCTAACAGCTATCGCGACTAAATTAAATTCCATTGAAAAACGTGTAAATGGTGAATTAGCGAGCCTTAAAACAGATTTTCGAAAAAATTTGCGCCGTGAAGTTGAACAAGTTGCCAAAGCGATTGCTGAGCAAGAAACGCTTAGCCAGATTGAAAGTGTGAAATTAAAATCTGAAACTTTGGGCAAGAAAGTTGCTAGCCTCGATGCTCAATCATCTAAACTGGTTGATGATGTTAGCGCATTAAATCAGAGCTTATCTGATGTTAAGGGGACTTCTGTTTCTTCTCTTAAACTTGGAAATGAACTCGCGCCTTTACGTGATGCTCTAACCCAGGTGGATGAAAAACTCGCGCAATTTTCAAAACGTGAAGAAGAAGCTTTGGCGAGTGCGCGCCGTAGTGCTTTGGCGATTGCGTTTGCGAATTTGAAGCGCGGTATGGATCGTGGTGATGGGTTTTCATCTGAACTTCAAACGGTGCAGCAACTTGCTGGTACTGATGTCGATCTTTCTTCTTTTGATGGCCTTCGTGAAACTGGTGTGCCGAATGAGCAGACTTTATTGAAGAGTTTTCCTGGGCTTGCGATTAAGGCGCTGGAGAAGAGTGACACATCAGACAAAGATTTAAGCTGGGATCAGTTGGTGAGCAAGGCACGCACGGCCTTTAAATATCGCCGTACTGGTGATGTGAAGGGTGAAACGGCTGAAGCTATTTTAGCTCGTGTTGAGCATAAATTTAAAGAGGGGCACGTTGAAGAGGCTTTGAAAGAGGCAAACTCTCTTCAAGGTCATGCTAAGCAGGTGATGAACCCTTGGATTAAACAAGTTGAAGCGCGTTTGTTTGTTGAGACAGAAATGCAAAAGCTTGAAGATCAATTGTTGAATTCTTTAAGCCCTAAATCATGATGTTTCATGTGTTTGGGGTGATGACAGATTTTTTAAAGGACTGACCAAAAGATGTTTCGTATTTTCTTTTACATTTTGGTGATTGCAGGCTTTTCTTATGGGCTGTCTCTTATTGCCGATATGGAAGGCAAGCTGATTATTCAATGGCCTGGTGGTGAAATTCAACCAACCATCATGCAAGCGGTGTTGGTGTTTATAACTTTGCTTATTCTATTGATGTTCCTTTGGACATTATTTCGCATGGTTATGAGTTCGCCGGAGGCTTTCTCACGTTATCTTTCTATAAAAAAGAAGAAAAAAGGCGTTGAGGCTTTGAGCAGCGGGTTAATTGCGCTTGGTGCTGGTGATGACATACAGGCACAGCGTTATGCGATGCAGGCGAAGAAAACTTTGCCCAATGATCCGATGACTTTGATTTTGCGGGCTCAGGCTGCTGAATTAAAAGGTGATGTTCAACAAGCGACCAGGCTTTATGAAAGTATGCTGGCAACGTCAGATACCGAAGTGTTTGGTTTGCGCGGGCTTTATATGTTGGCACTCCAGCAAAATGAAATTGAAGCCGCAGCTCAATATGCAGCGCGGGCTGTTCAAAGGCGTCCTGACCTTTCTTGGGCTGTGCTTGGTTTGTTTGATCTCCAGTGTAAGAAACGTATGTGGCGTGCAGCGTTAGAGACACTCAAAGTCGCCACAGATAAAAAACATGTTCACTCTAAATTGGCTAAACGCCAACGGGCTGTATTGTTAACAGCTTTGGCTCTTGAGCTTGAAGACAGTCAGATGGATGAGGCTTTAAATTTTGCAAGCGAAGCTAGCCGTTTGGCGCCGTCTCTCATTCCGGCAAGTGTTGTTGCGGGGCGTATTCATGCGTCTAAGGGAAATATGGGACCTGCCTTAAAAGTCCTACGGAAATGTTGGAAATTGGCACCGCATCCAGAGCTAGCTGTGGTCAGTGCGTTTGCACGGCCGGGTGACAGTGTGAGAGACAGGTTAGAGCGGATTAAGTCATTAGCTAGATTAACGCCTGGTCATAAAGAAGCTGCTTTAGCAGTTGCAACAGCTGCAGTAGAGGCGCAAGACTGGGCAATGGCGCGTGAAGCTTTAGGTCCGCTTGTAAGAGGCCGGCCGACCCAGCGGGTTTGTACTCTAATGGCTCGCATTGAAGCCGCTGATAGTGGTGATACTGGCTTGGTGCGTGAATGGTTGGCCAGAGGCATTCAGGCAATGCCCGATCCTCAATGGGTTGCGGATGGTGTTGTTGCTGATGAGTGGGCCCCGCTTTCACCTATCAGCCATAAGTTAGATGGTTTTGAATGGAAAGTGCCGCCAGAAGATGATGTGATCAGTGAAGATACTCATACTTTAAAGAAACTTCTTGCAGGTTTGGTTACGGCTGAAGGCTTAACTGCTGCGAAAAGTTTAGAGAGTTCTTCTACTGAAGACAGTGAGACAGACAATCAGTCTTCTGAAATGGTATTGGTGTCTCATTCTAGTGAAACAACAGAAACAGATGATGTTAATGAGGCTGAGCTTGTTGAAGTTGCACCTGTGGTTGAGGTTGCTGGAGAAGGACAAGAAACTGAAGATGATGAAAAGGGACAAGAAGGCCTGGACCATCAGTCAGATGAGTTTGACAGCGATGTTGATTTAGAGCGTGAAGAAGCTGAAACAGAGACAGTTGCTGAAGTTGAAGAAACTGTTGCTGCGCCTGCTGCAAAGCAGGCAGTCGATCCTGCAAAAGATGATGCACCCTCTAAGACTAAGTCAAAACGTAAACGCCGGAAGAGAACAAAGATTTATGTAGCGCCGCCAGCGCCTGATGATCCAGGGACTGATGATGGGGAAGATCTTGAAATTGGTAACCGTGTTCGACCGGTAAGATTTTAGCTGGCTAGAGCGCGTTGCGTTTTTATGAATTCATGAAACGCTTTTTTTCTGTCTCACGGGCTATTTTTTCGCTGAAGTAGCGAAAAGCCCTCCGACGAGGCGGTGTTTTTTTATTGCGCTTCAGGTTGCCCACAAGCAACCGTGCTAAGCACCGGGCAGCTCTCGCTGCCATGTCCGTGCTCTGTAAGAGAGCACTCCCTTCTTCGTAATGCTAATTAAAAATGTATATTTTATGAATCCAAATAAACACAACTCGCTCTAGTCAGTTTATAAGTTTAATTTTATGAACCTCCTTCAAACAAATGAAGGAGGTTTTTTCAATTCTAATTGATTAACTTTTTTATCGGTTCTTTTTGTAAACCCATTGGGTGATGGCCATTTG
>CAXIBI010000064.1:0-15235 GCA_964022305.1 uncultured Hyphomicrobiales bacterium | reverse complement strand
CTCGAACTGCCGACCCTCTCGGTGTAAACGAGATGCTCTCCCAACTGAGCTAATCGCCCGAAACTTTTAAACTCACGCCTTTGGGGTTGCTTTGATAAATTAGCTTTGACGTGGACTGAAGCTTGATCACCTTAAGTGTCTCGCCTCTGTTTCGAAGAGACCCTTGTAAAAGAGCTTTAAGATAAAATCAAGCTCTGAATACAAAGAAATTGCAGAAAATCTCATTTATTTTTCATTATAAAATAATCTTGGCTCAATTTGAAATTTTATCTGCAAATAGAAGGCTGTGAGGGACCTTTTTGAGTTAGCCCCACACTGTTTTTTGTCCTTAATGAGCCGTTAGGTTGCTACCAGCTTCTTCTTTTTTCTTCAAAGCGGCAGCATCTTCAGCTTCTTCATCCCAGATGATTGGGGCTGGCTTTTTAATCAAAGCCAACTCAATGACTTCTTCCATGCGAGAAACAGGGATAATTTCAAGGCCATTCTTCACATTATCTGGAATGTCAGCCAAGTCTTTAGCGTTTTCTTCTGGGATAATGACACGCTTTATGCCACCGCGAAGAGCTGCCAAGAGCTTTTCTTTCAAACCGCCGATTGGCAAGACACGACCACGCAATGTAATCTCACCAGTCATGGCTACATCTTTGCGAACAGCAATGCCTGTCATCATTGAGATAATCGCCGTGATCATGGCAACACCTGCTGATGGACCATCTTTTGGAGTAGCCCCTTCCGGCACGTGAACGTGAATGTCTTTGCGCTCAAACATTGGAGGCTCGATACCAAAATCTACAGAGCGAGAGCGGACATAGGCATTGGCTGCTTGAATGGATTCTTTCATCACATCGCGCAGGTTACCTGTCACTGACATTTTGCCTTTACCTGGCATCATCACGCCTTCAACAGTCAACAGTTCACCACCGACCTCAGTCCAGGCTAGACCAGTGACAACACCAACCATGTCCTCACCTTCGGTTTCCCCAAAGCGATATTTAGCAACACCAAGATAATCACCTAAGTTTTCTTCAGTGACATTGACTGCCGTGACGTCCTCTTTGGTCATGATTTCTTTAACAGCTTTACGCGCTAAGTTAGAAACCTCACGCTCCAAATTACGAACACCTGCTTCTCGTGTGTAATTACGGATGAGCAATTGAAGACCTTTTTCATCGATGCTCCATTCACTTTCTTCCAATCCATGAGCTGTCATTGATGCTGGAATGAGGTGACGTCTTGCAATTTCGACTTTTTCGTCTTCGGTGTAACCAGCTAAGCGAATGATTTCCATCCGATCCATTAAAGCTGGTGGAATGTTCAATGAGTTTGCTGTTGTCACGAACATAACGTTTGAGAGATCATAATCTACTTCCAAGTAGTGATCACCAAAGGTTCCGTTTTGCTCTGGATCCAACACTTCCAACAATGCTGATGCTGGATCGCCTCTGAAATCTTGGCCCATTTTGTCGATCTCATCGAGAAGGAATAATGGATTGGTTTTCTTCGCTTTTTTCATAGATTGAATGACCTTACCTGGCATTGAGCCAATGTAAGTCCTTCTGTGTCCACGAATTTCAGCTTCATCACGTACACCACCAAGAGACATGCGCACAAATTCACGCCCAGTCGCTTTAGCAATGGATTTACCCAGAGATGTTTTACCAACACCTGGAGGGCCAACAAGACAAAGGATCGGACCTTTTAATTTATTGGTGCGTTGTTGCACAGCTAAATATTCAAGGATCCGTTCTTTCACTTTCTCAAGGCCGAAATGTTCTTCATCAAGCACATTTTGCGCTTCATCCAAATCACGTTTGATGCGCCCTTTTGTGCCTCATGGAATTGGCAGGAAGGATTCAAGATAGTTACGCACAACTGTGGCTTCAGCCGACATTGGGCTCATTTGGCGTAATTTTTTAATCTCTGCCAGAGCTTTTTCACGGGCTTCTTTTGAAAGCTTAGTCTCTTCGATTTTATCTTCAAATTCGCTGATGTCATCACGCTCATCAGAATCGCCGAGCTCTTTTTGAATAGCTTTCATTTGCTCATTCAAATAATACTCACGTTGAGTTTTTTCCATCTGACGTTTCACACGTGAGCGGATTTTCTTCTCAACTTGAAGAACAGAGATTTCACTTTCCATGAATGTGAAGACACGCTCTAAGCGATCAGAGACTGATGTGACTTCGAGAATTTCTTGCTTTTCTGAAATTTTCACAGCTAAGTGAGACGCGATCGTATCGGCCAATTTTGAATAATCATCAATTTGATTTACTGAGCCGATGACCTCTGGTGAGATCTTTTTGTTCAGCTTTACATAGCTTTCAAACTGAGTGATAGCAGAACGGGCTAGAGCTTCTATCTCATCACTTTCTTCTACAGCTTCATCAATGGCTTCAACTTCAGCTTCAAAATAATCGTCATTTTCAACATAATCTTTGACAATCGCACGGCTGCTACCTTCAACTAGCACCTTCACGGTTCCATCAGGTAATTTTAGCAATTGAAGAACTGTTGCCAGCGTGCCTGTTTTGTAGATCTGATCTGTTTCAGGATCATCATCACTAGCATTCTTTTGAGCAACGAGGAGAATTTGTTTGTCAGTTCTCATTACTTCTTCAAGTGCGTTGATTGATTTTTCCCGGCCAACAAAGAGCGGCACAATCATATAGGGAAAGACAACGATGTCACGAAGTGGCAGAACTGGGTAAATTCCATCTTGCGCTTCTTCTTGTGTGTTTTCTGTTTCATCCGTCATGATAAAATCTCGGCCTTTCCAATGCCCTGATTTTTAGGGCTTTATTCTTAAATACTTTTGGTTTTGGGCTGTATCGTCTCACATACAGTATATACCAAACTTCCTATATATGGTTGGTCTTTTAAACTAATCAAGCATATTAGCTAAAATTTAGCGTAAATGGCCAGTTGCTTCTGTTTTAAGCAGATTCTAGCTCTGCATTGATGAAAATCTCTAATCATATTCATCTTACACGATTCATCGTGAAGCCATGTGTTCTAATCTAGGCGAAATGTAAAAAATGGGTCATTTCCCCCATAAAACACATCTGAATTGCCAGTTTAATCTTTGCAGGAATTATTACTGGCATTGCGATTTATCGATAGATTGTCTCTTCAGAGTAAAATACCATAAAGAAAAAGGGTGGAGTTACATTTAACTCCACCCTTTTTCATATTATTTAATTTGATTTGACTTTTAAGCGCTTGTTGGCGCTTCGTCAGCAGCTGCAGATCTTTCTGCATAGATTTTCAATGGTTTTGCTTGGCCGTCCACCACTTCTGGGCTAATGACGATTTCTTCAACGCCATCAAGCTCTGGAAGTTCAAACATGGTTTCTAGCAATATGCCTTCCATGATAGAGCGAAGACCACGAGCACCTGTTTTGCGCTCAATGGCTTTGCGCGCAATGCCGTGAAGAGCTTCATCTGAGAATGTTAGCTGAAGATCTTCCATTTCGAACAGGCGTTGATATTGTTTGACCAATGCGTTCTTCGGTTCTGTTAGAATTTTAACAAGTGCGTCTTCATCCAAGTCTTCCAATGTTGCAAGAACTGGGACACGACCGATAAATTCTGGGATCAAACCAAAGCGCAAGAGATCTTCTGGCTCAACCGCTTTGAGCAATTCGCCAGTTTTGCGTTCATCTTCAGATTCTACGCTGGCACCAAAACCGATAGAGGTTGAGCGACCGCGGTCTGAAATAATCTTCTCTAGGCCAGCAAAAGCACCACCACAGATGAAGAGGATATTTGTTGTATCAACTTGCAAGAACTCTTGTTGCGGATGTTTGCGGCCACCTTGTGGTGGAACACTTGCAACGGTGCCTTCCATGATTTTTAGCAATGCTTGTTGCACACCTTCACCAGAGACATCTCGCGTAATAGATGGGTTATCTGCTTTACGGCTGATTTTATCAACCTCATCGATATAAACAATACCGCGCTGAGCGCGTTCAACATTATAGTCGGCAGCTTGCAGTAGCTTGAGGATGATGTTTTCAACATCTTCACCGACATAACCAGCTTCTGTTAATGTGGTTGCGTCTGCCATTGTGAAAGGCACATCCAAAATGCGTGCTAATGTTTGAGCAAGTAATGTTTTACCGCAGCCTGTTGGGCCGATTAGCAAGATATTTGATTTTGCCAGCTCAACATCTGAATTCTTTTGACCGTGATTAAGGCGTTTATAATGGTTATGTACAGCAACTGAGAGAACGCGTTTCGCGTGAGGCTGGCCGATAACATAATCATTGAGGACATTGCAAATTTCTTGAGGTGTTGGTACGCCGTCATTTGACTTCACAAGAGAGGTTTTATTTTCCTCTCTGATAATGTCCATACAAAGCTCGACACACTCATCACAAATGAACACAGTTGGGCCTGCAATCAGCTTTCTTACTTCATGCTGAGACTTGCCACAAAAGGAACAATAGAGAGTATTTTTTGATTCACTTGAGCTCATGCTTTAACCTGTTTTCTAATTTGACTTCTTCCATGACTATAAAAGCAAAGTCTATCCAAAGCCTTAAACTATTTTTATTGTTCTTAATAATTTATCTTCAACTTTGGCCCTTTAAAGGCAGTTTGCCAGATAATAAGAACAGAATCTAATTTAAACGTCCATATGACATGTTTCAATATCTTAAGGTTGTGTCAATATCTAACATGTGCACAAGCGTTCACATCTGGATAAGCAATTTGTGTGCTAAGTTTGCTAGCGCACCCAATTCCCCCCGAATATCTCATTAGTTTAGGGGGGAGAAGATCAATTTTTCCTTAATAATATTATTTTTGGTCAAAGAACATGGTCGCACTTTTGGATAATTTTACAACCTATACCAACGATTTTAACGATTAACGACAAACAAACTCCAAAAATAAAAAACCCGGCATTGCTAATTAAAAAAGCTTGATGCCGGGTTATCTTATATTTCGTCAGTTTTCTGACAATACTGATTAGTTAAAGATTAATCAGCTTTTGGTTCTGATGCTGCGGCATCATCCTCTGTCACTTCGCGTTTTTCGATGACTTCATCAATTAGACCGAAATCTTTACTCTCTTGAGCTGTTAAGAATGTATCGCGCTCAAGAGCTTCTTCGATTTTTTCTAATTTTTGAGAGGTGTGCTTGACGTACACTTTGTTCAAACGATCTCTTAAATCAAGAATTTCACGGGCGTGGCGTTCAATATCACTGGCTTGGCCTTGGAAACCACCAGATGGCTGATGAACCATGATACGCGCGTTAGGTAGTGCATAGCGCATGCCTGGCTCGCCAGCAGCTAAAAGCAGCGACCCCATACTTGCGGCCTGACCAATGCAAAGTGTTGCAACAGGCGGGCGGATAAATTGCATGGTATCGTAAATCGCCATACCTGATGTCACAACACCACCTGGCGAGTTGATATACATAGAAATTTCTTTTTTAGGATTCTCAGCCTCTAGGAACAAAAGCTGGGCTGTGATCAATGATGCCATGTGATCTTCTACTTGGCCTGTTACAAAGATGATTCTCTCTTTTAACAGCCGTGAATAGATATCATAAGACCGTTCACCGCGGTTTGTTTGTTCAACAACCATAGGAACAAGTGTGTTCATCACGGTATTCATATCATTAACCATGGAAGGCTCCCTATTTTTATTTTATAGCTCACTAGAGCATTATCTATTCTATTTGAATCGATTGAATGCCCTAGTTTTTTGTTTTGACGTACAATTTTTCCGATCCTCGTTTCACTCCGGTCGGATTGTGCTCTATTTCTCGCAAAGATAAAGCTAACTTATCTTTGTAAACAAGGGTAAGCTATATAGAAATGAAGTTAATTAACGTCTAATCAATTGAAACTGAACCATTTCAACTCATTATTTTTGAATTCATGAGTTGAAATTATGGCAAAATTTTATTCTTTGCCTTCAGTTTCGTCTTCGTCTTCGTCAAACTTTGTTAATTCTTCAATCGAGACTTTCTTTTCACTGACATCTGCCAGTTCAAGAATAAAATCAACGACTTTTTCTTCAAACAGTGGAGCTCTTAACTCAGCAAGAGCTTGCGGATTTTGTTGATAGTAGGTGAGAACTTGACGTTCTTGGCCTGGGAATTGGCTTGCCTTGTTGATCAAAGCTTGCTGAACTTCTTCATCAGTAATTTTCAGCTCATTTTTGCTGCCGATTTCAGAAACAACGAGACCTAAACGAACACGGCGCTCAGCAATATCCTGGTATTTTTTGCGCTCGTCTTCTTCTGTCGTGCCTTCATCTTCAAAAGTTTTATCTTTTTGAGCCATTTCAGCAGTTAGCTGGCCCCAAATAGCATCAAACTCGCTTGTTACTAGCTTTTCAGGCAATTCAAACTGATGGCTTTCTTCAAGCTTATCAAGCAATTGTCTCTTTAAGCGATTTTTTGCAACACCATCAAGCTCTTCTTGTAATTTTTCTTTGACGGCTTCCTTGAATTTCTCAACATTTTCAAGGCCCATGCTTTCAGCAAATTCATCGTTTAATTCAGGTGCTTTTGGCTCAGCAACTTCCTTCACTTTAACTTCAAATATTGCTTCTTTACCGGCTAGGTCTTTCACCTGATATTCTTCTGGGAATGTGCTTTTTACGTCTTTTTCATCACCAGCTTTGGCGCCAAGCAAACCTTCTTCAAACCCAGGGATAAATTGACCTTGGCCTAAGATAACGGGTGTGTCTTCAGCTGTACCACCTTCAAAAGCCTCGCCGTCAATACGGCCGATAAAATCAATGGTTACACGGTCTTTGTCTTGTGCTTCGCGCTCAACAGCAGCGTAATCAACACGCCCCTCAAGAACCTGATCAATACCTTTTTGATGCTCTTCTTCATCAACTTCAGAAACGAGCTTTTCAAATTTAAATGAGCTCATATCTTCAAGTTCAATTTCTGGTAAAATTTCAAATGCCATGGTGTAAGCCAAATCAGCTTTACCATCCATGATTTGATCGATTTCTTCTTTATCTTCTGTGAGTGTGATTTCAGGTTCGAACGCTGGACGTTCGTCTCTTTCAGTCAAAGCATTGCGGCTGGTTTCATTGACTGTTTCTTGTAAGACTTCAGCCATAACTGAGCGGCCGTACATTTTGCGCAAATGAGTTACAGGAACCTTACCAGGACGAAAGCCTTTGATTTGGACTTTGTCTTTCAGGTCGACAAGGCGTGCTTCTAATTTGTTATCTAATTCTTCAGCGCCGATTACAACTTTTAGCTCTCGCTTTAAACCGCTATTTGTTGTTTCTGTAACTTGCATGCTGATTGTTTACCCACTTGTTTATTGCCACGCCTCACACCGATTAAGCGCCAATTCAAGGGGCGCCGATTAATGGGGCCTTTATATATTTAAAACCATCAGTGATTGATGATAATTAGAACCGCTCTTCATATGAGCGGCCTCCAACTTTAATTGATTGGTGCGGATGGAGGGACTTGAACCCCCACGCCTCGCGGCACCAGAACCTAAATCTGGCGTGTCTACCAATTTCACCACATCCGCATATATGCTCTACAAGCTTATTAAAGCTTTGCGTAAATCTTAATTTTAAGATTGATCTTATCGATCTAAGAGCAATTTCTCCAAACTCGAAACAAGCCTTATAAGTCTCAGCTTTGAGTCTGGCAAGACTAAATATAATCTTAAAACCATTCTTTAGCGACGTTTTTTGCCGCATCGAAATGGAGAACACTTTTTGCACATGTTTTTCAGGAAATACAAGCCCTATTTATCAATTTGGTACAATTTTTTTACAGGGCTGTTCAAGAATAGATCAGTTTCATTCAAATTGCCGGTAAACTTAGCTAAAACCGGCCTGGATGCGCTAATCTCTTAAGATTTGCAGACATAGAAGATAGATAACAGGGATTAGGCCAATCCACAGATAATATGGATCTCCATCATTTTCGAGCCAAATGGCTGAAGATAACCAAAGGAATCCACCTAAGATGAGAAATTTAAACATTTCAACTCTCTTATATTCTCAAAATAAAACAACATTTTAATTTTAAGTATAGAGTTGCAATGGCTATGCCAGTGAGATCGACCTCATTCCAGGATTTTACCCTTTTGTTCTCTTGCCAATAGTTTGAAAAGAGTTATCTCTAACAGCTTAGATTATATATTGAGATCAAGATATGATTGCTATAGGGTCTTTTAGCTAATTATAACATTATCTTTCAATATTAGCGTTTTCATCAATTTCCTAGAAACCCCAGTGAGCCATTCGAATGATAAATTTCAAACATGATGCCGCAGCAGCGGTTGGCAATACTCCTTTGATAAAGCTGAATAAAGCTTCAGAATTAACTGGGTGTTCCATTTTGGGTAAAGCTGAGTTTATGAACCCTGGTCAGTCTGTTAAAGACAGAGCCGCCCTTTCTATTATACGCCAGGCTGAGAACAAGGGACTTCTTAAAAAGGGGGGTACAATTGTTGAAGGTACTGCTGGCAACACTGGAATTGGCCTTACTGTGATTGGTCAGGCGCTTGGCTATCGCAGTGTCATTGTTATTCCTGAAACTCAGTCTGAGGAAAAGAAGCTTGCCATACGCATGCTTGGAGCTGAATTGATTGAAGTTCCAGCTGTTCCTTATAAGAACCCGAATAATTATATCAAATATTCAGCTCGCCTTGCTGAAAAGCTAAATGAAACTCTGGGTGGCGGCGTTCTTTGGGCTAATCAATTCGATAACACAGATAACCGCCTTGCTCATATCGAAATGACTGCCCCTGAAATATGGGAGCAGACAAATGGCACCATTGATGGATTTGCGTGTGCCGTTGGAACTGGTGGAACTCTTGGCGGCATGTCCCTTGCGCTAAAAGAGAAGAGCAAGGATATCCAAATTGCTGTAGCCGATCCATTTGGTTCAGCGATTTATAATTATTTTGTCAATGGTGAGCTGAAATCATCAGGAGATTCAATCACTGAGGGTATTGGCCAGGGCCGGGTGACTGAGAACCTTAAAGACATAGTGGTTGATCAGGGGTTTCAGGTTTCTGATGATGAGGCCTTGAGGCTCATCTATGACCTCATTCAAGATGAGGGTCTTTGTCTTGGTGGCTCTAGCGGCATCAATATTGCCGGCGCAATTAAATTGGCCCAAGAAATGGGACCTGGGCATACGATTGTAACTATACTTTGCGATTATGGTAACCGCTATGCGAGCAAGATATTTAATCCAGATTTCTTAATGAAGAAAAATCTGCCCGTTCCTTCCTGGATGAACAGTAAATCGCCATCAGAAATACCCTCTGTTTTTATTGATTAATCCCATTTTGCTATTTGATTTGGTCCCTTCCCCATTTCTATTAACTTAGGTTCTATAAAAATGCGGGCAAATTGACCTATATCATCAATCACCTCTTGACCTTCTCTTCATTTCACGTTGGTCTATACAGATAATAATAATTTCTTTTGCAAAAGAGATATGGGCTTGCGGAGATGCACATATGGAACCTGCACTAAAATCGTGGTTTGTTGATACGGATTGGTTAAACGCTCGGTTAGGTGACCCTAACTTAGTTATATTTGATGCTACTTGGTATTTACCTGGAACACGAACGGATGCAAGGCAACAATATTTAGAAGAACATATCCCTAATAGTCTGTTTTTTGATATCGACGATATTAGCGATCTCAATTCACCACTGCCACATATGCTCCCTAACCCTATTAAATTTTCATCTCGGATGAGACGACTTGGTGTTGGCGATGGCATGACCATTGTTATTTATGATCATCTTGATCTCTTTAGTGCGGCCCGCGCCTGGTGGATGTTCCGTATTATGGGTGTGAGTGAAGTTTATGTGCTTGATGGTGGCATGCGTAAATGGACGGATGAGAACCGCCCGGTTGACGAATATCCGCATCGCCCTCGCCTTGAGCGACATTTTACAGCACGGCTGAATAGTTCAATGGTTGCTTCGCTCGAAGATGTATTGGATGCACAAGCAACCGGCGATGTGCAAATTATCGATGCTCGCTCTGAAGGACGATTTAAAGGCCTAGAGGATGAGCCAAGGCCAAATGTTCGGCGTGGGCATATCCCAACTGCTATCAACATCCCACGAAATCAGTTTTTACATGAGGATGGTAGCTTTAAAACGAATGATGAGATCAAAGCTCTTTTTGAAGCTGCTGGAGTTGATTTGAGTAAGCCTATTATTACCTCATGTGGCTCTGGTATCACGGCCGCTATTCCGTTACTTGCTTTGGCTCAAATTGGGCATGAAGATACTAAGCTTTATGATGGATCTTGGTCTGAATGGGGAGCAAACGCGCAATTGCCTATTGAGGTTGGTTAAAGTGCGCTGCGTTTTTATGAATTCGCGCAACGCTTTTTTCTGTCTCACGGGCAATTTTTTCGCTGAAGTAGCGAAAAGCCCTCCGACGGGCGGCGCTAAGCGCCGGGCAGCTCTCGCTGCCATGTCCGTGCTCTGAAAAAGAGCACTCCCTTCTTCGTAATGCTAATTAAAGCTACATATTTTAGTAATTCATAAAAAAGCCTCTCAGTTTTAGCTTAAAACTGAGAGGCTTTTTTCGTTTTTTATCTTGGTATCAAGTCTCAACGATTAGGCTGTTACCGTCCAGTGCGACTACTTTTACTATGGTGCCAACATCAGCATCTTCGCCTTTGACGATCCATTCACTGTCACCTACTTTGACTTTTCCCTTACCGTTTTCAATGGCTTGAGTAACTTTAAAAGTTTGGCCTATGAGTTGCTGGCCTCTTTTATGTAGCAATGGATTTTCACTTGTCGAGTTGGACGCTGAATAGAGATAGCGGCCAATAAAGACACTAATCACAGAAGCAATACTGAAAATTATGATCTGAGCCTGAACTCCCATAGGGATGGCTAAAACCAGTCCGCCTGTGACTACAGCTGCTACTCCAAACCACAACATGAATGTGCCCGGGATTAAAACTTCTAGCCCAAGCAAGAGAAACCCAAGAATTAACCAAAACCAAGGCCCTAAATTTAAAAGATATGGAATGATGTTTCCCATACTTGCTCCTTATCACTATTCACAATACAAGTTGGTCTTTTAGCTCACTTTTAGCTTTTACGTTTTAGGGACGCTACCAGAACTGTTCTTCCCTTTGCTATCGCTAAATGCTTCTTTGGCTAACTCTGCGATACCAGCCACTGAGCCGATCACAGAGGATGCTTCAAGCGGCATCATAAGGACTTTTTGATTTGGTGAAGACGCAATGTCTTTTAAAGCTTCGACATATTTGGTTGCCACAAAGTAGTTCACGGCTTGTACATCACCACTTGCAATGGCGTCTGACACCATTTGCGTGGCTTTGGCTTCCGCTTCAGCTTGGCGCTCTCTTGCTTCAGCGTCTCTAAAGGCTGCTTCTTTACGGCCTTCAGCTTCGAGGACTGCGGCTTGCTTTTCACCTTCAGCTCGCAAGATTTCTGATTGGCGCTCACCTTCAGATTCAAGAATAGCAGCACGTTTTAAACGTTCAGCTTTCATTTGGCGGGCCATTGAATCGACAAGGTCGGTTGGCGGTGCAATGTCTTTAATTTCAATCCGCGTGACTTTCACGCCCCATGGATTTGTTGCTTCATCAACAATATGTAAAAGACGCGCATTAATTTCATCGCGGTTTGAGAGAAGCTGATCAAGGTCCATTGACCCCATCACCGTTCTGATGTTGGTCATGGTGAGATTGAGAATGGCGTTTTCGAGATAATTTACTTCATAAGCTGATTGAGCTGCATCTAGAACCTGGAAGAAGTTTACGCCATCGACTTTAACCATGGCGTTGTCTTTCGTGATGACTTCTTGGCTTGGAACATCAAGCACACGCTCCATCATATTCACTTTGTGACCGATTTGATCAATGAATGGCGTGATGAGTGATAGACCTGGAGTGAGTGTTTTTGTGTACCGGCCAAACCGTTCAATTGTATAGTTATAGCCTTGGGGAACGACGACTACACCGGAATAAATGACGGCTAACACAAAGAGAACCATCACAATTAAGAAAATATCTATGCCCATTTTATCCTCACCTCTATAGCATGATGAATGGCCTGATTGACCAATCTGACTTACTCTGACACAACCCTAACACAATAGGTAAAAAGGCAAATTTCACATTTGCCTATGTTCAATATAAGGCAATCTAACGAAACAGACCTCTTTTACATATAGGTACACACGGACAAATTAAAAGAGTGTAACCTCTTATTAGAGAAAGATCATTTAATAGATTTTTCGATATTCTTCTTGATTTTTATGGTTATATTTTCGTTAATCTCTCACCCAGCCGCGTAATTCATTCTTTATAAGTCCGGATAATACACGAATACTATCCTGGCTATCATTTAAACATGGAATTAACGTGAAGTTCTCACCGCCATTTTCCTTGAATATTTCACCTGCTTCTAAAGCGATTTCTTCTAGGGTTTCTACACAATCAGCTGAAAAGCCAGGGCAGACTACGGCAATGTTTTTGATGCCTTGTTTTGCCAGGTTTTCAATGGTTTCATCTGTGTAAGGTTGAAGCCACTCTTCTTTACCAAATCTAGATTGGAACGTGAGTTTCAATTTGTCTTCTGACCAACCCAGACGGTTTCTAAGTAACCGGGTTGTTTTTGCGCATTGGCAATGATAAGGGTCGCCAGCTTCAAAATATCTTTTAGGGAGCCCGTGGAATGAAGCGATCACTAGATCAGGTGTCCATTCAAGTTCAGCGATATGATCTTGAATAGAGTCGGCTAACGCTTCGATATAATCGGGATCTTCAAAGTAAGGCGGGACAACACGGATGGTTGGTTGCCAACGCATTTCTTTTAGCGCATCAAAAGCTTTATCACAGGCTGTCGCCGTTGTAGCGGCTGCATATTGAGGATAAAGCGGGAACAGTAAAATGCGATCACAGCCTTGAGCTTGTAGGCTCTCAATCCCTGCTTTGGTAGAAGGGTTCCCGTATCTCATGCCCCATTCGATCACGACATCATCATAATCACCAAAGTCTTTTGCAATTTTTTCTGCCTGGCTGCGTGTGATGGTTTTTAGCGGGCTTTCATCTTTTTCTTTATTCCAGATTGATTTATACGCCTCACCTGAGCTTGTTGGCCTTTTGGTGAGAATGATGCAATTGAGGATAAACCACCATAGAACTCTGTTGGCTTCAATCACACGACTATCAGATAGAAACTCTTTCAAATATTTGCGCATTGAAAAATAATCTGTAGCGTCTGGTGTGCCGAGGTTGATGATCAACACACCAACTTTGCGGCGCTTAATTTTGGGGTGCCCATCTGGTGCGAATTGCATTGGGTCTTGTTGTTTATTCGAAGATTGACGGTGCCGCACAAAGCGCCTCCCTTAAGGTATTGCCGCAACGACCAGCTTATATAAGACTGTCGTTTGAAAACTTAGCTGTAAAGTGACATCTGACTTATTTCATCTATAACTAGCCAATGATACGGCAAAACCCAAGTGTAAACTTTAGGCATGGACCATTTATTGGCAGCTTTTCAGTGATTTATCATTCTTTAGTGCTGAAGGGGACGCTAATTGTTGGTTTAGCGCGCAAAGTAGATGCCATAAGCGATCAATAGAGCAGGGACGGCGCTGTAAAGGGTTGCTAAAATCGCAGCTTTTGGAGCTAAAGCAATAGCTGGGAAGAGCGCATCACCATCATTTGCTATAGCATTACCAAATAATGCTGCAATGGGCACCACGCCATTGAGGTAAAGTGTGACTACAACAATCTGAGGTCCACAACCAGGGATGAAACCAACCAGGATAGCAATAAGGGGAACTATAGGTGCCCAAGCCTGGAACCAGTTTTCAATGCCGCTTCCTGTGAAATGCACACCAAGTTCGTAAGCAAGGAAACCAAACACCACCCATGAGGTTACAAAGTTTGTGTCTTTGATAACGCGTTTGGTCATTGATGATTTACCGTCAATATCTGTGACTTCTTGGCCAACATGACCTTGATCGGGCGATGAGAATGCCCAAAGCAAGAGACAAAGCAAAGCGCCCGCAGCTCCAATCCAAAGGGTCGGTTCATGCACGGCTAATGACTTACCAAAGAGTGCATCAACATCAACCAAGAACGCGAGTGCAAGACCAATAACAATTGAAGGGATTAACAAGGCTATCCAAAACTTGTTTAGAAAATCAAGTGAGAATGATTTTGTTTCATTTGGATTTTGATTTAAAGCAGCCTCTGCTCTCTTTTTCTCAAATTCTTCTTTTGAAGGACGCATGAAATTCGGACCATGGATCGCATCAATAATCCAGCCTGCCAACGTACCACCAACAAAGCCTGTTGCTAATACAGCTGCCCCCGTTAAGGGTTCTCTTGCCAATAATAGAAAAGCAGCGTCGCCCATTGTTGATATAAGGACAGCGACAACAGAGCCAAAGGATATCATACCCTTTGTGTATTGGGTCACAACGATGATGGCACCACCACAACCGGGTAGCGCACCCAAGAATGACGCAATCGGCGCTTGCCAGTGCTTTGCACCGGCCATTTTACGTCCTAAATCAATGCCGAGCCCACGTTCTAACATGTAAAAACAGGCTAAAGTGGCTGCTACAAAAACTGTTACTGCTAAATAGGCATCGCTCATGGCACCTAAAATGATGGGACGTAGCTCTGTTGAGAAGATCATTAAGCTCAAAAGAGTGATTAACAACAAACGATTTGGATGGGCTAGATGCTTTAGGCCTGTCCATTCCAGAGCTAGTCTGCTTGTTCTTAATACTAATTCAGTCATTTCGCCGCCTGCTACCCATCAGAATTGAGATATTGCTAAAGCAATGAGAAAAATTAAAAATTCATCTATTTAAGGATATAATGCAATTAAGAATGATTTGCAACTAGGATTTTGAATGAATTTAATTTGTTAAATGAATTTAGGTCATAACCTCACAAATTAACTGCTTTTGCCGCCTCAGATCTTCATTATGAGTGAGGGGAAATACCATATAAGGACCAAAGCTATCAGCAAGACGATACTATAGGTGGATTTTATAGGTTGATTGTTTGCCTGTTTATGACTTGTGATTTTACTCTGAAAAAGTGATTGATCAGCTGACTTTAGTATTTGGATAAATTGCAAACTCATTAGTATCGCAACACCAATCCAAAGTTCTGTGTTTACTATCCCTATGACCTTCGCTGCGCTCACGATCTCAGGGATGAGAATGGCACCTCCCACCAAAAGAGC
>CAXIBI010000063.1:0-15515 GCA_964022305.1 uncultured Hyphomicrobiales bacterium | reverse complement strand
GATGCCAGAGAGGCCGCCATCACGAAGGTAGGCATTATTCGCCATTTCAATGGCGTCTGCGATAGCGTCTTTAAATGAGCAGAAACCAGAGCCATATTTGCCTTGTTCGGCCAATGAGTAGAGTAATTGTTCTGAGGCGCTGATTTGTTCTTCTGGTGGTTGATCAATACCGCTGTCATAAGCTGTGTTGACCATATCTTCACCGATATTAATAAGAGCCCGGCGCACAGATAAATCATAGATGGTTTGACCATAATCTTTTACATTGATGACCGATGTGGCATTTGCCGCGAGGCGTCCTAGATATTGCGGGACCGTGATCTCACCTAGAGGTTCTTCATTTTCAAAATAGGTTTTTAGCGTCACCGGGGTGGCTTGCTTGCCGCTTTGAATGAGGCGGCAGGCTGTTTCGAAAATGCGCGCATGCAATGGATCGAAGAAGTGTTCTTCAGATAGGAACCCTGAAACCCGATCGGCACTTTCGTTATTAATTAATATTGCACCAAGAAGTTCTTGCTCCGCTTGGATATTATGAGGGGCAACACGAAATGGAAGATCATCAATTTCGGTTTTGACTTCTGTTGATTGGTCGTTTTGTTTTAAGGCTGTGTCTTGCATGGCTGTAATGTACAAAATTCTGATGGTTTGCGTAGTGACTGTTGTGCACTGTCCCCCATATTCACAGGTGGGGGAAAAAAATTTAAAAATATCTTGCCCTATATTTTGTAGCTTTCAAAGGGGAATGACTAGAGGCTTGTTTTTATGTGGGAAAGGTCCCTTGGGGAATAATTTTTGTTGACGTGATTGGTTTGGGATTACTAGGGCTGATTCGCGCGCAAGGCTTAATGATGCCGTTATGGTTTTGCGATAAACCGCCCTCAATTTAGTATGGTGGCTCATTTTAAGATAAAGCGCCCAAAGGCTCTGGGCCCATCTCCAGTTTTGACTTCATCAACGACTTTTAAAGTGCTTGCATCAATTTTCATTAAGAGATTAGAGAACCAGCACGCAACATAGATATAATCTCCCTTGGGCCCTGTTGCTATGCCTTCGGGGTACTCACCGACATCGATTATTTTAATCCGCTTATTCGTTTTGAGGTCAATGACGCTGACTGTTTCATTATATTGGTCGGTTACAAAGGCTTTGCCTTTGGCGAGGGCTACAGAATAGGGGCGATTGCCAACTTTGACTGATTTGACCAGTTTATTGGCTTTTAAATCAAGGATAGTGACATCATGACTTTTTACGTTTGCAGTGTAGGCGAATGTGCCTTGTTTGTTGACTGTAATGCCGAAGGGGCGGATGCCCGTTTTGATTGTGGCTATGACTTTTTTCGCTTCTGTGTCGATGACAGAGACTTGGTTGTCATCTCTGTCTGTTGAATAGAGCCATTTGCCATCTGGTGAGAGATCGAGGCCAGAGGGGGATTTGCCAACGGGGATTTTTGTCTCAATGGTGCCGTTGGTTGGGTCAATGACGTAGATTAGGTGTTTATACCAATCAGCGACATAAAGTGACTTTCCATTTGGGTGAACAATTATGCCGAGAGGGGCGCTCTGAAGTTTTGTGAGTTTGGTGACTTGTTTGGTTTTAAGATTGAGTTTGGAAATATATTTGCCTTCAGTACTTGAGATGTAGGCATAGTCACCTTTGGGGCTCACGGTTATTCCAGCCGGGTTGCCGCCAATTTTTATTGTATGAGTTTTTTTGAAAGATTTGAGATCTATGACAGTGACGGTGCTGTCATTTTGGTTTGTTACATAAGCTTCACTAGCATGAGATGGGGTGAGTGTGGTTAGACTAAATAGTGTAATCAGGCAAACTCCCAGGATGATTAGATATCCTGGGAGTTTTGTTTTTTGCGCCCATTTTGTGACCATGAAGCTGCTCGTAGACCTTTATGACCCAGATTCAATTTGTTTCTTTAAGTTGGCGAGGCCTGACTCATAGAGAGCGCTTACAGCTTTTACAGCGGCTTTATCGTTTAGCTCTTCAGGTGGGTCGTTGTTCATATAGCCGCGGTAAAAGGCGCCTTTCCAGATAACTGTTGATTTTTTGCCATCTGAGCCTTCGACTGGCTCGACCGTTAAATGAGATGAATAGTTATTAACGGGTAAGACTTTCACATCGACTTTGGTAATCCGATAAGAATAGGTCATTTCCTCATCGTTATATCTATAGAGGATTTCATCGACTGTTGCGCCGCCTTTTAAGATGAGTTGGCGGGTGGCATCTATCATATTCCCGCCTTTGCCGGTGGTTTTTTCCACAACAGGGAGCCAATTCATATTGTCAAAGTTTTTAAGTGCGGCCCAGACTTTTGCAGGGCTTGCATTGATCTCTATTTTTTTGGTGACTTTTTGTCTTGTTGGTCCGTGTGCAGAAGCTGTGAAGCTAGCGATTGAAAGGGCTAAAATGATGGTAAGTGCTGAAATAATTAGATTTTTTATATTTGAACAAAATGAATTTAACAGATTGCGCATTCAGTTCCTCCTTAGCGCATATTGCTTTTTGATAAATTCACGAAACATGCGCTAAATTTTTGTTTTAGCGTGTTGTTTTTCGTAAAACCGGTATCCACTTTTACGCAACACGCTCTTAATTTTTTAATCAGGTTAGAAGGCAAATTTGTTATCGGCAAGCGCTATTGGCTTTAAAGTTGAGCGTCTTTTTTTATCAACAGATTGGCAAATACGATCAAGTTGTTTGTTTACTTGATCGCTTTTTTGCGGGTGCTTTTTTTGCTGTTGTTTTTCGTGTTGCTGCTTTCTTGGGTGTAGGCTTTTTTGAGGCTGTTTTTTGAGCTGGGCTTTTATCAACAGGGCGGCGATCCAGTAATTCTTTGAGGAACTGGCCGGTGTAGCTTTTCGGCTCTTTCACAACATCTTCAGGGGTGCCAGTTGCAACGACTTGACCGCCGCCGTCGCCCCCTTCGGGGCCTAGGTCAATAATCCAGTCTGCTGTTTTAATGACTTCCAAGTTATGTTCAATGACAGCTACGGTGTTTCCTTGCTCTACGAGCTCGTGCAGGACTTCAAGCAATTTGGCAACATCATCAAAATGTAAGCCGGTGGTTGGTTCATCCAGAATATAAAAGGTGCGGCCGGTCGCTCGTTTTGAGAGTTCTTTGGCGAGTTTCACGCGCTGGGCTTCACCACCAGAAAGGGTTGTGGCTTGTTGGCCGATTTTAATATAGCTAAGGCCCACACGGTTTAAGGTTTCCATCTTGTCTCGAACGGATGGAACGGCTTTGAAAAATTCGGCGCCTTCTTCAACCGTCATATCGAGCACATCAGCAATGGATTTGCCTTTAAATTTAACTTCTAAGGTTTCTCGGTTATAGCGCTTGCCTTTACATTGATCGCAGGTCACATACACATCTGGCAAGAAGTGCATTTCAATTTTAATGACACCATCACCTTGGCAAGCTTCGCAGCGCCCGCCTTTTACGTTGAATGAGAAGCGGCCTGGTTTATAGCCTCTAGCTTTGGATTCTGGCAAGCCAGCGAACCAATCTCTGATGTGTGTGAAGGCACCCGTATAAGTGGCTGGGTTTGAGCGTGGTGTGCGGCCAATAGGAGATTGGTCAATATCGATGATTTTGTCGAGTTGCTCCAGGCCTTCAATGGTGTCGTGTTCACCTGGGACGTGGCGGGCATTGTTAAGTTTGCGCGCTGTTGCTTTATAGAGAGTTTCGATGAGAAAGGTTGATTTACCGCCGCCGGACACACCAGTGAGGCAGGTGAACAGCCCCATTGGGATGCTGGCTGTGATGTTTTTTAAGTTGTTCTCTTTCGCGCCTTTGACTGTGATTTGTCTGTTTGGGTCGGGCTCGCGGCGGTTCTTAGGCGGTGCGATGAATTTCTCGCCCTTGAGATATTGACCAGTGATGCTTTTTTTACTGGCCATGATTTTTTTAGGTGTGCCTTCAGCTACAATCTCACCACCATGAATGCCGGCTTTAGGGCCGATATCGAGTACATGGTCAGCGGCAAGTATTGCGTCTTCATCATGCTCAACGACGATTACCGTGTTGCCAAGGTCTCTAAGGTTTTTCAAGGTCTCGAGTAGCATGGCATTATCGCGTTGATGGAGGCCGATTGAGGGTTCGTCCAGAACGTAAAGTACACCTGTGAGGCCTGAACCGATTTGAGAAGCTAAGCGAATACGTTGACTTTCACCGCCGGAGAGGGTGCCTGAGTTGCGAGAGAGGCAGAGATAATCAAGGCCAACATCGTTGAGGAAATTTAAGCGCTCGCGGATTTCTTTTAGGATACGTTCAGCGATTTGCAGTTGCTTCTCAGTGAGGTGAGGAGGGAGATCTCTTGACCATTTTAAAGCTTCTTTGATGGACATTTCTGCAATGTCACCAATATGTTGGTCATTAATTTTAACCGCCAAGGCCTGAGGCTTTAACCGCGCGCCGCCACAGTGGGAGCAGGGTTGAGCGGATTGGAATTTGGAGAGCTCTTCGCGCACCCAATTGGATTCTGTTTCTCGCCAGCGGCGGTCGATATTATTGATCACCCCTTCAAATGGCTTTTTGGTTTTAAAGCTTCTTGTGCCGTCTTCATATTTGAAGGTGATTTCTTCTTTGCCTGATCCATAGAGGATGGTTTTTTGTATATCTTTGCTTAGGGCTTCCCAAGATGTGGTCATTGGGACTTTATAATGTTTGCAGATGGCTTCTAATGTTTGAGTGTAATAGGGTGATGTGTTGCCTGTTTTCGCCCAAGGTTGGATGGCACCATCTTTTAAACTGAGTTTTGGATTCGGGATAACAAGATCAGCTTCAAATTTTAACTGTGTGCCAAGGCCGTCACATTTAGGGCACGCACCAAAGGGGTTGTTAAATGAGAATAGTCTTGGCTCTATCTCTTCAATGGTGAAGCCAGATTCTGGACAGGCAAAATTAGCTGAGAATGTAATCCGTGTTTGATCTTTTTCTTTCTTATCAGGATCAGCTAATTCGAGAATGCTGATACCATCTGCCAGCTCTAAGGCTGTTTCTAAACTGTCTGCTAGTCGTGAGGCGATATCATCTCGAATGATGATGCGATCAACAACGACATCAATGTCATGTTTGAATTTTTTATCTAGAGCAGGAACCTCTGCGATTTCATAAAATTCGCCATCCACTTTGACACGTCCGAAGCCTTTTTTCATCAGGTCGGCGAACTCTTTGCGGTATTCGCCTTTGCGGCCTCTAATGATGGGGGCAAGCAGATAAGCTCTGGTGCCTTCGGGCAACTCCATGATTTGGTCAACCATTTGCGTGACCGTTTGACTGGAGATGGGGAGCCCTGTTGTTGGTGAATAGGGAATGCCGATGCGCGCAAAAAGGAGGCGCAAATAGTCATAAATTTCAGTGACTGTGCCTACGGTTGAGCGTGGGTTTTTAGATGTGGTTTTTTGCTCGATTGAGATTGCTGGTGATAAGCCTTCAATGGCATCCACATCTGGCTTTTGCATCATTTCTAAAAATTGACGCGCATAGGCTGACAAGCTTTCAACATAGCGGCGTTGGCCTTCGGCATAAATTGTATCAAAGGCGAGCGAGGATTTGCCAGAGCCTGAGGGGCCAGTGAAAACAATGAGCTTTTCACGCGGTAAGTCGACAGTGACATTTTTTAAGTTATGCTCACGAGCACCGCGCACTGTTATTTTTTTAGACATTTTTGACGCAAATCTTTCTCTCTCACGGGCTATTCTGTCACTGAAGTGACAGGCCCTACGAGGTGCGGCGCAACGCGCCGGACGCCCCTGGCGTCATGTCCCATTGCCCGAAAATGGGCAATGCTCCTTTTTCGTATAGCTATTTACAGATATTACTCTAAAACAAACTTTTGCTGGGATGTTTTAATCTCCAGTTTGTTTTGAGGCAAGGGGGCATTCGTAAAATTTAGAAAATCCTCATATATGAGATAAAAATGGCTGCTTTATAAACAGGCTTCATTTCCGACAAAAATCGAATGTTTAATGTTTAGGAACTCTTTTTAGACCTTGAAAGAGGGAAATGTTTCAATTCATTGAAATTTTTGTGACTTTTGGACGTCACTTTCAATACACACTATACACAGAAATAAAACGACATATTCTCTTTTTCAGATTGATCAGTTAAAGTACGTTAAAGAGGCGCTTTGTTTAAGCCTTGAGTAATTCGTGTGGGAGTAGAGTTGTCGTGAATACTGGTACTGGTAAGCCCGTAGGGGATGAAACTTTAAAAGGGACGGCTCGTTCCCTACTCATGTCTGTTAATGAAGCAAGTATTGCAGCTCGAAATGGTTGGCTGTTTTTCTTGGCTCTTCTTGCCTATCTGTTTATCGCAGCGGCCAGTGTTTCTCACAAAGACTTGCTCCTCAATGCACCTGTTGTGCTGCCCTTCTTAGGCATTGCACTTCGGCTCGATAGTTTCTTTCTGTTTGGGCCGCTTGTTTTGCTGTTTGTGCATTTTGGATTGCTTGTTCAGCATGTGCTTCTTTCTCGTAAAATTATTGAGCTTGATAATATTTTAGTGGAAGATGAGGCTTGGCGAGGAAAGCGCCGGCATCCTTTACGTCTTGAATTACATAGTTATTTTTATACTCAGGCTTTAGCTGGCTCTAACCGTAGTGCTGTGTTTGCGATGTTTTTGCATGGTATGGTGTGGTTGTCTCTTGTGTTGCTGCCTGTGTTTCTCATTCTTTATTTTCAGGTGACGTTCTTGCCTTATCACAATGAGGGGATTACCTGGGCGCACCGTATTTTCTTTATGGTTGAGATTATCATTCTACTTGGGGTGGGGATCTTTTTAAGAAAGCCGAATGCGAACTTTTGGCAAGCTTTGGCACGTACATCTACTCAAAATGCAACAAACTTTTATGTAACATTAGTCGCCGTATTATTTGGTCTGTTTTTCTCTGTTTGTATAGCGACATTCCCGGATGAGTGGATTGATCGTCAACTCAGGGGTATTGAAGGCTGGACGAAGACAGCGATTTTCAAGCAAAAGGATAAAAAAGATAAGCCTTTAGAGGCGCAAATTTTCTCTCCCACAGCTTATTTCTTTTCTAATACAGGGCATACGGCCTCTGGTTTTAAAAATATGTTCCATCGCAATTTAATTGTGGTTGATGAGGACCTTGTTTCTAACCAGCAATCTGTTTCAGAAGATGTCACGATTTCTCTTCGTGGCCGAAATCTTCGTTATGCTGATTTAAGTCGCTCTGATTTACGCGGAGCTGACTTTACCAATACAGAACTTGGCCATGCGAAACTTGTTGGTACAGTTCTCAGTAAGGCAAAATTTGGCTGTACAGAGTTGCAAGAAGAAGATCTAGCCAATGCCACTGTTGAAGGTTATCAGCAGCGAGGCTGCGCCCAATTGGGCCATGCTGATTTTTCAGCTGCTGATTTAAGACAGGCTGATTTTAGATCGACTTATTCTCACGGGACAATTTTTAACAATGCTTTGCTTGATGGAACGCGGTTTGACTGGGCGATTTTATCGAGTAGTTCTTTTGAATCTGCCAAAGGGGGGCAGGCGTCTTTTGTGAATTCTGTAATGCCTGAGAGTAATTTCTTTGGGGCGCAGATGCAGGGTGCTGACTTCTCTGGTGCAGTTGCTTTGGGGAGTAATTTTGGTAATGCCAATTTACAAGGTACGATTTTCTCGCTGGCTCATTTGCAAGGTGTTTCTTTTGAAACGGCGCAACTGAATGTGGCTGATCTCACGCTGGCTGATTTGTTTGGTACCAACTTTACTGATGCGGAAATTGGTGGCGCTGACTTTTCATCCTCTGAGATTTGGGGGCCATTGCCGCCAGCTGTTGATGAAAAAGCGCCTGTTTATTTTGCGAATATGAGTGTCGATCCGCCAAGTGAAGTGGCCATTAACGCTTTGAAAAAAACGCTTAATCCTAAGATTAGCAAAGATTTGCGTGACAAGATGAATGACTTGTTGACGAAACAATCAATTGAGGCTTGGAAGCAAAGTAAGGATTTTAAAGTTTGGGATGAGTTTAAAACGGGATTTGAGCAAACGGATCAAACGAGCTTTAGAAAAGTTTATACTGATTTTGTCACGAATGTCGCTTGTCAAAATGCCCGCGTGAGTATGGAGACAACAGCTGGGGTTATTGTTCGGGTGGCGAAGCCTAATTTCTCTGGCGATATTGAAAGCTTTTTGAATAGTATGAAATCGCCTCAATGTGGTGTGTTTAATTTATTAACGCCTGAACTAAAAGAGAAGCTATTGTTTGAAGTTCATCGCCGCCGCCGGGATGGGTTTTAAAGTTTGAGAAATTTAGAGAAAAAGTCAGTGAGAGACTTTGTTTCTTTTTTCTTCGTAAAAAATTAAATACAAAAAAGCCCCCATTCACCAAGAGTGAACGGGGGCTTTTTGTTATCTGATAATTGCACTCAAGCTTTTCTATAGCGGGATATGATAATCAAAAACGATACGGATTAAGACCCAAAGGTAAGCACCAACGATCGGATAGAATGTGATGCCGAAGCCTAACGCTCTTGTAAATTTATCTTTATGATAACCAATCCAGAAAATCATGCGCCCTACAATAAAGAGTGAGGCAAGCAAAATGGTACTAATTGCTTCGTCAGCTGGGGCATAATAAACGATTGCACTGTGAACAAAGAAGAAGAGCAATGTTTGCTCAATTGTATTGGCTAAGAAACGTTTATTGATATCAGCTGGCGTATCAGTTCTTAGTTTTTGGCCAATCACATTTCTTGGGTCTAATCTTTGAAATGCGATTGATGTAATCCCCATCAATAATGGCAAAGTTACAAAAACCATCACTTGCATCAAAAAGGCAAGGCGATCTGGGTATGTGTCCCAGTTTTGATGGGTAAATTGTAATGTATGTTTGCCAATGAGAAACCAGATTGCACAAAACGCACATGTGACAGCTGCGATTGTTAAAAATCTTTTTTGATCTTTATGTAGCGGGCGGCCCTGACGTGAAAAACGCTCCAGGCGAGTTTCCATTGACTGATTTATTGAGAATTGGGATTTCATTACTCTGTTACTTTTTCTGTTTCTATATTGTTTGGTTTAGGTGATTTCACACATCTTAAAAATGAGAGTTGAGTATTAGTCTATTCTAATATCCATTTGGTTCATGTGACCTTTGTCACTTTAAGTGAGCTATACCCTAACTATTTTACATCCAGGCACATTCAAATGATTCTTTTGTTTAAAATGTGCCCAAGCTGCAATATTTTTAAAATTACATCATACAATGCGTGTTCAAACGCTAATTCATTGATTTAAGAGCCAAGAGGCATCTTTATAAAGATTGAGATATTTAGAACAACTGTTCATTTCAGATCTATAAAAACTGATTTGAACGGTCATATAACTGATAACATATCAATAAGTCTCTAATCTTTGGGTAACGAATTACAAAATATCTGTCAAAGAAACTTGATCAAGATGGATTAATTGTACCACGTATTGAGACAATTAAGAGACATAAATACGCTGATATTAGAACATAAAAAGAACATTGTTGGTACATAAGGTGTTTTTATGTTATGTTTTTGACCTAATGGTTAATAGGGAGAAGGGTTTTGGCGTTAATTGCCTCTTTACCTTACTTCCAAATTTAAAAGCGTAAACGGCAGGGCTTGTTTTCTTTCCTTGAACTAACATTGGTTGTGGAGAATTGTGATGCTTCTCAAAAAAGAGGTGAAAATTGCTTTAATGTGCCGTTATAGGGATTTATTTGAATTAATTTGAATTTTGGACGGATCTCATTGTCAGCTAAAAACTAAGGTTGGCACTGAGTTTAGTTTCATATGAAGGAGAGTTAGCAATGGCTGGTTCTATTAATAAAGTGATTTTGGTCGGCAATCTTGGTGCGGACCCTGAAGTGCGCCGGATGCAGGATAACCGCCCGGTGGTGAACTTGAGCATTGCAACAACCGAAAGCTGGAAAGATAAAAATTCTGGTGAGCGCCGTGAAAAAACAGAATGGCATCGTGTTGTGATTTTTAATGAAGGCCTATGCCGCGTTGCTGAACAATATCTGAAAAAAGGCGCTAAGGTTTACATTGAGGGCAGTCTGCAAACGCGCAAGTGGCAAGATAATAATGGTCAGGACAAATATTCGACCGAGATTGTGCTGCAAGGCTTTAATGGTAATTTGACAATGCTGGATGGTCGCTCTGGTGGTGGTCAATCTGCTAATCAGGGTAATTACCAGAATAACAATAATGATTTCTCAAATAACAATCAGAACAATTTTGGTGGTGAACCAAGCTGGGGTCAAGTGCCTGCTGATAACAACCAACCGAAGGCTGCGCCAAGTAATTTTGAAAAAGAATTGGATGATGAAATTCCTTTTTAGTGGCGCTTTAGGTTGCCCACAAGCAACCGCGCTTCTAAGCGAAGCTTAGAAAGGTTGTTTACCTCTCACGGCTATTTCAAGTGCTATCGCACTTGAGCCTCCGAGGGGCGGCGCTTGCGCCGGGCAGCTTTCGCTGCCATGTCCCTCAGCCCGAAGCTGGGCTGAGCTCCTTCATCGTAAAGAAAGAGCAGAGGGGTTTAATATTTTAGTTCATCTTAGTACTCAGTCTTGAAAATAGGGCAATCACTTAGTTAGCTATAAAAAATAAACTTGAATTTACCATGATTACAGCGCTCAATAGGGGCGCTGTTTTTGTTTGGGGTGAAGTCATTTTAGGTGCTTTCATATGAAGTGTTTGGTAACCGGGGGATATGGATTTATTGGGCGTGGTGTGGTGCAGGCCCTTCTTCGTGCTGGACATGACGTAACTGGCGCTGGACGGGATTTGGATTTGGCTGAGAGGTTGGTCCCCACGGTTCCTTGGATCTATTGTGATTTTAATCATGACCTTAATTCAGATATTTGGGCAGACCGCCTCGCCGGCTTTGATGTCGTTGTCAATTGTGTTGGGATTTTACAATCTGATCTGCAAGATGATGCGCAATTTGTTCATGGTGAAGGTGCGAAGGCATTATTTCAAGGAGCTGAGACGGCCGGGATTAGACGCTTGATCCATATTTCAGCCACCACCCTTGGGCGAGAAGAAATTGGTGGCGGTAAATATAAAGCTGATAAAAGTTCGCAAGAAAAGCATGAGTTGTTAGAGGAACCCCATTTTGATCATGATCCCAATGTTCAAGGGCTTCCTGAATATGCAACCAGCAAATTAACAGGTGAACATTATCTTGAAGAAACTACATTAAACTGGACGATTATTCGTCCCGATTTGGTTTTAGGGGATGGCTCTATTGGTGGCGCGGCGTTGATCCAGGGGTTAGCAGGGCTTCCTAAATTTGTACCATTACCCGGGCCTGGGACACAATCTTTTCAGCCCATTGCGCTTGATGATTTGGCTGATGGTATTGTTAAGATGATTGCGCCTTTAGAGGAGAATGAGAGTAAAGGCTCGCTTGAAGAGCAGACCCCTTTTTATCGGCAGATGGTTTATGCAGTTGGGCAAGAGGTGGTTACTTTAAAAGAACTCATTCAGCATTATCGCGTTTGGCTTGGGTTTTCAAAAGGGATCCCTTTGATCATCCCTCGCTTCCTAATGAAACCTGTCATGTGGGTTGGTGATTTTGCTTCCCTTCTTGGCAATAGAGGACCGATCCGAACAGCTTCTCTCGAGCAAATGGATTTATTTACACCACATGATGGTGCGCCTTTCAGGGATCTCTTGGGGCGGCCAACTTTAACGGTTCCTGAAATCTTGGCATTGCATCAGTCAACGGCTGTTGAGCGTCAATTTGCGAGATGTTATTTTTTGCTTCCTCTCCTGCGCTGGGTTTTGGGCTTAAGCTGGATTTTTGAAGGTGTTGAGGGCTTGCAGCGTATAAAGGATTTTGCACCTTTGATGCTTTTGGAGGCACCTGCTGAGCACTACAAAATCACATTCGTGGCTTTGCTTACGCTGCTTTGTGGGGTGATGTTTTTATCTAAGCCTTGGATTAGGGTTGGAGGTGTAATCAAGAGCCTGATGATTATTTGGGCTGGGGCTTTAAGTTTTGCCTATGTTTCTGGTTTGCAAGAGTTCTTTGGGTGGTTTTTCTCGATAGCGCTTCCTTTGTTATTGATCTGGGTTTTGATGGGGTTGCATGAAAAAAGATGAGTTATTTCATTTTAAAATATATCCATATTTTAGGAGCGTGTGTGCTGTTTGGCACTGGAGCAGGCATTGCTTTTTTTATGCTCTTTGCGGTTAGAACAAAATCTGTTGCAGTGATTGCAAGTGTGGCTCCATTAGTTGTGTTAGCTGATTATATTTTTACTCTAACGGCTGTGGTGCTCCAACCCATTACAGGGGCGTTGCTGGTTCTTGATGTTGGCTATAGTTTTACTGATCATTGGGTATTGGCTAGCTTGGCGCTTTACATATTTATAGGCCTGTGTTGGATTCCAGTTGTGTTTCTGCAAATAGAGATGAAGAATTTGGCTCTTGAGGCACGGGCGGCAGGGACAGAGTTGCCGGCGCGGTTTCATCTCCTTTTTAAACGGTGGTTCATTTTAGGCTGGCCAGCATTTATTTCTATCATGATCATTTTTGCGTTGATGATAGAGAAACCGGTTGCTTTGTTTTAAAAATTCTTGGTGCTTTTAGACTGCTATTTTCTTATTCTAAATGCTAGTTCTGTGTCAGATTTCGCAACCGTTTTTTTCTCTCACGGGCTATTCCGCTGCTAAAGCAGCGGGCCCTCCGAGGGGCGGGGCTTGCCCCGGACGCCATGCGGCGTCATGTCACTCAACCTGAAGTAGGTTGAGCTCCTTCTTCGTATTTCAAGGTTTGTTATGTTTGAGAGAAGGAAATCGTTCGTTGTTACCTTTTCAAAAATTAGTAGATGAGTTAGATATAGCATCTCTGTGCTTATTCAGATGACATTCCATTACCATTTTTCACTTTAGGATCTTTTATGGCGCCGCCTTCATTAACATTGCAAAATATCCATCTGACCTTTGGTGGGAACCCGATTTTATCCGGTGCTGAGATGTCGATTTTTGAAGAGGATCGGATTTGTCTCGTTGGCCGCAATGGGTGTGGTAAATCTACCTTTTTGAAAATTGCAGCCGGAATGATTGAGATGGATGACGGGGAGCGGTTTGTTCAACCTGGGACAACCATTCAATATCTAGAGCAAGAACCGGATCTTAGTCAGTTTGAAACGACAGGTGATTATGCACGTAGCAGTTTGGTTGATCCAGATGATGCATATCGGGCAGATTATTATCTTGAACAACTAGGCTTAAGCGGCAAAGAATCCACCACTAATCTTTCCGGTGGTGAGCAAAGGCGAGCCGCTCTTGCCAAAGCTCTCGCACCAGAGCCGGATATTTTATTGCTGGATGAGCCGACCAACCATTTGGATTTGCCCGCCATTGAATGGCTCGAGAAAGAATTGTGCTCACTTAAATCAGCGCTTGTTGTCATTAGCCACGACCGTAAATTTTTAGAGACAGTTTCAAAGTCTGTTTTATGGATTGATCGTGGCACATCACGCTTGATGAAACAGGGATTTGGGTCATTTGAAGCTTGGCGGGATGAGGTTTTTGAACAAGAAGAGATTGAAGCGCATAAGCTTGATCGTAAAATTGTCGCAGAAGAACATTGGCTGCGTTATGGGGTGACCGCGCGGAGGAAACGGAACCAAAAGCGTCTTGGTGATTTGCATGCTTTGCGTCAAAAACGCCGCGAGCATCGCGGGCCTAAAGGCTCTGTGAAAATGGAGACCAGCGAGGGTAGGGTTTCTGGCAAGATTGTGGTTGAGGCTAAAAACATCTCTAAAGCTTTTGGTGATACATCAATTGTGAATGATTTGAGTGTTCGGCTGTTGCGTGGAGACCGGCTGGGTATCGTTGGGCCAAACGGGGCTGGGAAATCAACCATTATTAAAATGCTTACAGGGGCATTAGAGCCTGATGGGGGTGAGATTAAGCTTGGGACCAACTTGGATATGGTCACGCTTGATCAAAGTCGGGAGAGCTTGAAACCAAATTGGACCCTAGCTGATGCTTTGACCAATGGTGGCGGTGATATGGTTGATGTTGGCGGGAAGCCCAAACATGTCATTGGCTATATGAAAGACTTTTTGTTCGAGCCAGCCCAAGCGCGCACGCCTCTTGATGTGCTCTCTGGTGGGGAGCGGGCGCGGGTGATGCTGGCGCGCGCGCTTTCACTTCCGTCAAATTTGATGGTGCTTGATGAGCCGACGAACGACCTTGACCTTGAGACACTTGATCTGCTGCAGGAGCTCATTTCTGATTATGACGGAACGGTTCTACTTGTCAGTCACGACCGTGACTTTATTGACCGGATTGTTGATGCCGTTTTGGTTTATGAAGGAGAGGGCGTTTGGACTGAATATGCTGGTGGCTATAGCACCATGATGGCACAACGCAAGGATGAGATGAAAAGTCGCTCAGCTAAGGCTGATCGCTCAAACGCTACTGATAAAAAAGCTAAAGATGATAGCGCTAGTGAACAGTCAGTGCTGCCAGCTGAGAAAAAGCTGTCTAAACTATCCTATAAAGATAAATACGCACTTGAGACCTTACCAAAGCGGATTGAAGAGATTGAAGGGTTGATGGCTGAGCATAATAAAGCGCTTGAGGACCCTGACCTTTTCACGAAAAATCCGGCACGCTTTAATGAGGCGATGGAAGCTATTTCAACGCTCACAGCAGAATATGAAGCCGCGCAAGAGAAGTGGCTTGAGCTTGAAATGATGCGTGAAGAGATTGAAGGATAAGTTGTTTTTTTCTCTCTCTCACGGGCTATTCCGCAGCTATCGCTGCGGGCCCTACGAGGTGCGGCGCAACGCGCCGGACGCCCCTGGCGTCATGTCCTACTGCCCTGAGGGAGGGCAGTACTCCTTCTTCGGAAGGTGAGATTGTATATGCAGTTTTTTATTTCCAAGTCTTTTAAACTTCATGAAAGTTGGTGATATAGCCATCTCCTATATATTCAACATTCAATGAAAAATGACAGGATTGGGTGAGGTGGCTTTTAATCATCTCTTCGAGACTTTTAATTAGTGCGTCCGTGAAGGCTTTGTCACGATGTGCTTTTGGGAGCATGGCAAGGTTGACGTAAATATGAGTGTGATGGAAGTGATCTGCTTTATAGGCTCTTCCCTTGCAAGCCCCTGAAGATTGGTCGTGTTTTTTAATTGTCTCTTCAATTTCGCTTAAAAGCTTTTCGCAATTAAGGTCCAAATCATTGGAGTATCTGATATCGGCTTGGGGCATGAGTTAAGTTTTCTCTCTTATTCTCTCACGGGCAATTCCGCTGCTAAAGCAGCGGGCCCTCCGAGGGGCGGCGCTTGCGCCGGGTTACGCTGGCGCTTCGCCATGTCCTGACGCCGAAAAGGCGTCACTCCTTCTTCGTATAGTGAGAGGGGGCTTTTTCTCTCTTAGTGTTTTTTTGTTTGTACTTCAGTAGCCAACCAGCAACCGTGCTTTTAAAACGGTATTGGATATTGTCGATTGACTGTTTCTATCTCGTCTAAAACT
>CAXIBI010000062.1:0-15587 GCA_964022305.1 uncultured Hyphomicrobiales bacterium | reverse complement strand
CAGTAAAAGAGGCCGCAGCCCTAAAAATTAACTGCCAAACAAAACAAAAGCTAACTTTGGTGATAAATTATTCGTGGCCTCTATTCAAGCATAGATAGAGCAACAACATCTAACTGGTTTTAAAAGCTTGTTTAATAGCATCAGTTAAACGAGCTGGTCGGCCACGCTCATTAATCAAAACAATCGTCACAAGAGCTTTGAATAAAACCGTTTCGCCGCGACGGATCTCTTGAGAAAGCTTAAAACTCGCAGTTCCCTGCTCAGCCACCCTAGTCACCACCTCTAAAACATCATCCATCAAAGCCGGTTTTAAATAATCAATATCCATATGGCGAACAACGAAGAAGAAGCGCTCTCCCCCATCAGCCCCTTCAAACAACTCTTTTTGATTGAGCCCAATAAGCCTGACAAAGTCTGTCCGACCGCGCTCACACCACCTGATATAAGTCGCATGATAAACAAGCCCTGAAAAATCAGTATCCTCATAATAAACACGCACAGGTAAGACATGCGTATCTTCATGTAAACATCCAGCCAAATCCGGCCAATCACGCGTCTTGCCCTTATTCAAATCTTTATCCTCAAGCCCATTATCAGGCATATTGCACTTACCTATTATTCATTTAAATCAATGATCACACATAAAAAAATCGCTTGATAGGGAATTCTATCAAGCGACTTATACTCAAATGACGTCTCTTTGAACAGGCTATTTATATAGGGCCCTCTAGGTTTAAAAGACTTAATGAACATTCCTGTTGCGTGTCTCAGCTGCCGTTGCAGCATGAACATAAGCAACATCACCATTCGCCACTTCAGCTGCCACGCCCAACGCAAGAGCGCGAGCTTCAATATCATTGGTTGTTGTGCCAGTTTCATTATTATTAATAGCAAAAGCGACCTTTTGCGCAAGCGCAGGCCACATACCATTTTCAACACAAAAACTCTCAGCTTTAGCCGGACTATCTGGACCTAATTGGCCAAGCAATGCTCCAAGTAAAACAATTTCACGATCAACCCGCAATTCATGAGCTTGCCCACCGGCTACACCATATTCAAAAATACGAATTGCACGAGCTGTCGCATCTTGACCAACAGTCTTATCAACCAATGCAATCGCCTTATTCGCTAAATCAGAACGAGGAAGCACAAAGTGATCACGATCCAAATAATCGATTGGTTCTTTCATCGAGAGCGGCGGCAATTGAGGCGCCTCACCATCATCTGCAGCTCCTGTTGCCGTTTGCACAATATCAGTAACAGCTTCGGTCATTTGACCAGAGACACCACCAACAGCACCAGCTGCAGCAATAGCCACACTTTCAGCCTCTTGAACAATCTCAGAGTTCGCCACTTCGCTTAATTTCTCAGCAGCAGCTTCCGCTACATGGTCAACAGTATCACTAACCGTCTCGGCTATGCTCTCTTGCTTAGCTTCGGGCTTACCTCCACCAAAAATCTTTTTTATAACACCAAAAAATGACGCCATTTTTTATCTCCCCTAATATCCATTCTGACCAATCAGAACTTGAACTCAAAAGGTACAAATCTAATCTTAGAAAAATCAAAAGATCAGAAGGCTATGAATGTGCCTTATAAAATAATCTTATATTCACAACAAAGGTATGAAACTTTAGCGCGATTACTGTAACATTCTTATTTGCTTTTAGTCTTATTTTTAGCCCAAATTTGTAAAAAACTTAAGGAAATGGGCAAATAAATCAAACAAGCAAATCATAACACATTTCACTATTCAGAAGTTTTATCTATATCAGGCCCATCTGTTGGTGATGATTCGTTTTCTTCTTGTGATGATACAGGGCGATTTTGATCTAAATGAGTATACGCTTTTTCCATAACAAATCGGCCACGATCTGTACGTGCAATCATTCTTGGCGGCGATAAATCAGGCTCAACACTTTCCTCTAAAACACCTTGTGGCTCAGAAAGATCTGTCGCATTCGTCGCTTCAACTATCGTTGAAGCATCCTGTTGAACAGCCTCTTGCGTAGCTTGAGACTTATCTCCACCAAAGATCTTTTTCATCAAACCAAAAAATGAAGCCATGACTATCTCCCCAAATCTCAGTTCTGAACAATCTTACGAAGAATAACTATTCAGAAATTTCATCCACATCGGGCCCATCAAAGAGAGATGATTGGATATCTTCTGGCGCTACAACTGGGCGTTTTAACCCTAAATGTTTGTACGCCTTTGCCATAACCACCCGGCCACGCGGCGTTCTTGCAATAAGCCCTTGCTGCAATAAATAAGGCTCAACAATTTCTTCCAAAGCATCTCGTGGCTCTGAAAGGGCAGCCGCAATGGTTTCAATCCCAACAGGGCCACCTTCATAATTATGAATGATACAATGTAAATAGCGATGGTCAAGCTGATCAAGCCCCAAACTATCCACCTCAAGCTGAGAAAGTGCTTTATCAGCAATTTCCTTGGTGATCTCACCGCCACCATAAACGGCAGCAAAATCTCGAACCCGCCGCAAAAGCCGCCCAGCAATACGCGGCGTCCCGCGAGAGCGCATCGCAATCTCAAGCGCGCCTTCTGGCGTGATGTGCATTTCCAAAACTTTTGCGCCGCGCGTCACAATCCCGCAAAGCTCTGCCGTTTCATAAAAATTCAAACGGATCGGAATACCAAACCGGTCTCGAAGCGGCGTCGTCAGCAACCCAGCGCGTGTCGTCGCCCCAACTAGCGTGAATTTAGCAAGCTCAATTTGCACAGAGCGCGCAGCCGGGCCCTCACCAATGATCAAATCCAGTTTAAAATCTTCCATGGCCGGATAAAGCACTTCTTCAACAGCCGGGCTTAAACGATGGATCTCATCAATAAAAAGCACATCACGTTCTTCTAAATTAGTGAGAAGCGCTGCCAAATCCCCCGCCTTGGCAATCACCGGGCCAGAAGTTGAGCGAAAATTCACACCAAGTTCGCGCGCTACAATTTGCGCCAATGTTGTTTTACCAAGGCCCGGCGGACCAGCAAAAAGCACATGGTCAAGCGCGTCACCTCGCCCTTTGGCGGCCTCAATAAACACCTTCATATTCTGCCGCGCTTGCTCCTGACCAACAAAGTCATCCAGTACCAATGGGCGAATTGAGCGCTCTTCCTCATCTGTGAGTTTTGGCTTGCTATCAATCATACGATCATTCATTTAGCAGCCCCTTTCACAGCAAGTTCCTTCAAGCCAAGACGGATGAGCTCTTCAACGCTAGCTTCTTCTCCCGTATCTTGAAACGCAGCCGCCACAGCCATACTCGCATCTGTTGGTTGATAGCCAAGATTTGTAAGCGCCGAAACAGCATCAGCCGCTTTCGAGGTTCCCCCACCAGGGGCTTTCATTTCAGCCGCACCGCCAAGTGTCTTGCCATCAATCACAGACGGCATCGGAACTTTATCTTTTAGCTCAGAGACAATACGCATGGCCACCTTCGGCCCAACACCAGGCGCACGCGAAACAATTGCTTTATCTTGCAGCGCAATCGCATTTGATAAATCCGTTGTGGTCAATGTTCCTAAAATAGCCAAGGCAACTTTCGCACCAACCCCTTGCACTGATTGAAGCTTGCGAAACCACTCACGCTCAAAATCATTTGCAAACCCAAACAACTTAATCTCATTTTCGCGAACATGGGTTTCTATAGAAAGAACAGTTGCTTCACCAGAAGAAGGCAAGGTTTGCAAAGTACGACTTGAGCAATGCACATCATAACAAACACCGTTCACATCAAGTAAGACCCAATCTTCACCGATTGAATCAATGATGCCTTTTAATTTACCAATCATGCAAAACCCCAAGCTT
Source organism: uncultured Hyphomicrobiales bacterium (assembly GCA_964022305.1). Taxonomy (GTDB): domain Bacteria; phylum Pseudomonadota; class Alphaproteobacteria; order Rhizobiales; family HXMU1428-3; genus HXMU1428-3. The sequence goes on along the minus strand of CAXIBI010000062.1, from coordinate 11,767 downwards.
AAGCTCTAAGATGCTCAATCGCACACTCGCAAATCAGTGTGGGAGCTATCCTAAACAGAATCAATCAAACATAGCGCGAAAATAAAGAAGTCACAAAAGAGAATACAGCTTTACTTTTGCAAATGAAAAGGGAAAAGAAAAATCAAAAAGCTAACTAACCAGCTTTCAAAGCTGACAGAATCCGATCTTGGCCTCGATTATGCGCATGACAAATAGCAATCGCGAGAGCATCCGCTGCATCATCTGTCTCAGGTTTCGCTTTAGGAAGGAGATGCTTGAGCATCGCGTGGATCTGATCTTTATCCGCATGACCAGAGCCAGTAACAGTCTTTTTCACCATATTTGGCGCATATTCAGCTACCGGACACTCATAAAGAGCGGGCACAAGCAGTGCAACCCCGCGTGCTTGGCCTAATTTTAAAGTGGCAACAGCATCTTTGTTAACAAAGGTCTGCTCAACGGCTGCTTCTTGCGGCTCGAACCGCTCAACAACATCTGTAAGCCCTTTATAGAGCGAAGCCAACCTCTGAGCTAAACTCTCTTTTGCATTTGATTTTAAGGTACCACCTGCCACATAGGAGAGACGCACGCCATCAAAATCAATGATGCCCCAGCCCATAAATCTCAAACCGGGATCAATACCAAGGATGCGCGTTGTCTTATTCACTGAAATCCCTTTCAAGATTTAAGAGCCAACAAAAAAACAACGCGCTCTTTATTTTTAGATTTTCTCTGAGGTCCCATTCTCTAACCTACCATAAGGCAAAGAATCTTATAAAGGAGCTAGCTCCCTAGTTTTTCCATTAGGCTGTCAGAGACTTCGAAATTGGCATAGATGTTTTGCACATCATCTTGATCTTCAAGAGCTTCGAGCATCTTAAACATCTTCTCACCCTTTTCATCATCGAGCTCAATATTATTTTGCGGCTTCCAAATGAGTTTAGCTGATGTTGGTTCACCAAATTTCTCTTCCATCACCTTGGCAACTTCATGCAAAGAATCATTATCTACATATAGCATATGTGTTTCATCATCGCTTTCAACTTCATTGGCACCTGCCTCTAAAGCCGCTTCAAACATATCATCTTCGCTAGCAACATCTAAGGGGAATTCAATAGCGCCGACATGATCAAAGCCGAAAGACACAGCACCGGTTTCACCCAAATTACCACCACTTTTAGTGAAAATGGCACGAACTTCACCAGCTGTACGATTGCGATTATCTGTCAATGCTTCAACAATCACGCCTACACCGCCAATACCAAAACCTTCATAGCGCACTTCTTCATAGTTCTCACCGCCCGCATCGAGAGATTTCTTCACAGCACGCTCAATATTATCTTTTGGCATATTTTGCGCTTTAGCCGCTTGAATAGCTGTACGCAGCCGGGGGTTCATTTCAGGGTCAGGCGTGCCCATTTTGGCAGCTACAGTAATCTCTTTTGCTAATTTAGAGAAAATCTTGGAGCGTTTTTTATCTTGCGCACCTTTACGATGCATAATGTTCTTAAATTTTGAATGGCCCGCCATGGCAACCTCGTCCCAGTCGTTCTATGAATTATTGTATGTTTTGTACCTGATCCCGCTTTATAAGCGAGCAAAATTACAAAATCTAGTACCTTGAAGCTAAAATTTCAGATGTAATAAAGGAAATAATCTTTCCACACGAAGAAGGAGTGACGCCACTTCGGCGTCAGGACATGGCAGCGTGAGCTGCCCGGGGCAAGCCCCGCCCCTCGGAGGCCCGAGCGTAGCGAGGAGTAGCCGCGAGAGAAAACAAATCATAGCCCATGAGAGAAAAAAATTCATTAACCTTCCGTTAACCCTGTGAGCGGCATCATTACAGCGTGATACAAATGATTCTTCTCAAATTCTCATTTGTTTCCAAACTGATGATCTAATAAACGTTATTTTTATTTTGATTTTAAATTATTGAACATGAGAAGAGCTTCAAAAATTAAATTCAAAACTGAAAATAGTGATTTATTGAATAATTCAGTCATCACAGCGCTAAAGGAAATTCATTCAAGCCCGGATGAAAACAAGCCTTTACCTGTGAAAATGGTACTGTACATCAAAGAATGTACATGTCGTGTTTTTATAAAATGAATGACCCCAGAATTTTTCATTTTATAAACTGACCTCTACTTAAGAACTGACCCAAAAAAGCGGCTCGGAACGACGTAACTGTCCTCCGAGCCGCAATTCTTGAGCCTCTGTCGCAAGACCAGTTTTATCATCAATTTCCACACAGAACCCTGAAAGAGTGACATCCCCTAATTTAGGTGTAAAGCGCCCCTTTGGCACACGTGTGACAAACCGCTCAATCGGCTCATCCGCTTCCATACCAATCACGCTATCATAGCATCCACACATACCCGCATCTGTTAAAAAGGCAGTTCCCCCATTTAAAACCCGCCCATCAGACGTGGGAGCATGGGTATGAGTGCCAACAACCAATGAGGCCCGCCCATCAACAAAATGTCCCATGGCCTGCTTTTCTGAGGTCGCTTCTGCGTGAAAATCAATCAGGATAGCATCCACCACCTCACCTAGAGGAGAAGTCGCTATCTCATGCTCGATAGCTGCAAATGGACAATCCATTTCAGGCATAAATACGCGGCCAACCGCATGGACAACCAAAACATCCTGTCCCTTTTTCGTGCGATAAATACTAGAACCACGCCCGGCAACACCTTTAGGAAAATTTATGGGTCTTAATAATTGAGGGTGGCGTTCAATAAAAACCAAAGCATCCCTTTGGTCCCAAATATGATCCCCGCCCGTGACCACATCCGCGCCAGCATCAATGAAGGAGAGTAAAATATCTTCCGTTATGCCAAAACCACCGGCGGCGTTATCTGCATTAACAACAACAAAATCAAGATCATAAGTCTCACGCAATTGAGGCAATTGTTCCACCACTGCTCTGCGTCCATCACGCCCAACAACATCGCCCAAAAATAATACGCGCATTCAAAATCCTAACTAAAAACTGACGTCTCCAAAAAATTGGAATGAAAACGTTGTGAATAAAACAACAAACACGGCAAAGAAGAAAGAGAATATCAGGCTTGTTTTAAATATCTAGCCTGTCGGTCCTCATCCCAAAGTTTACATAAGCTCGGAGTAATTAAACCATCGAGATATTCATCATGGGTCTCCCTAGGTAGCTCATCAACCATTTGTGCATCAAAAGCGACCCCAATCTTCAATAAATCTTTTTTTCCATAGTGCGCAATCGTTCGATCATAAAATCCACCACCTTGCCCCATGCGCACCCCTTTTTGATCAACCCCCACAAGAGGTAAGAACATCACATCAGGAACCAGCAATGCCGCTTTTGAGAGAGGTTGCAATGTCCCAAGCGCACCACTTATCAACAAATCACCCGGTTTCCATTCTCGAAACTTCAGAGGTTCATCTAAAGCAATCACTTCAGGCATACATAATCTGGCACCTTTTTCATGGAAAATGTTAAGAAGCGGACGCGGATCAATCTCACTGCCTATCGGAATATAACCAGCAATTACTGTCGACTGGAGATTCCGCTCCAATAAAGACTGATCAAATAACGGATCAGCCATCAAAATCAGTTTAAGAGCAGCCCCTGCTTCTGTATCCTGATCTTCTTGAAAAGCTTGTGACCGTTTACGATAAAGTTTTTGGCGGAGCGTTTTTTTCATACAGTTAATATCACTCATCCAGAGATTTTAATTATTTAAAGGATGAAGCAACAAATAGCCTGTAAATCAAGAAAAATTTTAAAAATAAAAAGCTGAGCCACATATGCCGTCGGATATAGAGATTCCCTGGATCCCTACAATGTAGGTGGGCGCCGATTAATTAAGGCCACGGCCAAAACCAGGGTCAGCTCCCTAGAGAAACTTATAGGCCCCGGAAAAACATCACCTAACGCACAAAGCAGCTCAGCTTAAAAAGATATGTTATCATCATAACATAAGAAATTTAGGTGAAATGACAAGAAAGAAACAGTTTATACAGTTTTGGCAAGAGTAAAATCAATATGCTAGAAAATACTAGATATTTACCCCTCAGGCTCACCAAACTCTTTTAAAATAAGGCTTTCAATTTTATCAAGCCGTTCGATTAATCGTTTTTGCTTTGCCTCAAGCTCAGAAACTCGAAGCAAAGACACCTCAAGTTCTTTTTTCACATCATCACGCTCTTTAGTGATTTTATCTAATTCTATATTCAATAAACTAATTTCCGAAACGAGCTGACCATGGGTCATACCTTCAATATCGGACTCCAAAATACGAGTGGTGGGTTGATCTGAAACTTCACGATCACTCATAAATTTCTCCCACAGAACAAAACAATAAAAGATCCTTGAATAAGGAGGTTCCCAAAAACGGAACAAAATTTAACTTCAAACATTCGTCTAAGATATGACTTTTTATTATTATCATTGTCATCAATTCTAAATGTCATTCGTCATTTTAAAAATTTAAAAACATAGTATAACAAAATTCAGAGTACCTGTCCGTACTAATATAAAAATATCATTGAATATCAACACATAACAGAAAAATCCCTTTTAACTGAATTTTGAAAAATCTCTAGCTAAAATCAGTGTACTGGTAAAAAAAGTCTAAGCAGCTGTCTCAGAACAAACGTGGTAAATAATATAAATAATGAAGCAATAAGTAAAAAGATAATTGCAATCAGCGCCAAGTTAGGCGAAAACACCCCAGAACTAAATTTCATGTATGAAAATTATGGAAAAATTGAGTTCGTCATTACTTTACTTCTTGATAATAGGGGTAAATGAGTGTGCCAGACTACGCGACGATATGAACTATTGGCATCTCGTCTCAAAAACGGCACATAGACAACCAGTTAAATAAGAACGGGCATATTACATCAAATTAATCACCCCTATCACAGTAAAAGATAGGGTATTGAAGCCCTAAAAAGAGCATTTAGGAGAGGACTATGGCACTTAAGGTTGCAATTAATGGATTCGGACGTATTGGTAGAAACGTCTTGCGCGCAGCCGCTGAAGCCAACAGACAAGACATCGAGTTTGTTGCAATTAATGACCTAACCCCAATTGAAACAACCGCACACCTACTTCGCTATGATAGTGTTCATGGTCGTTACCCAGGTGAAGTAAAAATCACAGGCGATACAATTGATATCGGCCAAGGCCCAATTAAAGTACTAGCTGAGCGTGACCCAGCGAAACTACCATGGGGCGATCTTGGCGTAGATTTGGTTATGGAATGTACAGGTATTTTTAGTGCCAAAGAGAAAGCCATCACTCATATTAATGACGCTGGTGCAAAAAAAGTACTCGTCTCAGCTCCTTCTTCTGGTGCTGACATCACTGTTGTTTATGGTGTGAACCACGATCAAATTAACGCTGATCACCAAGTGATCTCAAACGCTTCATGTACAACAAACTGCCTGGCGCCAATGGCAAAAGTTCTTAATGAGCTTTGCGGCATTGAAACTGGCTTCATGACAACCATTCATGCTTACACAGCTGACCAGCGCATCCATGACTTACCTCATGGTGATATGTACCGCGCAAGAGCTGCTGCCCTTTCAATGATCCCAACATCAACTGGTGCTGCGAAAGCAGTTGGCCTAGTTCTTCCAGAGCTAAATGGCAAATTGGATGGTGTTGCTGTTCGCGTGCCAACACCAAACGTATCAATGGTTGACCTCAAGTTTTTACCTGGCCGTGAAACATCAGTTGAAGAAATCAATGCTGCGATTACAAAAGCTTCGACAGGTGAAATGAAAGGCGTTCTGAATGCTGTGACTGAGCCGCTTGTTTCAATCGACTTTAATCACAACCCTGCATCATCTTCGTTTGACCTATCACAAACAAAACTAATCGACGGCAAATTAGCCCGTGTTATGTCATGGTACGATAACGAATGGGGCTTCTCTAACCGTATGTTAGATACAGCTAAAACAATTGGTCAGTTCATCTAAGACTAATTCTAGAATTTAATCTTAAGCCTAAAGCCTCTTATAGTTTTCCTATAAGGGGCTTTATGTTATTAGACCTTTAGTTTTGGAAACAAACTGAGAAAATAACTAACTGCACGAAGAAGGAGTGACGCAACTTCTGCGTCAGGACATGGCAGCGCCAGCTGCCCGGCGCGTTGCGCCGCACCTCGTAGGCCCGAGCGCAGCGAGGAATAGCCGTGAGAGAGAAGAATGAGCCAACAAGAAAAAGACTTAGAACTCGCCCCACCACCACAAATCTATCTTATGATGGACCTCTCTTTAACGGACACGCCCGCTGAAGACATTCGGTCAATTGCTAAAACCATCAACACAGCTGAAAATACACCCTTTTCATCCCTTTTGATCAAACAAACAGAAGGCCTTTCAAAATGCACGCCTGAATTTGTATCGCAAGTGCAAAAAGAAGACATCGCTGTAATCATTGAAGATAATGTTCCCCTTGTTCAATCAAGCGGCGCTGATGGCGTTCATTTATCTGATGATGACGAAGAAATCTTTGAAGCTGCAATAAACACCCTCAGTGAAGATGTTATAATTGGTCTATCAGCAAAACAATCTCGCCACAAAGCTATGATATTTGCTGAACAAGGCTGTTCTTACATAGCAATTTCGGATGGTTTAAGTGATCAAACAACGCAAACCAGCGTTGAAAATGTTGATATCGAGGAATTCGACCGCCCACCAGAGATTAAATGGTGGGTTTCACTCTTTAGCACCCCTGCGGTTGCCTGGAACATTTCATCACTTGAACAAGCTATAACAGCCACAAAGGAAGGCGCTGATTTTTTAGCTCTCGCCCCAAGCTATTGGCAACAAGGTGAAAACAGTACTGAAATTATAAAAGATTGCTTAGCAAAAACCACAGCAATTGAGCGCTACACACCAACACTTTAAAACTTGATTATTGGCAAGCTATTTAAAACTGCACCTTAGGTGAAACATGATCAGAACGAACAATCCAAACCAGCGAAAAAACACCTACAAGGGTTTTCCCCTCGCTATCACCCTTTTATCTCTGTTCGCCCTCACGATGTCTCTAAGTGCAAACTTCACCTCAATAGCTCACGCCGCCAAAAAACAAACCGCAAAAGTCACCCTTGGTGAACAAGCCTATGACGCATTCGAAGAAGGCAAATATCTCACCGCAAAAGAACTTGCAGAAAAAGCCGCGAAAAAAGGGGAAGGCAATGCCTACACTCTATTGGGGCGCATCTACGCAGGCGGCTTAGGGGTACCTAAAAACCCAAAAGAAGCAGCCAAATGGTATGAACTCGGCGCGGGGAAAGATGATGTGCACGCTCTTGTAGCGTTAGGCAAACAATACGCCATTGGTGACGGCGTGAAAAAAAACAAACTCAAAGCCGCAAATTTCTTTGAAAGAGCCGCAAAGAAAGGTGAGGCCCAAGCTCAATATAACCTGGCCCTCATCTACGCCAAAGGTGAGGGGCGCAAACAAGATGTCTTTGCCGCAGCTGAATGGTTAAAAAAAGCCGCTGAAAATGATCTTGTCGTTGCCCAATATGATTTAGGCACCCTCTATTCTCTTGGCCAAGGCGTTAAAAAAGACCTGATACAAGCAGCAAAATGGACAGGCAAAGCGGCCAAACAAGGTCATAGCACCGCTGAGCTAGAATATGCCATCATGCTGTTTAAAGGACGCGGCGTAAAAAAAGATCAAAAGGCAGCTTTTAGCTTTTTCAAGTCCAGCGCAACAAAAGGCAATCCTATTGCTCAAAACAGGCTCGCCCGCCTTTATGCATATGGGATTGCAACAAATCCAAATCCGGTTCAGGCAGCCAAATGGCACATGATCGCCAGAAATGCCGGTATCGCAGATATGAAAATGGATTTATTCATCGCCAAACTTCCTAAAGACATGAAAGAAAAAGCCCTAGCTGAGATTGATGCCCTACAAGGAACTAACGGCTTGTATTGATCCCCCCTAACGCAGAAACATTAACTGCAATGATGAAAAAGCCTGACTTTCTTCAGAAAGCCCCCACCTCACCGCTTGACGCCCCTCTGCTTTCCCCTTAAGCAGGGTGACGAATAATTTTCTAATTAGGCCTTAGTTAAATAAATTGGCCCAATAAGCGCCGCTTGCATGAGCTTAAGTTCATGCGCTCCAAAACAGAAGCTGGCAGCTAGTAAGCAATAGAGAAAGAACAAGCAGATGAAAATCAATGGTAACGAAATCCGCCCAGGCAATGTAATCCAACACAAAGGTGGCTTATGGGCAGCCGTGAAAACACAAGCTGTGAAACCCGGCAAAGGCGGCGCTTTTAACCAGGTTGAATTAAAGAACCTGATCGATGGCACCAAACTAAACGAGCGTTTTCGTGCCTCAGAAACAGTTGAACGCGTTCGCCTAGAGCAACATGATTTCCAATTCCTCTATGCTGAAGGTGATATGATGGTTTTCATGAACAATGAAAACTACGAGCAAGTTGAGTTAGAAAAAGATTTCATCGGCGAGCGCTCTGTTTTCTTGCAAGATGGTATGACAGTCGTACTAGAAAGCCATGAAGGCAAATATATTGGCGTTGAACTCCCAGACCAAGTGACCCTAGAAGTCACAGAAACCGAGCCTGTTGTAAAAGGGCAAACAGCCGCCAAATCAAACAAACCTTCAATTTTGGAAAATGGCCTACGTATTATGGTTCCCCCCTTCATTGGAGCGGGAGAAAAAATCGTCGTTGATACAAATGAACTCATTTACCTTCGCCGAGCTGAGCAATAATATCACTCGTAAATGAGAACCAAAGAACCGCTACACCCAATTATGGTAGCGGTCTTATTGAGCTTGTTTAAAAGCTAAAAGATTACCAAAAGGAATACTATCGTGCCAGCTTCTGCATTAATGAACGTCATGGTCGGAGCCGCGCGCAAAGCCAGTCGTCGGCTTATTCGCGATTTTAATGAGGTCGAGCAACTTCAAGTCTCTGTCAAAGGCCCATCTGATTTTGTCTCGGCCGCTGATCTTGCTTGTGAAAAAACTTTGCAAGAAGAGCTCTCAAAAGCACGCCACGGCTATAGCTTCCTCCTAGAAGAGCAAGGCTTAGTTGAAGGTCCTGATAAAACGCACCGCTGGATTATTGATCCCTTAGATGGCACAACCAATTTTCTTCATGGCATTCCGCTCTTCGCCATCTCTATTGCACTTGAGCGCGATGGCGAGCTGGTAGCAGGTTTGGTTTACAACCCAGTTATGGATGAATGCTTCACAGCAGAAAAAGGCAAAGGCGCCTTTTTAAATGATCGCCGCATCCGCATTGCGGGGCGCAAACAATTAGATGAAGCCGTTACTGTCACCGGCATCCCTCATAGAGGTAAGTCAGGTCACGTCCAGTTCTTAAAAGAAGAACAAGCCATCATGAAAGAGGTCGCAGGCGTTCGCAGAACCGGCTCAGCCGCTCTAGATCTCGCTTGGGTCGCAGCTGGCCGCTTTGACGCTTATTGGGAACGCGGCATCCAGGCTTGGGACATGGCAGCAGGCGTTGTACTGGTGCGAGAAGCAGGCGGTTTTGTCACAGATCTTGATTGTGATACGAAGATGCTAGAAAAAGGCCATGTTCTTGCCGCAAATTTACCACTCCATAAAGCCATGCTAAAAGTTCTAAATACCGTTTAGTAAAATTTACTATAAACACTAACCTTTTTGATCACTACATAAACGATTTATTTGATTCTGTAGGTTTTTGCGGTAATGTGAACTTTGATCGATCAGACAGGGAGCATGCTGTGCACTCAAGCCAGCGTGGGTAAGTGAGTGGCAAAAGTAATGGTAACCGTATCGCGGCCTGGTGTTTATCTGTGGCGTATGATTGTTTTTCTCACTTTAATCGGCTTTCTATGCGCCATTCTCTCAAGCCAAATGAAATCAGCCTTTATGACCAATCCAGCCTTAAATGGCATGATTTTGGCTGTTTTACTCATCGGAACCCTCTATTCCTTCGGCCAAGTCTTAAGGCTCTATCCTGAGATCCGCTGGATCAATAATTTCAGATTTGCAGATCCTGGCAACACAAAGGGCGGCAAAGCCCCAACCTTACTTGCCAGTATGGCCAATATGCTGCGCAACCAATCTGGCCCTTTTACCCTTTCAACAAATGTAACGGGCGCTATTCTAGATTCAATCGGCTCACGCCTAGATGAGGCCAGAGATACATCACGTTATCTCGTTGGTCTTCTTATTTTCTTAGGACTCTTAGGAACATTTTGGGGTCTTTTAGGCACAATTCAATCTGTTGGAGAAACCATTGGCTCTTTAGATACCTCTGGCTCTGGTGGTGTGGCCGTTTTTGAAGCTTTAAAACAAGGTCTGCAAGCGCCGCTGCAAGGCATGGGCACAGCCTTTTCATCCTCACTCTTTGGTCTGGCCGGCTCATTGATCCTTGGATTTCTAGACCTTCAATCTAGCCAGTCTCAAAACCGCTTCTTACATGAAACAGAAGAATGGCTTGCCAGTATGACCACCATGGACATAGAAAATGGTTCAGCTAAAACGGGCAATGTTCCAGCCAATAATGCAGAACTTGCAAATATGCTGGCAGCAGTTGCAGAAAAACTCGATCGCAACACAGGCGGCATGGTCAGTCAAAACGGCATCAATGTCGCTGATAGCTTAGAGCAACTCATCGGCCAAATGCGAGCTGAGCAAAAGATCGTTCGCCAATGGATGGACGAGCAAGCCAATCAAAACGCAGAGATGCGTCACCTTATGGCAGAAATTCTAAAGCACAGAGGACGTTAAGATGGCCTTTGGGCGCGCCCGACGGCGCAATAGAGATGAAGGGTCTTACTGGCCAGGCTTTGTGGACGCAATGGCCACATTGTTACTCGTCATGACCTTCCTTCTCTCTGTTTTATCCGTTGCACAATATTTCGTAACTCAAGAAGCAACCGGCAAAGACAGCGCCATTCAAACGCTGAACAGACAGATACTCGAGCTCACAAATCTTCTCTCTCTTGAAAAGAACGAAAAGAAAGATCTAGAAAGCAGCATCGCTCTTTTAAAAGCTACCTTGGCGGAGAACCAAGATAAAAACCAAAAGCTAGAAGCTCTCATTGGTTTAGGCGATAGCAAAAACAAAAACACCCAATTGCAAATTGATGAGCTCAACAAACGCCTCAAAGGAGAAAAAGAGCTCTCAAAAGAAGCCACCGCTCAAGTGGCCATTCTCAACCAGCAATTAGCAGCACTGCGCCGTCAAATCGCCGCCTTAAATGAAGCTCTGGAAGCCTCAGAAGATAAAGATAAAGAGCAAAAAGAACAAATCAAAGACCTAGGCGCCCGCTTAAACGTAGCGCTTGCAAAACGTGTACAAGAGCTCAGCCAATATCGCTCTGACTTCTTTGGCCGCCTACGCAAACTCCTGGGCAACCGCCCAGGCATTCGTGTTGTAGGTGACCGCTTTGTCTTCCAATCAGAGGTTTTATTCCAATCTGGCTCAGATGAGCTAAACCCAGCCGGTCAAATTGAAATGAGCAAACTTGCCTCAGCAATTAATGAAATTCGCCGTGAAATACCAGGTAATATCAAATGGGTCTTAAGGATTGATGGTCACACAGATCGTCAGCCAATTAACACACCGCGCTTTCCCTCTAACTGGGAGCTCTCTTCATCGCGGGCAACATCTGTGGTGCGATATCTGATAAATGAAGGGGTACCAGCCAATCGCCTCGTTGCAGCTGGCTTTGGTGAAAACCACCCACTTGATACAGAAAACACACCAGAGGCCTTTGCGAAGAACCGCCG
>CAXIBI010000061.1:0-15713 GCA_964022305.1 uncultured Hyphomicrobiales bacterium | reverse complement strand
GATGAGGTTCCGGTGTCCAAAGCAGCCATGAAACTATTTTCAAGCGACCCAAACTTGAAAAACCAGTGTCTAGGTTGGGGAGATGACTATGAAATTCTCGCCATCATCTCTCCTAAGAACAGTGAGACCTTCTTAAATGCAACCAAAACCCTTGGGCTTGAGGTCACACGAATTGGTGAGTGCCTTTCAAGCGAAAATGGAATCACTTATCTAAATTCAAGCGGTGAAGGAGTGTGCCTGAAGGGGCAAAATTTCCATCATTTTTAAAATGATTAAAAAATATGCACGAAAAATTTGTCATTTTTTACCGCTTTAGTGGCAAACTTGCCCAGATTCTCGCAATTACCATCTTGTCATCCATCGAACTTAATGCCTCAATAGCACCGTAAAAAAATAAAATTTGAAATTACATTGGGGAGTTACCTACATGGACATAGTTTTATGGGGGGTCATTGGTTGTGGTGTGTTGTCGATTTTGTACGGGGTTTGGGCAATCCGCTCCGTACTGGCAGCAGATCCGGGCAATGAACGGATGCAAGAAATAGCCGGAGCCATTCAAGAAGGCGCTCAAGCTTATTTATCAAGACAATATCGAACAATCTCTATAGTCGGCATCGCAATTTTTGTGTTGCTGACTTTTTTATTATCTTGGCAGGTTGCTGTTGGTTTTGCCATCGGTGCTATAATGTCTGGTGTTGCAGGCTTCATTGGTATGCTCGTCTCTGTACGTGCCAATGTGCGCACAACACAAGCGGCAAGCTTTAGCTTGGCCTCAGGTTTGAACGTTGCATTTAAATCAGGCGCGGTAACAGGTCTGCTGGTTGCTGGCTTGGCGTTGCTAGGTGTAGCCGTTTATTACTACATACTCACAAAGCCAATGGGCTATGCAATCACAGATCGTGTTGTGATCGACAGTTTGGTGGCATTAGGTTTTGGTGCCTCACTGATCTCAATTTTTGCCCGTCTTGGTGGCGGTATCTTCACCAAAGGTGCTGATGTTGGCGCTGACTTGGTGGGTAAAGTGGAAGCAGGTATCCCTGAAGATGATCCAAGAAACCCAGCAACCATTGCTGATAATGTTGGTGATAATGTGGGTGACTGTGCTGGCATGGCCGCTGACTTGTTTGAAACCTATGCCGTGACCGTTGTAGCAACAATGGTTCTGGCAGCGATTTATTTTGCAGGTCAGGATATTGTTGAAAATCTTATGATTTATCCATTAGCTATCGGTGGCATGTGTATCTTCACATCTATCCTCGGCACATTCTTTGTGCGCTTAGGGGCCAACGGCTCTATCATGGGTGCGCTCTATAAAGGCTTTATCGCAACAGGCGTCTTGTCTTTAATTGCTCTCTATCCACTTACAGACTATATCGTCGGTTTGGATACCTCATTACAGATCGGGGATAGTTCCTTTACCGGATTAGATCTATTCTATTGCGGTGCCATCGGTTTGGTCATCACAGCCTTAATCATCGTGATCACAGAATATTACACGAGTACTGAATACCGTCCGGTAAGAAGTATCGCGAAAGCATCAGTCACCGGTCATGGCACCAATGTGATTCAAGGCTTGGCTGTGTCTCTAGAGGCAACAGCACTTCCAGCGTTGTTGATCATTATCGGTATTATTGTGGCTTACGGTTTTGCAGGCCTCTTTGGTATTGCCATTGCGGTGTCATCCATGTTGGCTCTAGCCGGCTTTGTGGTCGCACTCGATGCCTTTGGTCCAGTGACTGACAACGCAGGCGGTATCGCTGAAATGTCAGAGCTACCTGAAGAGGTGCGTAATACAACAGACGCCCTTGACGCTGTGGGTAACACCACAAAAGCTGTAACCAAAGGTTATGCGATCGGATCAGCTGGTCTTGGTGCACTCGTGCTCTTTGCAGCTTACACTGAAGATTTGAAACACTTCATCTCAAAGGCCAATGAAGCTGGTGCGTCAAGCTTCCAGTATTTCAGTGGTGTTGAGGTTGATTTCTCTCTTTCAAATCCATATGTGGTGGTCGGCCTCTTCTTTGGTGGTATGCTCCCTTATCTCTTTGGCGCAATGGGCATGATGTCTGTTGGTCGTGCTGGCGGTAAAGTGGTTGAAGAAGTTCGCCGTCAATTTAAAGAGCATCCTGGCATCATGGAAGGCACAGAAAAGCCTGACTATGGCCGCGCGGTTGATATGCTAACCAAAGCTGCCATTAAAGAGATGATCATTCCATCACTCTTGCCAATCTTGTCACCCATCATCTGCTTCTTCGCAGTAGATGCAATTGCAGGCAAATCAGCAGCCTTTAGTGCCTTAGGTGCGATGTTGCTGGGTGTGATTGTGAACGGTTTGTTCGTTGCCCTTTCCATGACCTCAGGTGGTGGTGCTTGGGACAACGCCAAAAAATACATCGAAGGTGGTAACTATGGCGGCAAAGGCTCAGAAGCTCACAAAGCTGCTGTAACAGGTGACACTGTTGGTGATCCTTATAAGGATACAGCAGGCCCTGCCGTGAACCCAATGATCAAGATTACAAACATTGTAGCCTTGTTATTGTTGGCGATTTTAGCTCATCTATAAAAGTGAGCGATTACAAAATTTTAAAGAAAAGCCCTGCTCGATGAGTAGGGCTTTTTTATAGCTGGTCAATTTCTATGAAAAATAAAAGTTAAAGTAGAATATGTAAAACCCGCCGTTAAAGATTAACATTTCTAAATTTTGGGGTATTCTAAACTTTAAAAAATAATAAGTCGTGCTTTGGCAAGTGGAGGAATAAATGAGCTCTTATAAGGAAGTTTATGAAGCCTGGTTAAACAACCCAGAAGAATTCTGGGCAAAGCAAGCCGAACACATCTCATGGGATCAAAGATGGGATCAAATATTTGATAAAAGCGAAGGTCCCTATGGGCGTTGGTTCAAAGGGGCAAAATGTAATACTTGCTTTAATGCACTAGATCGCCATGTGGTTGACCGTCCAGGTCAAGCCGCGATTATCTATCACAGCCAGATGACAGACGAAGTCACAGAAATCTCCTATGAAGCCTTACTAGGCGAAGTTGAAGCCTTTGCCAGAGTGATTGAAAAACAAGGTGTTACAAAAGGTGATCGCGTCATTATTTATATGCCGATGATTCCTGAAGCAGTGATTGCCATGTTGGCTTGCGCGAGAATTGGTGCCGTTCACTCCGTGGTGTTTGGCGGCTTTGCAGCTGAAGAGTTAAGCGTGCGCATAAATGACTCAACTCCAAAACTAATCATCGCCGCTTCATGTGGTCTAGAGCCGGGGCGTGTGATCCCCTACAAACCACTCATTGATCAAGCCATAGAGCTTGCTGATCATAAAGTCTCCAGCACAATCATCTTCCAAAGAGAAGGGCAAGTGCAAAGCAAAATGGGCCCCAATGACCATGATTGGAAAACTCTGATCGACGAAGTCAAGCTAAATGGAGAGAAAGCAGACTGCGTCTCTGTTGACGCTACAGATCCTCTTTACATTCTCTACACCTCAGGCACCACAGGAAAGCCCAAGGGAGTTGTCCGTGACCATGGCGGCCATATGGTGGCTCTCAAATGGACCATGAAAAATATATACGGCATTGATCCTGGCGAGGTGATGTGGGCGGCGTCTGACGTAGGCTGGGTTGTAGGGCACTCCTATATTGTCTATGGCCCGCTTCTTCAAGGCGCGACAACTCTAATCTTTGAAGGCAAACCAGTTGGCACACCAGATGCTGGCGTCTTTTGGAAAGTGATTGAAGAGCACAAGGTAAATGTACTCTTCACGGCACCAACTGCGATTAGAGCGATTAAACGCGAAGACCCAAATGGCGAGTTGATGGAAAAGGCAGAGCTTACAACGCTTCGAGCTCTGTTCTTAGCGGGTGAACGGGCAGACCCAGATACGATTAATTGGTCAGCTAAAAGTTTGAAGGTACCTGTCATTGATCACTGGTGGCAAACAGAGACAGGTTGGGCCATTTCTGGCATTCCTTTCGGATTAGAAAAACTGCCAACTAAAATTGGCTCGTCTAATTTACCAATGCCGGGATACAAAATCGATATTTTAGATGAAGAAGGCAAGCCTCTTCCCGCTGGAGAAATTGGAGCGATTGCCATCAAGTTGCCCCTGCCACCAGGTTGTGGACCAACATTATGGGGGGATACAAACCGCTATATTGAAAGCTACCTAACGACCTTTGATGGTTACTATGAAACATCTGATGCAGGTTATTTAGATGAAGAGGGGTATGTCTATGTGATGGCGAGAACCGATGATGTGATCAACGTTGCCGGTCATCGCCTTTCAACCGGCGGTATGGAAGAGGTGATTGCTTCTCACAAAGATGTCGCTGAATGCGCTGTCTTTGGTATGAATGATAAGCTAAAGGGGCAATTGCCGGTTGGGTTTATTGTTTTAAATAGCGGCGTTGAGCGCAGTACGGAAGACGTTGAAGCCGAGGTCGTTAAGTTGGTGCGCGAAAAAATCGGCCCTGTTGCAGCTTTTAAAACGGCCTTAACCGTGAACCGCTTGCCAAAAACAAGGTCAGGTAAGATACTACGCGGCACAATGCGCAAAATTGCCAATGGTGAAGAGTATAAAATGCCAGCAACCATAGATGACCCAGCCATTTTGGATGAAATTAAACAGGCTCTTGGTGAACGCAATGTTGGATAAGAAGTTCTACTAATAGCGCGGTTGCTAGTGGGCAAACTGAAGTTCTACTAAAAGTATAGGATTGAGACCTTTTAATCAGTGTTAGAACAATGATAAAAGTGCGATGTTCAAAGGTTTAGAACAACTCACTCAAATTAAAATCAATAGGGATATCTCATGCCACTAAGGGGTAAGGTAGCAATTGTAGCAGGCGGCGGTCAGGGAATTGGCCGCGCAACAGCGCATCGTTTTGCACACAATGGTGCAAAACTTATCATTGCTGATAAAGATGAAGACGCCGGTCAGGAAGTTGCTTCAGAGTTAAAAAACGGAGGCTTTGAAGCTGAATTTATTCATTGCGATGTATCTGAGCGTTTGGATGTTTTAAACCTCATAGCTGGCACCTTAGAAACCTATGGCAGATTAGATATCCTCTTAAATGCAGCAGCTATAAGGGATAACAAACCTTTTGTTGATCTGAGCGACGATGAGTTCAGTTCAGTGATTGATGTGAACTTAAAAGGATCATTTTTGTTGGGCAAAGCAGCCTCTAAACAAATGATCAAACAGGTCGAGAATGAGGGAGAAGAGGGGGAGCCAGGCACCATCATTTTCATCACCTCAACTCATACAGTCTTGGCTGAATCTAGTGCCGTTGGTTTTTCTGTTGCAAGCGGTGGCTTAGGCGCGTTAACAAAGGCAATGGCCCAGGCGTTAGCCTCGCATGGCATTCGCGTAAATGCCATTGGTCCAAGCAATGTCATGACCCCCATGCTGGCAGAGATGGCGAAAAACGACAAAAAGCGTAAAAGAGCACTGGAGCGCTCACCCCTAGGCCGCTTCGGCAACCCAACTGAAATCGCCTCTATCGCAGCTTTTCTCGCCAGTGAAGACGCAAGCTACATCACTGGGCAAACCATCTACGCCGACGGCGGTGCTCTCTCCATGAGGCACTCCAGGTCAGAAGATGATGGTATTTTGGAAGATGACTAGCCTCAACTCAATGAGCAACCGAAGCAAACCTAAATCAGTGCGGTTGCTTGTAGGCAACCTAAAGCGCATCTAAAGAGTAGGTCTGCCGTTTAAGTAGCAGAATGGCTATGAGAGTATTATTAAGCGGATCAATATACGAAGAAGGAGTACTGCCCGAGCAGGGCAGTAGGACATGGCGAAGCATTAGCGTAGCCCGGTGCCTAGCACCGCCTGTCGGAGGGCCTGCCGCTTAAGCGGCAGAATAGCCCGTGAGACATAACTAAGAGTCGCTACCTGTTTTATTCGCTTCAGGCTGTTCACCAAAAACGCTTTCAATAGAAATTTCAGCTTCTTCAGTTTCTGGTTTACTGCCAAGGTCAGGTAGTGTCTCAGTGCCAAGGTCGATGGTTTCTTCACTTGGAAGGAGCGTGCCTGTGTTCTCAGGGATCTCAATGCCTTTTTCTTTAGCTTCACGCGCCACACGGCGGGCTGCTTTTTGAACAGCAGCATCAAGCTCAGTCTGGCTACAAAGGCCTAATGTTACCGGGTCAAGCGGTTGTAAGTTCGCTGAGTTCCAGTGTGTGCGCTCTCTGATCGCTTCAATGGTTGGCTTGGTTGTGCCAACAAGGCGCATCAATTGGCTGTCTTTCAATTCAGGGTGACGCTTCAAGAGCCACAAAATTGCATTTGGGCGATCTTGTCTGCGAGAAACAGGTGTATAACGCGGTGAACGCTTTTTCTTAATCTCAGGTATTTCTACTTTTGATTCAGAAAGTTTAATATGGTAGCTGCTGTCGTCTTGAGCGCGTGCAATTTCTTCCCGGCTCAGCTGGCCAGATGAAATAGGATCCATGCCCTTAATTCCATGTGCTACGTCTCCATCCGCAATGCCCTTAACTTCAAGAACATGAAGGCCGCAAAACTCTGCGATCTGCTCAAATGTGAGTGACGTATTATCAACAAGCCAAACTGCTGTTGCTTTTGGCATTAAAGGTGCTTTAGACATAAAACAAATCTCCGCTCATCTTAATGGCGATGTGTTGATGGAAACAAAGCATCACCGTGCGAGCTCAAAGTTCAATAGTACAAAGAGCCCTCCCAAGATTTAAATCAAAGAAATGAAATAAATCTTATCGAGAAGACCTTAAATCCTACATTTAAAGGATCCCACTTTCTTTAAAGTGAGTGCATAAGGCTTTAGAAAGAAAGGCACTCGCAAATGGCTCCATACCATATTCAATAAAATCGTTGCGATTGTGCTCATGATTGCCGAATTTTTCATATCTAGTCAAGCCGAAGCAGGCATATATATCTAATAAATTCACTTTTCATATTCAATTAGGTGAATTTTACATGTTAATTCGGCAAAACAAGGGCCTAACACAGAAATTTGATCTTTAGTTTAGTGCTCTATTGTAAGAATCACTTTGCCAATATGAGCCCCACTGTCAAAATATTCATGAGCCGCTTTGATATCATCTAAGGCAAAACATTTAGAAATGACAGGTTTGATGGTTTTATCTTCCAATAAAGGCCAAAAATGCCCTTTGACCTCGGCTGCGATACCAGCTTTTGTGGCATTATCCCGTGCGCGCAAGGTTGAGCCAGTATGCACAAGGCGCTTCATCATCAAACGCATGTAATTAATTTCAACTTTAGAGCCACTAAGAAACGCAATCTGAACAATTCGTCCATCAACAGCGGCGGCTGAATAATTTTTCTCAATATAAGAACCGCCAACCATATCGAGAATAACATTGACCCCTTTGCCTGAAGTTACGTCTTTTGTCACTTCAACAAAATCTTGAGTTTTGTAATTGATGGTCACGTCAGCACCAAGCTCAGCAGCTGCAGTGCATTTCTCATCAGTGCCGCAGGTTGCAATAACTTGAGCGTCATAGGCCTTGGCCATTTGAATGGCAGTTGTTCCAATGCCAGAGGTCCCGCCATGGACCATAAACCATTCACCCTCTTTTAGTTGTCCGCGTTCAAATACATTATGCCAAACTGTAAAAAAGGTTTCAGGTATCCCGGCCGCTTCAATTGCTGTGAGCCCGTGCGGGATGGGAAGCGCAGAACCGGCATCGGCGATGCAATATTCCGCATAACCGCCACCATTAACCAGCGCGGTCACCTGGTCACCGATTTTGTGAGTTGTAACCTCATCACCGAGTGCGACGATTTCACCAGCCACTTCGAGCCCTAAAATATGCGAATGCCCCTTAGGCGCTGGGTAAAGCCCATCTCTTTGCAAAACATCGGGTCTGTTAATCCCGGCAGCAGAGACTTTAATCAATATATCTCCGGCACCAACTGCGGGTAAAGGTGAGGTAACAACTTTAAGGCCAGCAGGACCTTTTTCCTCAGACATCGGTACGCAGCGCATGGTATCGGGCAATGACATAAAATCTCTCCTTAACAAAATAGGCCAGGCTCAAAATGATACGCTTTTTAATAAAGCTGTGCTTCAATTTAAACCACAATTTTAATAACATGACTTGTGTACTCGAAATTGTGAGTGACGAATAGCTGAAAATTTAAGGAAAGCAATAATGGATGAAGATGACGCTCTGCCAAAAAAGAAACCCGCTGGAGAGATCGTGGTCGGAGAAGATTTAAGCCAGTTCTCTGTTGAAGAATTAACCATAAGACTTGGGGGTCTGGATGAGGAAAAAATCAGAACAGAGGAAATGATAAAGCAAAAAAAGGCACAATCGAGCTTGGCTGAAAACTTATTCAAAACAGATGGTTAGTAAGTAAATATTAGCTATAATCTTGGCCTTAACTAGAGTTAGAGTAAATAAAAACTAAAGACATGCTTCATAAAGAGTGCACCCCAGAGAGTGATTAATACATTATTAACGAGTTTGGGGTATGTTTAATATATTCAGTTAATTCTGAACAACAGAGCTTACTAGCTGCTCTGTGACGCCTCCCTGTTAACTTCCTGAGCCGCCCAATAGGCGGCTCCTTTTTTATTAGCCAAAATGAAAAAAATCGTACATACTTAAGAGGGAGTTGTTACTAACTGAGAACTGGCCTTATTTTTGCTCCAATATTTGAGCTTAGCTAGTTGCAGTTAAGTTGATTTGTAATGTGAAAGAGTAAATATGTCTCGCGTAATTGATAGTAATGTAAAAAATTCAGAAACCATCTCTTTTGGGGAGCGTTTCGTTAGTTCAGAGTTCTTTAATGAGATTTTCAAAGAAGGCATGTCACTTGTAGAAGAGACAGCAAACTATCTTGATACAGATGGCCGCCGTGAAGCAAAAGCTCTATCTCAAACCACCTCTCTCTCATACGCCACAGAAAGCATGCGCCTTACAACACGCTTGATGCAAATGGCATCATGGTTGTTGATCCAGCGCGCTGTTAATGAAGGCGAGATGACAGAAGAGCAAGCCTCTGCTGAAAAGCATAAGGTTAAAATCCAATCATCAACCAAAGCAGCTCACATTAAAAAGTTTGATGAATTGCCAGCTCGCTTACAGCAATTGATCAAAAATGCTGAGCGTCTCTATGATCGCATCCACTCTCTTGATCGTATGATCCATGAAGAGCCGAAGACAAAATCAGTAGAGAACAATCCTCTAACAAAACAATTGCAAATGCTGCAAAACGCATTTGGCACAGACGAAATCAGCGTTCCACGCTCTTAAGTAATTTAGATTTTTAAAGTTAGCGGCAAAAAACAGCCGGGCTATCTTAAAGGGTGCCCGGCTTTTTTATGGCTAATTCTTTCATAGGCACAGCTTAGGGGAAGTTCGGAACATGTCAGAGAAAAATCTTACGAAAAAAAGGTGGCTTAAAAAGCGGTATATACCTTTAGTGCTTTTGATTGTTTTCGTGTTCTGGGGCTTATGGCCAATGCTCGTGCCTCGCTGGGATCAAGACCAATGTAGTTTTGGTGAAGTAACCAATGAACGTTATTGGCAAATGCGGGAAGAAGTACGAGCAGATGTGAAAAAAGCCCATATCGAATTGAGAAGAGTGCCTACAAAAAATAGGCAAGAATTAAAAGAACAATATCCGGTTGACCTGTCGCTTCTAAAAAGATGGAACCGTTACCATTCGTCTGAGAAGCTAATCAGATATTACCCGCAATATAAGGATATCCAGAGAGTCATCCTGACATCTCTCGTTTTAAAACATGCCAAGAGAAGCAAAACAGAAAATGAAGAACTGGCTTATATGCATGCAATAATGCGAGAAATGGGTGGCTGGTTTACTAGACTGTCTAGATTTAAATATAAAAATGCATCCGAATATTCATACCATTATAGTTATATTTTCCCATCCAGTTCTTTTATTCACGATCCACTTTTGTGGCCATTTACTCTCATTGTTAGATACACATTTATTGGCTCTACCTTCCAAATATCAAAAACTCATGGCCAAATTGAATATAGACATACTGGTTATCAACCTACAAATCTCATTGATGGAGCTTACTACAACAGGGCGTATCCAAATGGGGGCTGTCCAATAATAATCTCTAATAATCAGGGGGAAATATAAAAAGCTCCCCATACGAAGAAGGAGCTCAGCCTTTTCTGTCCACCAACAACCAGATCAATATTGAGGCACATTACGAAACGCCAGTGCAGCCCGGCGCACAAGTTCACCCCGAAAGGAGCGTAGCGAGTACGGATAAGTTGAACGATAAGAAAGAGCCGCACAGTGCGGTTGCTAGTGGGCAACCGAAGCACAGCTAAAATGTAGGCCCAAGCGCGCCTAGCGCTTAGAATAGCTGTGAGAGATAAAAAAAAAGCTCACAGGGCTTTTATACACCTGTGAGCTTTATTGATTAAATCTAAAAGCAAAGCTAAAAGAATAATCTGCACTACCCGCACCCTTAAAACCGCATCATAGAAACTTATCAGGGGAGCGGAATTTCTTTTGGCTTTTCAGCACAAAATTGCCGGCTTATAGAAAACCGTCAAATTTCTTCTTAAATTTAGAAACACGACCACCACGGTCAACAAGATGCTGGCTACCACCAGTCCAAGCTGGATGTGTGTTTGGATCAATATCCAAAACAATACGATCACCTTCAACACCATATGTTGAATATGAATCTAGCTCAGTACCATCTGTCAGTACAATCTTTACCTTATGGTAGTCTGGATGAATATCTGGTTTCATCTCTCAAACACTCGCAAATTAACGCCTCAAAAGCTGTGCCCAATTTAAGGGCATCCAACCAGCTCAAGGCCTAGTTATAATCTTTTATGGAATTCGAAAAGGAACGTATAACCGATATTAGAGCGCAGCGCAAGGGATAGCGGGATAAAAATATCAACAATATTCCACTCATCCAAATATCCTGTTTTTTTATGGTAAACGCACAGAATCCCAAGAAATTTAATACTGTAAACTCACAATACGAAGTAGGAGTGACGCCACTTCGGCGTCAGGACATGGCGGAGCGTCAGCGAGCCCGGCGCGAGCGCCGCCCAGCGGAGGGCCCGCTGTGTTAACAGCGGAATAGCCCGTGAGTTAAATAATCTAAGAAGGAGCTCAGCCCTTTTCGGGCTGAGGGACATGGCAGCAGGGCTGCCCGGCGCACAAGATCAGCCCGAACGGAGCGTAGCGAGTACGGATAAGCTGATCGTAAAAAATGCGCCGCACCTCGTAGGGCCTGCCGCTTCAGCGGCAGAATAGCCCGTGAGAGAAAATAGAGCGGTTGCATATGTGGATGTCAGTGGGCATCTGAAGCACAAAAAAGCCAACTGAAGCGCCAATAAAAATTACCCCCGCTTACCCTTCGCTTTTAGCCCCCGCGATGGATCATACGCATAAATCGCTAAAAACAGCGCTATAAGGCTCGTCGCCCCTACCACAAGTGCACCTTCAACGTAAAACTGCCCATGCAGCGCAAAACGAATGAGCTCAACCGCATAGGTAAATGGGTTGTAGATACACATTTGGTAAAATGTGTAGGAAAGATCCTTAATTCGCCAGAGAGGGAACAGGGCACTTGAGATAAAGAACATCGGGAAAATCACAAAGTTCATCACGCCAGCAAAGTTCTCAAGTTGCTTCACAGTGGCAGAAAGGGCCATGCCAAGGGCACCGAGCATAAAGCCAGAGATAAGTAGCGCAGGGATAACCGTAATGTAACCGAGAGTTGGAATATCAAGCTCAATAATTTCAAAATAAGTACAAAAGAAAGCAATCGCTAAAAAGGCATAAACTTGCAAGAGCGAGACCGCGACACCGGCAAAAAGTCTGGAGACCAAAATAAACCAACGCGGTAGCGGCGTGGTGAGGAGTACCCTCATAGAGCCCATCTCACGGTCATAAATCATGGAAAGCGAGCTTTGCATCCCGTTGAACAGCTGAATCATCGCGCAGAGCCCTGGGATCATATAAACCTCATAGGGAATATAGGTCTCATAGGGGGGATAAGGAGCTAAGCCTTGGGTTTGGCGCCACCCAGCAGAAAAGACCAGCAGCCAGATTAAGGGGCGCACAAGCGCAGAGAGAAAACGCGCACGCTGTTGGAAAAAGCGTAAAAACTCCCGATATAAAATACCATAAAGAGCGCGGATCATTAGACCATTCATCATTTTAAGCGCTCCTCTGCTTGGTTGATAATACTTTCAAAAACATCACTCACAGAGCTGGCCTCGTTTTTAGCTAAAATATCTTTCACAGTGCCGTCTTCAATAATCTTGCCCTTGTCGAGCACAATTAAATGATCATCATCCCAGATCTCATCCATCAGGTGGGTTGTCCAGAGCACAGCAACATCATTTTCGCTGGCTAGCTTATGGATATGATCAACAATCACGCGGCGAGTTTGAATATCGAGACCAACAGTTGGCTCATCAAGTAGAAGTAATTTCGGCTTGTGTAACATTGAGCGGGCAATCTCTACCCGCCGGCGATGACCGCCATTTAAATCACGCACCCGCTCATCAACCCGCTCATACATCTCAAGTGCGGATAAGGTTTCCTCTATACGCTGAGAAGCAACTGCAGAAGGCAGGCCGCGAAGCCGTGCAAAATAGCGCAAATTTTGCCGAACAGATAAATCAAGATCGAGTGTTGTTTGTTGAAACACCACTCCAAGCGGAGCAAGAGCTTTCGACCCGTGACTGGCAAATGATTTACCATCGATAGAGATAGTTCCATTAGGTGTATCAAAAAGGCGTGTGATGAGAGAGAGAAGCGTAGATTTTCCAGCACCATTGGCACCAAGAAGAGCTGTGAACTGACCGGGATGCACATCAAAGCTCACATCATCAAGGGCGAGACGCTTTCCATAATTATAAGATACACCCTCAACTGAAATAGCCGGTACAATGTCCGAAGAGGAATTTATCTGCTGATCTGTGGCGTGTTCTGTCATTTATGGGTACCTTTTATAAAACAGCTTACCCCAACTGTGGTTTGCTGTAAGTCGCGAATGAGCCCGTGAAGAAAAAAATATAACGCCTTAAAACGAACTTAGCCATCCCTCAATTCATAATAAAATTGAATGGGATGGCTAAGGACAATAGACATGAAAGCAAGCTAAAGCTTATTTGCTAGGCACATAAACCGCACCCCAGGGGTAACGGCCAACTTTAATTGACTTAACAACTTTTAAAGAGGCTACATCCACAACAGAGACATCGCCAGAAACCCCATTTGTTGTAAACATCTGTGTGCCATCATCTGTCAAAGCCATATGCCAAACACGGCGACCAACGAGCAAATATTTCGTCACTTTAAATGTTTTTGTGTCAACCACAGCAACACGGTTTGATGGACCAAGCGCCACGAAAGCAAGCTTACCATCTTTAGAAAAACGAATACCAACCGGTTGCACACGATCTTTCGCAATGCCATCAACTTGGAAATTGATTTTTGTAATCTCACTTTGATCAGCAACATTGAAAACACTTACAGTTCCGCCAATTTCAGCAGAAACCCAAAGATGCTTACCATCTTTTGTAAATTCAGCGTGACGCGGGCGTTGATCGACAAGAGAGTTATGTTCAAGTACGAGGCTTTCAACATTGATCCAGTGCACGAAGTTTGTTGTCTCAGATGTTGTGATTGCCCATTTTCCATCAGGGCTCACAGCCATACCTTCAGGCTCAATGCCCACATCAATTTGAGCAACAACAGTTTTCTTCTCAGTGTCAACAACGGTGGTGATTGCATCATCTTCATTCGCGATGAAAAGAAGGCGGTTATTCGGGTGAAGAGCAAATTGCTCAGGGTCCAAACCAGAAGGCAGTTCATGCAAAATCTTATCTGTCGCCACATCCATCACTTGAACAGTGTCAGAGTCAGACGCGCAGATAAAGAGATGCTTGCCATCTTTAGAAAGGGTGATCCCACGCGGGCGGTCACCAACTGGAATGGTTTTGATGACTTTCAGTGTCTTCACATCGATAACACTCACTGTGTCATCTTTTTCATTACTGACATAAATTTTACCAGCATGAGCAGATGGTGCCAGGCTTGCTTGTAAGCCAAGAGCTCCCAAAGCCACCAATGCGGTTAATGCTAAACGAAGTGCATTAAACCTCCTATTAGCTCCAATGGCTTTCAATAGTCTCATGTAAACTCTCCTTATTTTCAAGTGACTAATGCTTCTGAAATAACAGAAGTAATTTCATAAATTAGGGAAGGGCGGTGCAACCTGTGTTCAAATGTTGCACCGCCCAAGGGACGCACGTTCAAATGCGCAAATTCTAAAAACGCATGTTCAGATCATTTCGGTTGAACACGGCATTTCGCTAAACTTTCATCAATGCCAATGGTATCAAGCTCTGTTTTGGGATGCAGGAAACCTTCAACAGGTGAAAGCTTAATCACAGCACCACCAGCATGAACTAATGGGATTGTCTGTCTCATCTGGCCAGACCATGGACGATAATTCATTGACCGCCCCTTAAACATGGCAAGGCGGATTTTCGGGCCTAAGATATAGTTTTGTAGTGTCGGTACATCAACAGTCTTCAGGCGGGTCACCCCTTCAGCAACTGTGCGGATAGCCGCCCACGCAGCATAATCTTTTTGTGCCATATGTCGTTTTGTAAGTTTTCTAAAACGGCTTTGTAATTGTGCAGCCCCCCATTGCTCAACAACCCGGTGCCAGGCTACAGGCTCAATACCATGGCTTCCAACGATAGGGCGCGGTAACCATGTGTGATAAGCAACATATTGTCCAAAGTCTTTCACTTCATCAGCGATGAAAACAACATCATAATCGGACCCCTGTGTGAATGAAGGCACTTCAGCTGCCGCATTCCGGCGCATATCGCCTCCTTCAGGCCACTTCTTATCAGTGACGATCTTTAAGCGAAACTTTTTGGCCGAAATTCTAAATTGCTCAGCAAATTCTTTATCACCCGCTTTAAACCCTTCAATTAAAAAAACTTTCTTCCAGTTTTTCTTAATGAGAAATTGGGCCAAACCATCAGTGAGCATCCGCCGGCTCGGTATGGTGTGAAGTAAGTTCGGGCGGCATTGATTAATACGAAGGTCTGTATTTGTTGAACCAGCATTAAAAATAAGTCTTCCTTTAGCAAGCGGATGGTCAGCCAATTGCAGCAATTTTGCTGCACTCATATTGGCTATAATAAAAGGGTCTTTATTCGTTTTTAAGGCTTCATCTAATTTCGCTTTAAAATCATCTACTTCAGAGATAACAACTTCATTCATTTTATATGTGTGCTTCAAGAAGCGCCCAGTTGTGTTGTTATCTTTAATGCCTAACCTAGAGCCTTGCAGACCATCATCTTCTGGTGGTGCAACCAAATTAGAAAGTGTTGCTGCGCGTTTTTCTTTAGCTTCAATATATAAAAAATCAATATTGAGCTCTTTTGCAGAAGCTGTGTGACTAAAAATCAGTAAGCTGATAGCAAGAAACGATACAATGAAACTCACAAAGGCGAGCACTTTGCCTACTAAATATCTCATACTCGATTAATTCTCCCCATCAAGTTTTTATAAAACAAATCAACTTTGACATTATTATTTTTGGTGAACGTTAGTCAAAGTCTCATATTGGTTAGACAGTTTTTACCAAAGTACCAATCGCGCTTGAGAATGTTATGAGAAAATCTGAAATCTATGAGAGAAAACTATGAAATGAATGAG
>CAXIBI010000060.1:0-16053 GCA_964022305.1 uncultured Hyphomicrobiales bacterium | reverse complement strand
ATATCTTCCAACTCATCCTTGGCCTCAAAAGCCACCTTGCCAGCAATTTGAGACAGAGCCGGCGCAGAGATAAACAAATGCTGATTAAGCTTCTCCATTCGGCGCACCAAACTGTTCGGAACAACCATCCAACCTATCCGCCAACCAGTCATGGAATAATATTTTGAAAAACTATTCAAAATGATGAGTTGTTGCTCCGGCTCTTGAACAAATGAAAGCGCTGTATCTGCCTCGATGTCATAAGTCAGCCCATGATAAATCTCATCAGAGAAAAACCAAACCGAATGCTCATGAGCTAAATTAACAAGCGCACTTAATTGAGACGACTTAATCATAACCCCTGACGGATTAGCTGGACTAGCCAGTAAAATCGCTTTCACTCCTTGTGTTTCAATAGCCTCCCGAACCTCGTCTAAAGAAGGAACCCAGTTATTATGAAACCCAACAGGTATTTCTATTGGCTCAAGGTCAAGTGCTTTAATAATTTCCCGATAACAAGGATAGCCTGGCCTTGTTATCGCAACCCTGTCACCTGCATCCAAAGTCGCTAAGAAAGAAAGGACAAAGCCAGCTGATGAGCCGGTGGTAATAATCACTTGGGCCGGATCAATCGAGACATTATAAGTTTCCTCATAATGGCGAGCAATCCGCTCTCGAAGCTCAAGCCGACCAAGAGCTTCAGTATAACCGATTAAGTCTTCATCGATGGCCTTTTTGGCCCGTTCACGAACCAGTAATGGAGCCGGCGTTCCAGGCTGCCCCACTTCCATATGACAAATAGAAGCACCTTTGGAAGAAAGCTCGCCCGCCTCTCGCATGACATCCATGGCTAAAAAAGACTGAATTTTCCCACGTTTAGATAATGAAATCACGCAAATGCCCCCAAAGAACAAGACTTCACAAAAATTTTAAATTGCTAGCCTCTGAAATGCCGTAAAATGCTGGTAACTCAAACAACTTACCATATCAAGAGTTAGACGGTTCGTATAACAATTTAAAGAAGTTTCACCCCTCAAAGTCCACTTGGAAAAGAACTTATTAAGCTCTATATTCGTCGTTAAGACTAAGGAGTACTCCAATAGCTTAAAGGGCTATCGATGTATCTGTGAATGAGTAAGAACACAACCAACACCGAAGACTAACGTCGGTTTAATCAAAATCGTGGATTTAAAAGAGATCTATATAATGCTCAAATTGCATCCATTTTCAGCTCTTTTGTGCAGAGCAACCTATAAGAACATTGCGGTTAAATTCAATGGTCTTAAAAGGGCGTTTTTTTTCTTCATCGCCTTTGCTCTGTTCTTCACACCCCTAACGATAAACCAAACTAAAGCTGCCGGTTTAATTAGAGACGCTGAAACTGAAAACCTCATTAGAGATTACAGTCTTCCTATTTTCAGAGCCGCGGGCCTAAGTTCTCAAAACATTGCTATCCATATTATCAATGATAAAAACTTCAATGCCTTTGTGGTGGATGGACGCAACATGTTCATCAATATGGGGGCGATTATGCAAGCCCAAACCCCCAATCAAATCATTGGTGTGATGGCTCATGAAGCCGGTCACATTGCAGGCGGCCACCTCTCTAGACTTCGCGCCCATGCCGCAAAAGCACAAACTCTAGATCTAATGCTAAAAATATTGGGTGGCGCCCTTCTTATAGCTGGCGGTGCTAGCGGCAATTCAGATCTCGGCAAAGCTGGCCAAGGCGTGTTCTCAGGCAGCTCGCAACAAACATTTCGCTCGATCAATCAATACAGGCAAACTGAAGAGTATGCAGCCGACCAAGCTGCCTTTGCCTATTTAACGCGCACGAAACAATCCGCCAAAGGCATGTTAGAGACCTTTGAATATTTCGCTAGCCAAGCCATTGGCACTTTAAAATATAGTGACCCATATGTGCGAAGCCACCCGCTCCCTCGCCAACGGATCAACCAACTTCGTCAAAAGGCAGAGCGGAGCCCCTACTTCAATAAGAAAGATCCACCCAAACGCATCCTGCGCCACAATATGGTAAGAGCTAAATTATACGCCTTCACCACAAACCCAAACTTTGTATTCAATCGTTATAAACCAGCAAATAAATCGCTACCGGCCCGATATGCCAGAGCGATCGCAACTTTTAAAAGCCGAGGTGTTAAACCCTTTCTGCCTCAAATTAATGCTTTAATTAAAGAGCAGCCCAATAACCCTTATTTCCATGAATTAAAGGGGCAATTTCTGCTCGAGTCTGGCAACGCAAAAGCAGCCATTGCTCCCTTGGAAAAGTCCATTAGCATCGCTCCTAGAAATGCCATCATACGCTTAATGTTAGCGCAAGCCATGTCACAACTTCCTGGCAAAGCCTACACAAATAAAATCATCAAACACCTAAAAATCGCTCTGGTAAAAGAGAAGCGCTCACCGATTGGTTATAGGTTGCTAGCGTCAGCTTATGCTAAGAAAAACAACATCGCTTACGCAGAGCTTGCCTCAGCGCAAGCTTATTTCTATGAAGGAAAACTAAGCCTGGCCAAAAACCAGGCCATCCGTGCTAAAAGAAAGTTGAAAAAAGGAAGCCCACAATGGCTTCAAGCCGATGACATCACCTCATTTCAACCAAGAAGATAAAACAAATAAGAAAAACAATTGAACCTGAAACCAGCTCAAAACGACTGATAATCACCGAATTTAAGAATTTTTAAAATTAGAATACAAACAAGACAAAAAGAATAAAGGTAGAACCGGAGACAAGAATGAATTTCCATCTTTTAAAACTAAGCCCATCCTCTTTACATAGCGTTCTCATTGGCGCCCTCATTGGCGCATTCATTTTTTCAAGCCCAATGACGAATAAAGCAAACGCCAAAACCTTTGACGAAGCTGACATAACCAACATTGAAAAAATCGTCAAAGATTACCTTCTAAAAAACCCAGAAGTCATCCGTGAAGCTTTAATTGAGCTTGAACGTCGCACAGCCGAAGCAGAAAAACAGCGTCAGAAGAAACTGCTTGCCGAAAATCAAGAGCTGCTAACAGATCCAAAATACGGCTTTGTAACTGGTAATAAAGACGGCGACATTACAGTTGTAGAGTTTTTTGATTACAACTGCCCTTATTGCCGTCAATCACTAACAGACATCGTAAAATTGATGGATAATGACAAAAATGTCCGCGTGATTTTAAAAGAATATCCAATCCTTGGCCAAGCCTCAACTAACGCAGCTATGGCAGCCCTTGCTTCACGCAAACAAAATAAATATATGGAATTCCATACAGCTCTTCTATCTGCAAAGGGCCGTATTAATGATGAGCAAATCACAAAGATTGCTAAATCCGTTGGTCTTGATGTTGATCAGTTAAAAAAAGATATGAAATCAGCTGATGTGATTGAAAGTCATAAGAAAAATATGGAAGTTGGCCAAAAACTAGGCATCAATGGAACACCAACCTTTATCTTCAACGATCAGGTTATCCCACAAGTCCTTCCCTATGAAGCCATGAAACAACTGATCGCTAGGATCAGAAAAGCTGGATAAACTCCAATTTTATCAAATAAATTCAATATAAAGGGCCTTGTTTTTAGGCCCTTTTTTATGCCCTTAGTTCTCGTTGTTAATAGAACAAATCTGATAAATTGGCCTTTAAGGCCCACAAGGCTTGAATAATCAGCAAAGACCCACTAAAACAAACCAATTGAAAAAGCGAAAAAGATTTTTTAAAAAAATGTCCAAACCGATTTATGTCCTAAGCGGCCCAAATTTAAATATGCTGGGCAAAAGAGAGCCAGAAATTTACGGGTCTCAAACCCTTGATGACATTCATGGCCTTTTAAAAGCAAAAGCAGCTCAAACAAAGATCGACCTTAATTGCCTTCAATCTAATCATGAGGGTGAGCTTGTCGATTATATTCAAGAAGCTGGTGATAAGGCGTCAGGGTTAATCATTAATGCTGGTGCTCTCACGCACACCTCAGTGGCCCTGGCAGACGCAATAAAAGCCATTGACATTCCCGTCATAGAAGTCCACATGTCAAACGTTTACCAAAGAGAGGAATTTAGGCATCATTCCTATTTATCTCCTGTGGTAATTGGGGTAATTTGTGGGTTCGGATCACAATCTTACGA
Organism: uncultured Hyphomicrobiales bacterium; assembly: GCA_964022305.1. Lineage (GTDB taxonomy): Bacteria > Pseudomonadota > Alphaproteobacteria > Rhizobiales > HXMU1428-3 > HXMU1428-3. The sequence goes on along the minus strand of CAXIBI010000060.1, from coordinate 11,947 downwards.
ATTAGCCCTGGATTTTCTTTTGAAAAGCCAAGCTTAAGAAAAAAATCCAGAGCTTATTTTCAAGCTTTTTACTTTAAGTCTGTGAGTGGTAGTGCTTAAAACAACTTTACTCTCAAAAAATTAATCATTAATCCGAGTAATCGGTATAGCGCACCCTATAAAATGTGCTAAACATAGGGTTTGATGTAGGTGTCATGGCAGAGAAGAAAAAATTGAATCAAAAACAAATTATTCGAGATCTGGCGGAGTTATTAGAAGAAACCGGCCTGAGTGAAATCGAAATTGAGCAAAAAGACCTGCGAGTTCGTGTCTGCAAAGCTCAAACAACTGTAGCTGCAGTTGCTCCTGTTCAACAACAAATTGCAACGCCTGCAGCCACACCAGCTGCTACCCCGCCACCAGCCGCAAATAAATCAAATGATGGCGTTTTAACGTCGCCTATGGTTGGCACTGCTTACCGTGCACCAGAGCCAGGCGCAGCAATGTTTGTCGATGTTGGCTCTAAAGTCACTCAAGGACAAACTCTTCTCATTGTAGAAGCAATGAAAACAATGAACCATATCCCAGCACACAAAACTGGCACAGTCACTGAAATCTTAGTGGAAGATGGATCTCCTGTAGAATTTGGCGAACCCTTGATGGTTATTGAGTAAAGGCACAAACGCAGCAAATGTTCGATAAAATATTAATAGCAAACCGCGGTGAAATCGCCCTTAGAATCCAGCGCGCTTGTAAAGAGCTAGGCATTGCAACAGTTGCCATCCACTCAACAGCAGATGAAGATGCAATGCATGTTCGCTTAGCTGATGAGAGCGTTTGTATTGGTCCACCAGCTGCAAACCTAAGCTATCTTAACATTCCAGAGATTATGGCAGCCTGTGAAGTCACCGGCGCTAACGCAGTTCACCCTGGTTATGGCTTCCTTTCTGAAAATGCCCGTTTTGCTGAAATTTTAGAAGATCATGACATCACCTTCATTGGTCCAACAGCTGAACATATCCGCCTCATGGGCGATAAAATCACAGCCAAAGACACTGTTAAAAAACTCGGCATTCCTGTTGTGCCTGGCTCAGATGGCGCTGTTAAATCTCTAGATGAAGCCAAGAAAATCGCCAAGGAAATCGGCTATCCAGTATTGCTGAAAGCCGCAGCCGGCGGTGGTGGCCGTGGCATGAAGGTCGCTCAAACTGAAGATGAACTCTCTGTCGCCTTGTCGACTGCTAAAGCTGAATCAAAAGCCGCCTTTGGTGATGACACCATGTATATGGAGAAGTACCTCGGCAAACCACGCCACATTGAAGTTCAAGTCATTGGTGATGGTAGAGGCCACGGTGTTCACTTAGGCGAACGCGATTGTTCCTTGCAACGTCGCCACCAAAAAGTTTGGGAAGAAGCCCCATCCCCTGCCCTGAACGCTGAAGAGCGTGAAAAAATCGGCAACATCGTCGCCAAAGCCATTGGTGACCTTGGCTATCGCGGTGCAGGTACCATTGAGTTTCTTTATGAAAATGGCGAGTTCTATTTCATTGAAATGAACACCCGCCTTCAAGTTGAGCACCCGGTTACTGAAATGATCACTGGTCTAGATCTGGTGATTGAGCAAATCAGAGTGGCAGCAGGCGCGCCCTTAAGCTTCAAACAAGAAGATATTAATCTGCGCGGCCATGCCATTGAATGTCGGATCAACGCTGAAAACGCCCGCACCTTCATGCCAAGCCCAGGTAAAATCAACTATTTCCACCCTCCAGGCGGCCTTGGTGTGCGTGTTGATAGTGGTGTTTATCAAGGCTATTCAATCCCACCTTATTATGACAGCCTCATCGGCAAGCTCATTGTTCACGGCAAAACCCGCAATGAATGCATGATGCGCTTAAGACGAGCCTTAAGTGAATTCGTCATTGACGGCATCGACACAACAATCCCTCTCTTTGTGGATTTGTTAAACGAGCCAGACATCGTCAACGGCGCCTATGACATCCACTGGCTAGAAAAATATCTAGAAAAACCAGTTAAATAATAAAAACCACCAAGCATAACTTGCTTGGTGGTTTTTTATTGTTTTAACTTTCCCCGACTTCATTCCCCCAAATGTGCGGGTAACCTTTAAAATCTCACAAATAAGAGTTATCTTAAAGGAATGAAATCAAATGAAACCCACATCCAAATCGACATCACCCCTGAGGTTCTTTTAAAGGCCTATTCTTGCGGCATTTTCCCTATGGCAGAGGCGGCTGAAGATGATGAGCTTTTTTGGATAGAGCCTAAACATCGCGGCATTATCCCGTTTGAACATTTCCATGTTCCCAAAAGCCTTGCCAAAACAATTCGCAAAGGCATTTTTGAGGTACGTATTGATACTGATTTTCAAGGGGTATTAGATGGTTGCGCCCTGCCGCGGCCTGATAGACCAAGCACCTGGATCAACACCAAAATCAGAGACCTCTATACAGACCTCTTTGAAATGGGCCATTGCCACACCATAGAAGTTTATAAAGATGATCTGTTAGTTGGCGGTCTTTATGGAGTTGAGCTCAATGCGGCCTTCTTTGGTGAAAGCATGTTCTCTTATGTAAGCGATGCAAGTAAGGTCGCCCTTGTTTACCTGGTCGCAAGATTAAAATATGCAGGGTTTACATTATTGGACACTCAGTTCGTCACCGAACATTTAGAGAAATTTGGGGCAATTGAAGTAACAAGAGATCAGTTTCAGCGCCGTCTTGAACGCACTCGTGTGCGGCGTCGTTGCAACTTTTCAGGCTTAGATACAGCCACGCCTCCAACAGGCATTTTACAGCTGGTGAGCCAAACATCATAAACTGGATGTTCAACCGCATGAATACCTGGGTTTTCTGCAAACACCCATCCAGAAAATAACATCGCTTGAGAACCATCAAGCTTGCGCTCTCTGACTTCAATAAAAGATGTGGTCGACGGAGCTTCTGTAGCCGGCGTTGTATTGCAGATACGAGGTTTAATGGTCAAAGCTCCAAACTTCTGCTCACCATTAATTGGGATTTCCAAATGAGAAATGCGCGCAGTCACCTTATTCAGGGCCGCAAAAACCGCAATTTTATTTTCAATCTTGCGGGCATGCGCGTCTGTGCCCCAGCCCAAAATTACAAAGACACTAAGAGCAGATAAAGCATATGTCATGACCGAAATAAAATGAGGTAAATCAGTGCGATATGTTGGGTCTTTTGGCATATTAACTTTCATTTTCTCATCAAATAATAAACTTCAAACGATAGTAAACTGGACCAACTTGAAGGCCAATTTACGGCACACATCAAATAAACCCTAACGAACTACCTGTCCAGACCAATCAGGGCAAAAATCCAATAAATCAATCTCTTATCATTTTGAATGAAACCTAATCAAAAAGATATCTTCATCAAGCATGCTAAATAAAAATCCCCCAGATATTATATCTGAGGGATCATAATTTTTAAAAACATTCAATAAACTTAGCAAATTTTATGGATTTGTCTGTTCTGGCTTCCAGGCTTCATATTCTTGTGCAACAGAGTGCCCCTGATCACGCTCATCAGCATTGGGGCGATAGTGCAAATCTGTACCCGTATAATTCGGGCGATGATTAGCCTCAAAGGGTCGTGCTTTATAATCACTGTCACTTGGTATGACATCTGTCTTATAGTGCATCCAGCCATGCCAACCAGATGGAATAAGAGAAGCTTCTGCTAAACGATCATAGACAACCCAGCGACGTGGTTTCCCCAAAGGCCCAACACCACGCACTTGCTCATAATATTTATTGCCAATTTCATCCTCACCAACAAACCGGCCATTTTTCCAAAGGGTAAATCTGTGCCCAATTGTATTGCCAGTCCACCAGCTAAAAAGTTCAGAAAAAAGTCCCATATTATCCTCTCATGCAGAGCAAGTAAGCATCAAAATCGAAAATGATTCATATGCGCAATATGACAAGTCTCATCATGAAAGTAAATCCCTGATCCCCCTTTATCGACTGCGATTAATCGCATCAGCCTACTGAAAATCTTATGTAGATATTGTGTAGTTATCTGCAATAGAAAAAGCATTGTGCTTGGCAAATAGCAAATGACACAACTAGCTATACGATGAAGGAGTGACGCCATTTTTTTGCTCTTCAGGTTATCCACTTGCAACCGAGCTAAGGCGTCAGGACATGGCGAAGCGCTTCGCGTAGCCCGGTGCGAGCAACGCACAGTGCGGTTGCTGGTGGGCAACCTAAAGCACAACTAAAAAACATAGGCCTGAGCGCAGCGAGGAATAGCCGTGAGAGAGAAAAAGTGCGGATGCATCGTGGGCATATGAAGCACCAGTAAAGAACACTCCCCCCAAAAAACACAATATTTTGTAGTGTGACACATTCCTTCACACACTTTGAAGTAGAATCAGATATGATTATCTGTGGCTAAGAGAAAAAAATGTGGGCAATTATTTTTGCAATCCCCTTAATATTCAGCTGTTTTATCTGGGGATTACCCTCAAAAAAAACTCTAATTTCTCAAATTCAGCCTTTTTCCCTCGATTTTTGACAGCTTTTCCCCAATTTGCTCACAATTTATCAATATTATGGGGGTAGAATTTTTAAACACACAACATCTTGACGCAACAAGTCCGAGTCACTTAAGTTCTGTATCAAGTTAAGCAGCAGCATCAAAGATCTCATCACTCTTGAATTAAAGACATGAGAAAAAACAAACTGCACACTTAACATTAAAAACAAAGCAAAGCTGATAACCAGCCGGCCTTTAATAATAAATTTAGAGTCAAGTACGGCTGTTTAGCGCCGATTTTAGTCAAAACTTTAAAGAAGTAACGGGGAAAGCAAGAACCACTGATCAATTTGCTCAATCTTGAGTGAAAGAGCAAAGAGAGAATTGGTGAGCTTTAATATCTCTGAATGGGAAGATGTATGGGCAGTTGTGTGGAATTGCCTCTATTTAGAGAAAAATGAAACAGAAATCGAAACGAAAGTTAAGTGCACGTCTCTAAAATCATCTGTGGCCTTTATTTAGATCATAGACGCGCATTGAACAAAAATCTGAGGGATGAATAAAACATGCGGATTACCAGGCGCTTTACCAAAGACAACCAATCTCCATATGATCAAATTGAATTTCGCAGTGCAACCAGTGAAATCCGTAATCCGGATGGCTCAACTGTATTCCAACTAAAAGACTTCCAGGTCCCCGCTCATTGGTCAGCTGTTGCTTGCGATATCATCGCACAAAAATATTTCCGCAAAGCAGGCGTCCCTGCTCACCTCAAACCTGTTGAAGAAAACACAGTCCCCTCTTGGTTATGGCGTCAAGTGCCTGATGAAGACGCTTTAAACGACCTTCCAGAAGAAGAGCGCTATAGTGGTGAAACCGATGCCAAACAAGTCTTTAACCGTTTAGCCGGTACCTGGACATATTGGGGTTGGAAAGGTGGTTATTTCACCACTGAAGAAGACGCACAAATCTTCTATGATGAAATGCGCTACATGCTCGCCATGCAAATGGCGGCACCAAACAGCCCACAATGGTTTAATACAGGCCTACATTGGGCTTACGGCATTGATGGTCCTGGCCAAGGTCACTTCTATGTAGATTATAAAACTGGCAAATTAACCAGCTCGGACTCAGCCTATAAAAACCCACAACCACATGCTTGTTTTATCCAATCTGTGAAAGATGATTTGGTCAATGAAAACGGCATCATGGATCTCTGGACCCGTGAAGCCCGCCTCTTTAAATATGGCTCAGGTACAGGGTCAAACTTCTCTGATTTACGTGGCTGTGATGAACCTCTCTCTGGTGGCGGTAAATCATCTGGTCTGATGAGCTTCTTGCGCATTGGTGACAGAGCAGCTGGCGCCATCAAATCAGGTGGCACAACAAGACGCGCCGCTAAGATGGTGGTGATTGATATCGATCACCCAGATATTGAAAAATTCATCAACTGGAAAGTCACTGAAGAGCAAAAAGTGGCTGCCCTCGTCACCGGATCTAAAATCTGCAGCAAACACCTACAAGCCATTTTCAAAGCTTGTGTGAATTGCTCGTCAGATGATGACAGTTGCTTTGACGCGAAGAAAAACCCAGCGCTAAAACGTGAGATTAAAGCCGCACGTCAATTGCAAGTGCCTGATAATTACATCCAGCGTGTCATTCAGTTCGCCAAACAAGGTTTTAAAGATCTTGAATTTGATACCTACGATACAGATTGGGATTCAGAAGCTTACTCAACAGTCTCAGGTCAAAACTCAAACAACTCAGTGCGCGTGACAGATAATTTCCTAAAAGCCGTTGAAGCCGGCAGAGATTGGGACCTAAAAGCACGCACAAATGGTGAAACCGTTAAAACTCTAAACGCTGCTGAGCTATGGGACAAAGTCGGCTTTGCCGCATGGAGTTGCGCTGACCCAGGCATTCAGTTCCATACCACAATTAATGACTGGCATACGTGCCCTAAATCAGGCCCCATTCGCGCATCAAACCCATGCTCTGAATATATGTTCCTTGATGACACGGCCTGTAACCTTGCCTCACTCAACCTGATGCAATTCCTCAAAGGCGAAGACGGCAATAAAAAATTCGATATTGAGAATTTTGAGCATGCTGTTCGCCTCTGGACAATGGTTCTGGAAATTTCTGTGACCATGGCTCAGTTCCCATCTAAAGAAATTGCAACTCTTTCTTATCGCTATAGAACTTTAGGCCTCGGCTTTGCCAACATTGGCGGTCTTCTTATGGCTTCTGGCTTAGCGTACGACTCAGATGAAGGCCGTGCGTATTGCGGTGCCATCTCAGCGCTAATGACCGGCATGTCATATGCAACATCTGCTGAAATGGCCAAAGAACTAGGCGCATTTGAAGGTTATGAGGACAACTCATCAGATATGCTTCGCGTCATGCGCAATCATAGAAGAGCAGCTTATGGCCACGAAGATGGCTACAAGCACCTCTCTGTTAATCCAGTGCCGCTTGATCACAAATCATGCCCAGATAGCAAACTTGTTGATCATGCCTGCAGAGCCTGGGACAAAGCCCTTGAAGGCGGCCAAGAGCACGGCTATAGAAACGCGCAAGCAACCGTAATTGCACCAACAGGCACCATCGGCCTTGTGATGGATTGTGACACAACCGGTATCGAGCCAGATTTTGCTCTTGTGAAATTTAAAAAGCTTGCTGGCGGTGGGTACTTCAAAATCATCAACCGTACTGTACCAACAGCTCTAAAAGGCCTTGGCTATACAGATGAGCAACTCGATGCCATCGTTAATTACGCAGTTGGTTATGGCACATTAAAAGAAGCCCCTGGCGTGAACCATGAAAGTCTAATCGCAAAAGGCTTCACTGAAGAAATCATTGAAAAAATTGAAGAAAGCCTTGGCTCTACCTTCGATATTAAATTTGCTTTCAACAAATGGTCATTAGGCGAAGAATTCTGCATCAAAACATTGAACATCCCAGCTGAAAAGTTAGATGAAGCAGAATTTAACTTGCTCTCATTCATTGGTTTCACAAACAAAGACATTGATGACGCCAATGAATATTGCTGCGGCACCATGACTTTGGAAGGCGCACCACACTTGAAAGATGAGCACTTAGCGATCTTTGATTGTGCCAACCCTTGTGGCCGTAAAGGCAAGAGACTTCTCTCTGTTGAAAGTCACATCCGCATGATGGCGGCAAGTCAGCCCTTTATCTCTGGTGCAATTTCAAAAACCATCAACATGGCCAATACAGCAACTGTTGAAGATTGTAAAAAATCTTACATGCTCTCATGGCGCCTGGCTCTGAAAGCCAATGCTCTTTACCGCGATGGTTCAAAATTATCACAACCTCTGAATGCTCAAGTTCTAGGCATCGATGATGATGAGAGCGATGTGGATGCAGAAAGCTTAGCAGCCTTGCCACAAGCAGAAAAAGCAGCTGTGGCAGCAGAACGCATCATTGAACGTGTTGTTGAGAAAGTCAGCGATCAAATCGACCGCGAAAAACTACCTCATCGCCGCAAAGGTTACACTCAAAAAGCCAATGTTGGTGGTCATAAAGTTTACTTGCGCACCGGTGAATATGAAGATGGCCGCTTAGGTGAAATCTTTATCGATATGCATAAAGAAGGCGCTGCCTTCCGCTCATTGATGAATAACTTCGCCATCGCCATTTCACTTGGCCTGCAATATGGTGTGCCTCTGGAAGAATTTGTTGAAGCGTTCACCTTCACACGGTTTGAGCCAGCTGGCTTTGTTCAAGGCAATGACTCAATTAAGAACGCAACATCAATCCTTGACTATATCTTCCGCGAACTTGGTGTTTCATATCTTGGCCGTCATGACCTGGCGCATGTTGACCCGAGCGAAATTGGCGCTGTATCAACAGCCATGGGCCGTGGTGACGAAGAAAGTGAAAAAGACACAAGCGCTGAGCGTTTCTTGAGCCGTGGTTTGTTAAGAGGCACTTTTAATAAGGCAAAAATTGTCGAGAAGAAGTCTTCTGAAAAACAGCAAGCTGGTACTCAAGGAGGCACCGTCGCTGAACTTCAGCAAGTAGTGAACACAGGCATGCAAGCCACAGAAGGAGCGCTCGTTGCAAATGGAGACCCTGTCCCAGCAGCACCGCAAACTTTAGGCAGCAAAGCTGAGCTGATGGCCGAAGCTAGAGTGAAGGGCTATGAAGGTGAGAATTGTGCTGAATGCGGCAACTTCACCCTTGTTCGCAACGGCACCTGCCTCAAATGCGACACTTGCGGTTCAACAAGCGGTTGCTCATAATACTATCGCAAACACATAAAACTCAAAGCGCCTGTAAAACCCAATCTGTTTTGCAGGCGCTTTTATTTTGCCGTGAGCTTAAAGTATCAAATTTTGAAATATGAAGAAGGAGTGGCGCCACTTCGGCGTCAGGACATGGCAGCGCGAGCTGCCCGGTGCCTAGTACCGCCCCCTCGGAGGCCCATGAGCTTCAGCTCATGGAATAGCCGTGAGAGAAAAAACTGTGCAAGTTTTTTTCCAGAACTTGTCCACAGGCTTTTGCTTCACTTAAGAATCTGTGTAATATTGTGAAACAAATCGCGGCATTTCTAAAAGTTTCAACTGTTATCTCAGTAAATAAGAGGATGAAACAACTTCAGAAAAGCTAAAATTCATGGGGCATCCACATTTTAAGAGGCAACCACATGGCAATTGATGAACAATTGCAATCATTGGTATATTTTCTAACCGATCATCTTTTTGCTAGTTTAGAGGCTGGCGAGCGCTTGCGCCTTGCAACTTTGACACAAAAAGAAAATCAAGCAGAACTCTCTGGTGATGACATCATGGATGAGCTTGAGAATTTACGCCTCTTTATAACCGACCTCTCCGATTGGGAAGAAGAGCTCATCTCCAAGCTGGTGCAAGCGCGCAAATGGAGCAATCACTTAAAAGAGTATGATAGCTTTTTCAAACCGCTTATTGAGCTATTCAATAGCGCAACCCATCCCTTAACGGACGTTGCCGCCCAAATTAGTGACCATCATGATCGCCACTTTGAAGGCGGCGATCATCCTGATTGGTTTATCAAATCAAGAGAAATGGTGATGGAAAAATCAGACCATGGCCAAATTCTCTCTCTCTCAGCCGGTCATATGTATCTGGTTGGAGGGCATGTGCGCTTAGCCAGCATCATCGAGCTCGCTGAAAGTTATCTAAGCGCCCTAGAGACAAGGTTCCCACATCTCTGGTTACCAGCTGAAGAGGCCATTATAGAAAATGACAAACCAGAAGCTGAACAATCACTTTGGTTTGAATAAAAATATCATAGTAAGGGGAACTACGACATTCGGTTCAATACCTCCCTCTATTCCTCAAACTCCTCGTCATAATCTTTATTCTCTTGTTTTAAAGCCGTAGTAAATTGAAGCCCAACTTTTTCAAGCTTTCCCTCATCAACACTGCGTAAAACAATAACTGTCCCAACTTGCCCCTGTTTGAAATAAGGGTAACTTCCAAAGCTCACCCCTTCATTTTCTTGGTCTAATTTTCCGATTAAGTCAGCAACTGTACTTTCTGGGTGTTTGACAATAAAATTACGTGACAACAACCGCTGCCCGGTCTTCAAGCGCGGCGTCACATCATCAAGCATCACTTGCATAATTTTCGGCACACCTGCCATCACAATTACATTTTCAATCATAAATCCTGGCGCGCCTGAAACTGTGTTTTTTATTAACTCACCACCAACCGGGATCCGCGCCATCAAACGCCGTCCTTCGGTTAATTCTTTGCCAGGATACCGCTCTTCCATAATTGCAATAGCTTGCTGATTTTCAACCAGCTCAACTTCCAGTGCCTTTGCAACTGATTGAGCTGTAATATCATCATGAGTTGGCCCGATACCACCTGTCGTAAAGACATAAGTATAAGTAGAGCGAAGATAATTTAATGCCTGGGCAATCCGCTCTTCTTTATCCGAGATAACACGAACTTCCTCAAGCCGGATGCCAATCGCCGTACAATGAAGGGCTAAATAATTAATGTTTTTATCACTGGTCCGACCAGATAAAATCTCATCACCAATCACCATTAATGCCGCTGTAACTTCACCCATAAATAAAACCTATTTTTCTCACAGTTAAATACACTGTTCAAAGCTTATGATTTAGCTTTAAAAGCCCAATGCAATACGTCAAAATATTCTTTCACTTTAAAAAAGACTGTACCTTAAATAAAAAATAGGTTCACCCATGAAATTTGCGAGCCCCTTAATTAAAGCCACTCTCATCAAACGCTATAAGAGGTTTTTAGCTGACGTTAAGTTAGAAAATGGTGACGAAATCACCGCTCACTGCGCCAACCCTGGAGCTATGCTAGGCTTAAAAGAGCCCGGCTCAACTGTCTGGCTCTCACCGGCAAGCAATCCCAAACGTAAATTAAAATATTCATGGGAATTAATCGAAACCAATGACTATGACAAAAAAGCACTAGTTGGCATCAATACAAGCCTGCCGAACAAACTGGCAGAAGAAGCCATCTTAAATGGCACCATTAAAGAACTGCAAGGCTATTCAAACCTACGCCGAGAGGTAAAATACGGGCAAAACAGCCGCATAGATATCTTACTTGAGAATGAAGCCAAAACAGAGCAAATAAAATCCTGCTATGTCGAGGTTAAGAACGTCCATCTTCTCCGGCAAGAGAACAAAGCCGAATTCCCCGATAGCGTCACCAGCAGAGGCGCCAAACATCTAAATGAATTAAGTGACATGGTAAATGAGGGACACAGAGCCGTAATGTTTTACCTCATTCAAAGAGAAGATTGTAAAACTTTCTCACTCGCTAAAGATATTGATAGTAAATATCACGAAGCCTTTCTTAAAGCGAAAGAAGCCGGTGTAGAAGCCATAGCTTATAAATGCAATCTGACAACAGAAGAAATCAAGGTCACAGAAAAAGTAGAAATTCTTTAAGAGCTCCCCCCTAGCCCTTTCAATGAACCCCCTTATAAAATGAAACTCTTTTGTTTATAAAAAAGAAACAACATAAATCTATTTTTAAAGACCAAGATAAGTTAAATTAGCTCATATTTGGATAAAAGACGTCCAAATAAATGTGTTATTTGAATAAAAGACCGGCGAAATAGCCCAAAAATTAAAACCAACGGAACCAAAAATGATTAGAAAACGCCACGCAATCCCCATCCATAAGGAGCAAGATTATGAAGGTATGCGCAAAGCCGGCCAATTAGCAGCCGCTGCGTTGGATATGTTGGTCAAAGAAGCACAGCCTGGCGTCACAACCGCTTATCTAGATGATTTAGCCTTCCAATTTGCTATGGATAACAACGCCTTGCCCGCGACACTCCATTACCGTGGCTATAAATACTCAATTTGCACATCCATCAATCATGTTGTTTGTCATGGCATGCCGAATAATAAGCCCTTGAAAAAGGGGAGCATACTCAACATAGACGTC
>CAXIBI010000059.1:0-16100 GCA_964022305.1 uncultured Hyphomicrobiales bacterium | reverse complement strand
GCCCGCGAGACATTAAAAAGGGTGAAGCGAATAGCAAAAATTATTATTAATTTCTGTCGCAGGCTCCACCCTTCCCCGCTCGTCTCAAATCATCACAAAAAGCTAAATAGCTTATTCCGCCAGGATCTAGTGATGAATTCGAGAGCTATGTATAGTTTCTACTGTCTGAGATAAAGTGTCCAAAAAAATCTCACGTTGTTCCTCAGATAATGCAGATAAAATCTTTTTATCAGCATCTGCAGCCGCTGGTGCGGCTTCATTTAAGATTTGCCGGCCCTTATCTGTTACATAAACAGCATAAGCCCGTGCATCATTTGTCATTCTCTTGCGGCTGATTAAACCCTTATTCAACATCCGACGAACAATATCTGCCAATGTTGAACGGTCCACTCCGGTTCGATCTACGAGGTCTGTTTGATTTAGGCCCTCATATTTGGCAACTGTTTTTAAAATCGTGAATTGTCGCGGCGTTAATCCTGCAAATTTAACCTTCTGCCCAAAAACATCACCAGCACATTGCCCCGCCCGATGCAAAAGATGGATAGCAGAATTCTCCAGATCTTTTTCTTCACGCGTTGTATCACCTATTAACATATAAAAGTCCCCCACTATTAGGGAAGTTTCATGTGATCGAACAAGCAAAGATCAAGTCTATTTTTAGTCATGTGATACGGAATGGTTTACGATCAAGAAAATAGGAATGTCATTCAAAAAACAGTCAGCATCATCATAAAAGTAAAAGCTAAATCTCTCATCCTACACAAAAAACTTCGATTGGATACTAGGTAAAACGATATACACCTATAGGTTGCATATTTACTCCCTATACGCGCAATGTCAAGAAAGAATTAACCATAAGTTGTATTTTTATTATGAGAAAACCGTGAGTTGCATTGGGTAAAACAACGCTTGAGAGTTGCCTCACTTAACGTCTTCAGAACCTTCCTCTTCAGGCAAAATCATTTCGTTGCGGATAAAAATCAATTGTAAGACAGAAAAACCCAACGTCAGTGGCAAGAGAGCAAAAGCTTTAAATTGAACCCATGTTTCCTCATCAAAACCACGCCACACATATTCATTTAAACCAGCAAGAAACAAGAAGAACAAACCCCAGTGAAGGCTCATTTTAAACCAGCCCTTATCAGTAAGTTCGACCGCTTCACCTAAAACGGTCTTCATTAAAGAGCGACCAAAGGCAAGAGCGCCCAACAACCCACTTGCAAATAAGAGATAGATAATCGTCGGTTTAATTTTGATAAAAGTTGTATCATCAAAATAAAGCGTCAAACCACCAAACACCAAGACAAGCACGGCGGTGACAAGCGGCATCGTCGCAACCTTTTTAAAAACAAACCAAAAGATTACTATTGAAACTGTCGTGGTAATCATCAACGCAATGGTTGCTTCCATCAGCCCCATATATTTGTAAACCGCGAAAAAGATCACCAACGGTGTTAATTCAAGTAAAAATTTCACCATCTTCATTTCATTTAATCCCTTGTTTTAAAAAAAACTTTTCATGATAACTTTTAATGATCTTGAGCAACACCAGCTATCGCATTTGCAAAATCATTCGGGTCAAAGGGTTGCATATCTTCAATAGACTCGCCAACTCCAATCGCATGAATAGGAAGCTTATATTTCTCAGCAATCGCCACCAAAATACCACCCCTAGCCGTGCCATCCAGTTTCGTCATAATCAAACCCGTTACACCGGCAATTTTCTGGAAAATCTCAACCTGATTAAGCGCATTTTGACCCGTCGTGGCATCAAGTGTCAGCAACACATTATGCGGGCCCGTCGGGTCAAACTTCTTGATAACGCGTACAATTTTCTCAAGCTCAGCCATCAGGTCAGCTTTATTTTGCAATCGCCCAGCCGTGTCGATCATCAACACATCTGTGCCTTCTTCTTTGGCCTGCTCTAAAGCATCATAAACCAAACCAGACGCATCAGCCCCAATCTTACCTGAAACAAAACCAGCTCCCGTGCGCTCACCCCAAACTTTAAGTTGGTCAACAGCAGCAGCCCGGAATGTATCGCCAGCTGCAAGCATCACAGACTTACCATCATTTTTAAATTTAAGAGCTAACTTACCAATAGAGGTTGTCTTGCCGGCCCCATTAACACCAACCATAAGCAAAATATGTGGTTTATTTGTTCCCTCAACCACCAAAGGTTGTGCAACCGGCTCTAAAATCGTTGAAACTTCCTGCGCCAGAATCTCTTTCACTTCCTCACCGGTGATTTCTTTATCGTAACGAGACGCTGATAATTGATCAGTTATACGCATTGCCGTTGCCACACCCAAATCAGATTGAATGAGCAAATCTTCCAAATCTTGCAAAGCTTCATCATCAAGCTTTGTTTTGGTGAAAATACTAGTAATGCCTTCAGTGAGCTTTGATGAAGATTTCGCCAACCCTGACGTTAAACGAGAGAACCAACCCTTTTTCTCAGGCTGTGCTTCAGGCTCTGTCACAGCCTCATTCACCACCTCAACAGGCTCTGAAGTTTGAGATGAAGCCACATCTTCATTAACCTCTAAAACGCTTGTCTCATCTATTGGAGTATCTCTCTCCTCACCCTCATTTACAGCAACGGGAACATCGACAATCTCTTTGTCTTTCGCCCCACCAAAGAGGCGGCCAAACATGCCTTTTTTCTTTTCTTTTTCCTCATTCCCGCTCATGCCAAAACTTCCCCCTTCAATTGCCCATCCTCTTGCCTTGTCACTCGTGCCCGTATAATCGCCCCAGGCTGATAAGGACCATCCAATTGAACTTCAATAAAATTCTCAGCGCGCCCCATCTGGCCGCGCTCCATCAATAACTCAACCGGCTGCCCATCCAATGTTTCCATATAAGAAAGCAACCGCTCATTCCCAAGCGCTCTTAATCTTGCAGCTCGTTCTTTAATCACAGACTTTGTCAGTTGCGGCATTAAAGCCGCTGGTGTGCCAGGCCGCGGTGAAAAAGGAAACACATGCAAAAAGGTCAGCCCACACTCTTCAACAAGACGCACACTATTCTCAAACATCTCATCTGTCTCTGTTGGAAAGCCTGCGATAATATCCGCCCCAAAAACAATATTTGGCCTAAGTTCACGAACGCGGCGGCAAAATTCAATCGCATCTTCGCGGCTATGACGCCGTTTCATGCGTTTTAAAATCATATTGTCACCAGCCTGCAGCGAGAGATGCAAATGCGGCATCAAGCGCTCTTCATTGGCAATCACATCTAGAAGCGCCTCATCCGCCTCAACAGAATCGATCGATGAAATACGTAAACGTTTCAGCTCAGGCACATGTTTTAAAATTTGCTGGCAAAGTTTGCCAAGACTAGGCTCACCAGGCAGATCTCGTCCATAAGCGGTAATATCCACCCCAGTGATGACAATCTCTTTATAGCCCTCATTCACCAAATGAGAGACCTGATGCACCACTTCACCCATCGGAACTGACCTGGAGTTCCCCCGTCCAAAAGGGATAATACAAAAAGTACAACGATGATCACATCCATTCTGCACCTGAACATAGGCCCGCGCACGACCACCAAAAGCAGAGATTAAATGCCCCGCCGTCTCCGTCACGGACATGATATCATTCACCTGACAAGGCTCAGATGTTTCTAAGCTCAACCCCTGAAAGGTCTCAGCTTTCATCTTTTCATCATTACCAATGACAAAATCAACCTCATCCATCTGATCAAACATGGCAGGGTCAATTTGCGCAGCGCAACCCGTCACAATGATTTTGGCGTCTGGGTTTTCTCTTTTTAAACGCCGCACCGTTTGCCGCGCCTGACGAACCGCTTCATTGGTCACCGCGCAGCTATTAATAATAATCGCATCATCAAGCCCAGCATTGCGCGCATGTTCGCTCATCACCTCAGATTCATAAGAATTTAGGCGACAACCAAACGTCACAATCTGTGGTACTTTTTTTGGATTATGGTTCATAAAAACGCTTTACTTCATTACCCTCTAACGCACAAACCCAAAAGTCTAACATTTAGGGGAACAATCAATGAGATAAACTTTTTAAGAAAGTTCAATCTCTCCTTTATACTCAACTTCAATGGGCCCTGTCATTAAGATATGATCATCCGCTTCACGCCAATGGATCTGCAAATCCCCACCCGGCAAAGTGACAGAAACATTCCGCCCCGTTAATTTCTTACGCGCAGCTGTTACAGCCGCTGCACAGGCCGCCGTACCACAAGCCTCGGTTAATCCGGCACCGCGCTCCCATACATGAAGAATAAGAGAGTTCTTCGAAGTTACTTGCGCTAGAGATATATTTGCCCGTTCAGGAAAAATCGGATGGTTTTCAAGCATCGGCCCAAACTTGCCTAAATCATACGCTTCTACATCATCAACCCAAAATATCGCATGCGGGTTCCCCACATTCACAACAGAAGGCGAGTGCAAAATAGGATCATCAATCGGCCCGATTTGCAGCTCAATCATTCGTGTATCACGAAACTCTTCTGCCAAGGGGATTGCCTGCCAATCAAAATTTGGAACACCCATATCAACTGTCACTTGATCGCGGCCGATAATCTGAGCCACTAAAATCCCCGCATTGGTCTCAATCGTTACCCCAGCTCGATTTAACTCGCCCGCAACAATCCGCCCAACACAGCGGGTCGCATTACCGCACGCATCCACTTCAGAGCCATCCGCATTTAAGATCCGCATAAACACATCAGCCTTAGAAGATGGCTCAAGTACAATCACCTGATCGCAGCCAACCCCGTCTTCGCGGTTAGCAACAAATGAGGCCTGCTCTGCACTTAAAGAAAGAGCGATTTCTCTGCTATCAAAAATAGCAAAGTCATTGCCCAATCCATTCATTTTAATAAAGCTAACAGTATTCATTTCAAGTCTCTGCTAAAAACCATTCAAGTTTTAAAAAACTGATATAGGTTCTTATATAAGGTTAAGTTCTGAAAATACAAAACGTCTAGAGCATTCCCCTCTAAAAGAAGAATGCCTTAAAGTCTAGAATAATGACCAACAAAACCTTAAAACTCTTAAAGCTCTGGGTCTGGTAATCCATTTAACCGCGCACAAGCAACAACACTATTGCGCAACAAGCAAGCAATGGTCATCGGCCCAACACCGCCAGGAACCGGAGTAATATACCCTGCAGTCTCAACTGCACTATCAAAGTCCACATCGCCTTTTAATTTGGTTTTGCCATCTTCATTTTGGGTTCTGTGAATGCCAACATCAATCACAATCGCGCCAGGCTTAATCCAGTCACCCTTCACCATTTCACATTGCCCAGCGGCCGCTACAACCAAATCAGCCCGGCCAACCACCTCTGGCAAATTCTTAGTGCGAGAATGAGCAACAGTCACCGTGCAATTTTCTTGGAGCAAGAGCTGCGCCACCGGTTTACCAACAATATTAGAGCGCCCAATAACAACGGCATTCAGGCCCGTTAAATCACCCTGAGCTCGCTTGGCCAAAATCACACAACCAACTGGCGTGCAGGGCACCAAAGCTTTTTGCCCAGTTGCCAAACGGCCCGCATTAATCGGGTGAAATCCATCAACATCTTTTGACGGATCAATCGCAGAGATCACTTTTCGCTCATCAATATGGTCTGGTACAGGCAACTGCACCAAAATCCCATGAACAGCATCATCATAATTGAGCTGGTCAATCAAAGAAAGCAGTTCGCCCTCACTTGTCTCAGCTGGCAGACGATGTTCAAAGCTCTCCATTCCAACTTCAACAGTTTGTTTTGCTTTGTTTTTAACATAAACCTCAGAAGCCGGATCAGCCCCAACAAGCACAACAGCCAACCCCGGCGTTACACCTGTTTTCAGCTTTATATCATTTACAGTCTCAGCAACGGCAGTTCGTAAATCTTTGGCTGTTTGTTTCCCATCAATGATCTGGGCAGTCATTCAATTGTTTCCTTAAAAAATATTTAGGCTCAGAACCCATACCAACAGTTCACACGTCAAGCTCAATGTTTTGATCAAGCTTGTCTGATCTCCAGTAATGGTAAGAGTTTATTCTAAAGTTTAATAACCTCACCAATGACGGTGGTAGGAAAACCTAACTTAAACAAATTCCTCAGTTAAAGGTTCGAACTAAGAAAAAACGGGATCAGCCAACCGCGAATAACCACTAACTGCAAAAACAAGAAAAACAGCAACAACAGCAAAGGTGCCAGGTCAAGACCATTAATAGGTGGTACCAGAGATCTAAATGGCCGATACATAGGCTCTGTTACAGCATGTAAAAACTCCAACACTGTTTGAGTGAAGCTATTGTAAGTATTAAGTATTCCAAAATTAACAAGCCAGCTTAAAATCACGCTAATAATCACAACCCACTTCAAAAGGTCGATAATAACAACATCAATAAATTGTAACAAAGGGACCATAGTTCGCTCTCTCAACATCAGATGATTTTGTAAGTTGTAGCCTTAGCAGTACATAGCCTTAAAAGCAATGATCAAGCGATAAACCAATTAACTTCTTGCGAAAAACAATTAATTTTAAGGTTACAATTTAAAATGACCGTTTCTTAAACAGAAAACCCATAATCGGTGCCAATAAACTCCCAGGTATAACGCGCAAACATAGCCCGGTGAGAGAATAAAAAATTGAAGGTGTAATCACCGCCCATGTCCGCATTAACAGCGCCCTATGCATCGAGCGTGCGACAGAGCGCGGCTTCGTTTTCCAAAGCAAATAATTATAAATCGTATTTTGACCTTTTATTTTATGATGGAAAGCTGTTTTCGTTGGTCCAGGCAATACCGCGCCAATATAGACCCCTCTGCCGCGCACTTCATTGGCCAAACTTTCAGTAAAATTCACAACATAAGCTTTAGAGGAAAAATAAATTGAATTATAAGGCACAGGCGTAAGCCCGCCGATAGACGCCACATTCAATAATGTCCCTTTTCCTCGCTCGGTCATAGCTGGCAAAAAACGATGAGTTAGCGCTGTTAAAGCAATAATATTCACGTCCAGAACATGCTTTAATTCCGCCCAATCAGCCCCTAAAAAATCATCCCGTTCCCCAAGGCCCGCATTATTCGCTAAAATATCAACATGATAGCCTTGAGCATCGAGCAAATCTTCGATCATCTGGTGCATATTCAATTGAGACAAATCCAATGCCAATGAGAGAATTGTGCCCGGACCTAAATCTTGCAGGCGGCTCGCAACAGTGCGCAACTTCTCTTCATTCTGGCCAATGAGTAAAATATTATGTCCAGCTTCAGCCAATTCTTGAGCAAAAGCAGCACCTATCCCACCTGAACCACCAGTAATGACAGCTATTGGTTTTGTATCTGGTTTAGAAACCTCAGACGGTAAGAGACGGCGTCTCCAAAATTCAGTGACCCTACCAATAAAAGCAGCCGCTTTTAAATCCATTGATTTATAATTCATTATTATTTTAAAACCTAAAATCTATGCCTGAATAATCAAACAACACTCACCTTTAAACTCATATGAGCGCAAAGCTGGGGCTCCCTCTTCAAATTCAGGCAAATTTGAAACCCAGCTAGAATTAAATGACAAATACACATTCTGTCGCTACGCAAAGTGTAAAGAACACTTAAATTTCACCAAACTTAGCTGAAACAGGCCATGAAATCACTCATACTTTGTCATAAATGAAACAAGCAAGAAATGTTAAGCTATTTAGCTACTTAGCGACGCGAAATATCGCTTTTAAGAAATACAGATAAAACGTCTTACAGATACTGCGTTCTTTAAAGCCAAAGACTATATGACTTCCTATAATGCAGCTCAGCAGAGCAAGACAATAAATGAGATAAGAGAATGACAAATCAAATGATAAATGTCTTGTTTCTGTGCAATTCAAACACAACCTGCTCCATCATGGCAGAAGCCGTAATGAACCGGCTAAGCATAACTGATGCCGGGGGCCGCTTTAAAGCCTATAGCGCCGGCTGCTTTCACAGAGGTATGGTCCATCCACTGACCTTGCAATTACTCGCCATGAATAACTTTGACCCTAATGAATATCGGTCAAAAAATTGGCAAGAGTTTGCTGAAGCAGATAGCCCAATTATGAACTTTATCTTCACCCTAACTGACGAAGTACTAAAAGAGCCATGCCCAGAATTTCTTGGGGCTCCAATGACAGCCCATTGGAGCATACCTGACCCAGCAACAGCCAACGGCACCAACGCAGAAATTCATTATGCATTTGCAGATACCCTGCGAATGATTGAACAACGCATCAGTATCTTCGTAAATCTCCCCCTCGAAAGCCTGGATAATCTCACCTTACAGCAACGCATTACTGCTATCGGCACTCACTCTTAAAGCCAACTTCATTTCAATTGTTTCATGGGAGAGATACCAGCAAGTATCGACAGAGCCACAGAATGTAGTACAAAACTATAATAAAAAGCTATAAAGCCATAAGAACATCTTGCATCTGAACAACTTTAACCAGCAGCGCTAAGGTGATAAAATTAAACAACATCTCTATTAAAAAAACAAAGAGGGGATGAGAAAAAACAATAATAATAAGACTGCAATGGGGGACAAAATGATCAAAATTTCAAAACCTAATTTCAATAGCCTCTTAGCCCTCATCTTTCCAGCTCTCATCACACTAAGCTTTTCACTAGACTATACAACCGTTGCTCATGCCCATGGCATGTCAGATGCAGAAAAAGCAACCGCAATTGGTGGCAGCAATCTCCAATATATATGGCTCGGCATCACACACATGCTTTCAGGCTTCGATCATCTCGCCTTTGTATTTGGTATAGTTTTCTTCCTCAAAAGCTTTAAAGAAATCGCAAAATACGTCACCGCTTTCACTCTTGGCCATTCCATCACACTCATTTACGCAACACTAAACGGTATCCAGTTCAATTATTATATTATCGACGCCATCATCGCTTTAAGCGTGTGTTACATAGCGTTTCATAATCTTGGTGGTTTTCAAAAATATTTTAAAGTGGCGCCCCCCAATATGCTGCTGATGATTTTCACTCTTGGTCTTATTCACGGGTTTGGCCTCTCTTCTATTTTGCAGGAATTGCCATTAGATCAAAACAATCTCTTGGCCAATATCATCTCATTTAATATCGGCATTGAACTCGGCCAACTCCTCGCCCTGGCCGCTATGCTTCTTGTCATCATAGCTATTCGAAACACCAACTTTTTCGCAGCCTTCAGCACCACTGTAAATTGCGGCCTCATCCTTGCTGGCGCGGCCCTTTATTGCATGCAGATGTACGACTTTACCCAAGATCAAGACAATCAAGATTTTATTAGAATAGCTAAAACTCAACCCAAAAAAGTTGAAACAAAAAAAGAAAATGCTTTCTTCCAACCACTGAGCGATACAAACCTAAGTTGGCAAGACACCATTAAAATCACAGTGCCTGCAAATAAGGGAATTGAATATAAGTTCGATGTAAAGAAAGACGCGACATTTAGCTACACATGGAAAACTGAAAATGACGAACAGCTTTTTTTCGATTTTCACGGAGAGCCGAAAGGCAACACAACCGGCTATTTCAAAAGCTATAAAGAAAAGACTGACAACATGTCATCCGGCAAATTAAGAGCGCCATTTGAAGGAACTCACGGCTGGTACTGGAGCAACAAAACAGCACAGCCAATCACTGTCATTTTAAAAGCAGTTGGAAGCTACACCCGAAAAGACTAAATCAGTAAGTGAGCATTACTCACGCCCGGCGCGCCGCCCGCATCCAAACAACAATCTCAACCAGCAGCCTAAGCACAAACACACAGGCTGCAATTGGAAGCGTGATAAGCATAAACCATCCTGAGACGG
The DNA here is from genome assembly GCA_964022305.1 of uncultured Hyphomicrobiales bacterium. Taxonomy (GTDB): domain Bacteria; phylum Pseudomonadota; class Alphaproteobacteria; order Rhizobiales; family HXMU1428-3; genus HXMU1428-3. The sequence goes on along the minus strand of CAXIBI010000059.1, from coordinate 6,277 downwards.
AAAGGGCAGAAAGCGACGGCCCAAAGTCCGCGCCTAGTATCAAACACGTCCCCCCACCTTCAGAAATGGTACATCCAAAAATTTCAGAAATCCCAGCAATGGGCAGCATGATAAAGAAAGGAATAAACAAAACAAACAAAGCGACAAAAACCAACCGCCGTAACCAAGTCATAATATTCCCTCTGTAAATGAAAGACTCAAACCACCCAAAATTTTAAGCAATAAACTTTATGAAAACTAAATTAAGCCCTCGCAGAAATTTTTAGTTTAACGGTATCTACCTTTTCTCTAAATGCTACAAAGAATTGGAAAAAACCTATCTTCATTAAAAAATTATCTAAATCGTATTCTGCACTAAGATCGATCAATTTATTTCCCAACAATACAACCTGGTTAATTTCATCAGTATATTTATAAAAGTCTTCTTTCTTGCTTCCATTGCTTTCTAAGCTTTTAATACGGTCTCCAAAACTATCCGAAACATAACGAAAGTAATGATGTTTAAAAAATCCTGGGGTAGAAACACGACCATCATAAACATGTTCTTTATATTTGCTGCTAAGTAACCCCGCCACAACAAGCATATCAGTAAAATCTCTTAATTTATCTTCAAGCTCTTTAAACTGAGCCTCACGAAGTTCCAAGTTTTGCTGTCTCTCCATTACATTACTTTGACGCTCTAACTGTGCACTTGAATTTGCCAGCTCTTGACGTTGCATACTCAATTCTTCTCGTTGCAAACGCAGCTCTTTACCCTGCATTAAAATCGTTATAACCATCCACAGAAAAGCAAGTGGTGCAAACATCCCAGCCAACAAATCGCCAAGCTCATTTAAAGTTAGATTTTTTGGATAATCGACATAGTGAAACCATATGAATCCGAAGATCATGAAATAAAGCAAAGTTAACTCTGCGCCAACAAAGATCAGGCTCTTTTTCTTTATTAAATCAGACAGCCATTTCATCATTCAAATCCTCTATATAAATAGTATCTCACTATCAAAAAATTGAATTGCTTTGATGATATATGGATTCTTTTTGCATTTACAAAAAGTTCTACTTCTAAACACAAAAAAGCACCCCTTAATAATAAGGAGTGCTCTATATATAAACCATCCGAATCTCTATGAACGAAAAACGTAGGCCGAATGGCCGTCGGGGCTTAGCCCCGCGCCGTCGCAGGGCGGCAGCTTTGCTGCCATTGCCCGTGAGACAAAAGAAACGCCCAAACTACGCCGCTTGGGAAGTCCCCTCAATCAACCTCACAATATCCGCCATAATATCATTCAACTGGAAGTCTTTGGGCGTATAAACTGCAGCAGCACCTGCCGCTTTAAGGAGCTCAGCATCCTCTGGCGGAATGATACCACCAACAACCAGCGGAATGTCAGAAATACCAGCTGTTTTCATGCGCTCAAGCACGTCTTTAACAAGCGGCACATGAGAACCAGAAAGGATCGACAGGCCAATAGCATGCACACCTTCTTCCAAAGCAGCGTTGACGATTTGCGCAGGTGTTAAACGGATGCCTTCATAAACCACTTCCATGCCTGCATCTCGCGCCCGCACAGCAATTTGCTCCGCGCCATTCGAGTGACCATCAAGGCCAGGCTTACCAACAAGGAACTTCACCCGGCGGCCAAGCTTATCTGATACAGCATCAACAGTTTCGCGTACTTCGTTAAGACCAGTGGCATCAACGTTGGCAGCTTTACCAACACCAGTTGGCGCCCGGTATTCACCAAACACCTCACGAAGAGCCGTGCCCCACTCACCTGTGGTCACACCAGCTTTAGCAGCGGCAATGGATGGCTCCATAATATTGCGGCCTTCTTGCGCCGCTGATTTCAAATCAGCAACAGCTGCATCACACGCCGCTTGATCGCGATCAGCGCGCCATTGTTGCAAGCGCTCAATCTGCTCTTGCTCAACCCAATCAGGAATGGTGAGAATGCCACCATCAGCGCCTTGCGCCAGCGGGCTCGGCTCGCTCTCTGTCCATTTATTCACACCAACAACCACCTGGTCGCCAGCTTCAATATCACGCAAGCGCGCTGTGTTGCTCTCAACCAATTTTTGCTTCATGTAAGAGCTCTCAACAGCGGCCACCGCGCCGCCCATTTCTTCAATGCGAGCAAGCTCATCACGGGCTTCAGCTTTCAGCTCTTCAACCTTACGTGTAATCTCGGTTGAGCCATCAAAAATATCACCATATTCAAGGAGGTCAGTTTCATACGCCATGATCTGCTGCATACGAATTGACCACTGCTGATCAAACGGGCGCGGCAAGCCCAGCGCTTCGTTCCACGCCGGCAATTGCACCGCACGTGCCCGCGCATTTTTAGAGAGCACTACTGCCAGCATTTCAATCAGAATACGGTAAACATTATTCTCTGGTTGCGGCTCAGTTAACCCTAGTGAGTTCACCTGCACGCCATAACGGAAGCGGCGGAATTTCGGATCTTCAACGCCATAACGCTCTTTAGTAATATCATCCCAAAGCTCAACAAAGGCCCGCATCTTAGAAAGTTCTGTGACAAAGCGCATACCCGCATTCACAAAGAAGGAAATCCGTCCAACCACTTTCGGGAAATCTTCCTCCGCAACTTCACCAGACGCCTTCACCATATCCAATACGGCAATGCCAGTCGCCAGCGCGTAAGCCAGCTCTTGTACAGGCGTCGCGCCAGCTTCTTGCAAGTGATAAGAACACACATTCGTCGGGTTCCATTTCGGCACTTCTTTATATGAATATGTGATCACATCTTTAATAAGACGCATAGACGGCTCAGGCGGGAATACGTATGTACCGCGAGAGAGATATTCTTTAATAATGTCGTTTTGAACGGTACCAGCAAGTTTCGCGCGATCAGCCCCTTGATCTTCAGCGGTCGCGATATAAAGAGAGAGCAACCAGCCAGCGGTCGCATTAATCGTCATTGAGGTATTCATATTCTCAAGCGGAATACCATCAAATAATGTACGCATATCCCCAATATGAGAAATCGGCACACCAACCTTACCCACTTCACCCTTCGCTAGAGCATGGTCACTGTCATAGCCAGTTTGTGTAGGCAAATCGAACGCTACAGAAAGCCCGGTCTGACCTTTGGCCAGGTTATTCCGATAAAGCTCATTCGAGGCTTTCGCAGTTGAGTGGCCAGCATATGTTCTAAACAACCATGGACGGTCTTTGGGACGATCTTGAGTAGGGGTATCAGTCATAAAATGTCTCTCTTACAAATAAGTTCAAGGCCAGATATACCGTACCTAAAATAAAAAATCGAGCCAGAAAATCGAGCAAATTGCAGATAAAACCTTAATCTCTAAAGTAATTTATTAACCAGATTAACCTTCACCGCCCTCTTCACTCTCACCTAAATGAGCTTGTCGGCCCTTACGTTTAGGTCGGCTGTTTTTAGATTTTTTAGGTGGAGTTGTCTTCACCTCAGATGTACCCGAATTCTGCCCCGCCAATAAACCAGAAACTTCAGGCGAAATAACAATCTGACGATGTGGATACGGAATAGAGATCCCAGCCTTATCCAGCTCTAATTTAATATTTTTGGTTAAATCAAAATTGAGTTCCCAATAGGTCTTGGTATCAGTCCAAGCCCTCAGTTCAAGATCTACCGAACTATCTCCAAGATTGCGCACAACAACAATCGGCTCCGGATGGGAATGCACTCTCTTATCATTTAGCAGCAAATCCAACACCACTTCTTGTGCCAGATCGATATCCGCCTCATACCCAATACCAAAGCGAAAATCAAACCGCCGCCTTGGCATACGGCTATAATTCATAATCTGATTTGACCAAAGGATGGAGTTTGGCACCGCAACAAACAATCCTTGCACCGTATGCATACGCGTCATAAACAAACCAATTTCATCAACCGTACCTTGGCTGCTTCCAGATTCTATATAATCACCCTTTTTAAAAGGGCGTATGACCAGCAACATAATGCCCGCAGCCACATTCTGCAGTGTCCCTTGTAAAGCCAAACCAATGGCCAAACCAGCCGCACCAAGGACTGCAAGGAAAGAGGTTGTCTCAATCCCAAAATTAGCAAGCGCCATAACAACGGTGAGGAAAATAATCGCATAGCGCACCGTTTGCGCAAGAATGGGGACTAAGGTCTGATCAACCCCTCTAATCGACCCAAATTGATTACGAATAGCAGCAGCTGCCAAACGAGCAAGGATAAACCCTGCAATGACGATAGCAGCCGCAATACCAACTTTAATTGAAATTGAAAATGTTTTTTCAGCGGCCACCTCAGCAAGCTGCGTCACTTCACTAACATTCACTTTTTCAGAAACTTTTTCGACAATGGAAACCAAAATCAAAACCTTTTAAATTATGACGCAAAACAAATTTGTTACAATTAAGCCTGCTTGCAATTCAAATGAGAAAATCACAAAAGGGCCATTTATTTTTATTTATTTTGAACTTCAAGCTCAACATCTAAGGATGATAAAAAACGCACAACCTCATCCACAAGCGGATACTCATATAAATCATTATGACCAGCCTCTTGAATAACTTTCATGTGCTTAGGCTCAACAGCTGCATCAAACAGAGCCTGCCCAAATTCAAGCGGAATGACCTCGTCTTCACCACCATGAATAACCAACAAAGGCATCGCAATTTTAGCAATAAACCTATCTGACTCAAACCGATCCCTCAAAAAGGGGCGCACACGCAAATAAGGGTAACGGGCCTGAGCAATTGCCGTCACAGAAGACATCGGCGCTTCTAAAATAAGAGCTTTCGCCTCAACACGCGCTGCCAATTGAGTAGCAACAGAAGTACCAATAGATTCTCCATAGATGACTATTTTGTCTTCATTTAGCTTTGCAACATCTCTCAAATAATCAAACGCAACAAACGCATCTTGTACAAATGCCGCCTCAGATGGTTTGCCTTCACTGCCACCAAAGCCGCGATAGCCAAGCATGAACACACCAAACCCTTGAGCCTTTAGTTGTCGAAATTTCTCTTCTCGGTTTGCAACATTGCCCCCATTACCATGAAAAAACAAAAGCGTAGGCTTCGACGGAGCTGCCTTCATATACCAAGAATAAAGCTTGTGCCCCTGCTTAGATTTCAGAACAACTTCCTCTATCCCTTGGAGTTCAACATCATCTGGTGAAACATAAGTCGGATCAGGCGAGAAAACCAATTTCCGTTGCAGAAAATAAAGAGCAAGCGCCACCCCCATATAAAGAGAAAACGCCGCCAAAACAATTTTCCATAACCACCAACTCATGAGCGATCCCTAACTGTTATAATTACACCCCATCAAAAAAGGGCAACTAATCCTTTTTCTCTCTCATGGAGCGAATTGGATGCAACCAAGTCACCAGCACGAAAGAAATAATCATCAACAAATACCAAGAGCCTAGCTTACCAAGCGATACCATCTGCCAGCCACTAGCTTGATTAGGATACTGCCAGGCCCGCGCTAACGTTCCAATTTGCTCTCCAAACCATATAAATAGGGCGACAAGCAAAAACCCAAGCAACAAAGGCATCCAATAATGGTTTCGGTCAACCCTAAAATAAACTCTTGTTTTAAAATATATGACACCAAGTGCCACGAATAACCCCCAGCGTATATCAGGTAAATAATGATGCGTGAAGAAATTTAAATAGATAAGAACGGCTATAATGTTGGTTTGCCAGAGAGGCGGATATCCCTCAAAGCGAAAATCAAACGCACGCCATACCCGAGCTATATATGAGCCAACAGCTGAATACATAAACCCAGAAAAGAGCGGCACCCCACCAATGAAAAAAATACATTCTTCAGGATAAACCCAAGATCCCATCGCCGTTTTAAAAAGTTCCATCACCGTACCGACTATATGGAACAAGAATATAATCTTCGCCTCTTCCCAAGTCTCAAGCTTGAAGAGCAAAAGCCCTCCTTGGATAGCAAGGGCAATAATAAATAAAAAGTCATAACGATGAAGATAATCAGAGCCTGGATACCAGACCGAGGAGAGCAAAATAAAGCCCAGCAACAAGCCCCCAAACAGAGCAGCCCAAGCTTGCTTCATTCCAAAAAGCACAAATTCAAAGAGGGCAAATCCAACTTTGCTTTTTGCAGCTTTTTCCCGTAAACGATCAAAAAACTCAGGCCGTTTAATAATATATTTAAAAGATGCCATTCCTTTAGAGTGCCCCTCAACAATTCTAAAATTCCGGAACGTAACCTGCACATAGAATAAGACAAAACAAAGCCGCCATCGAATTTTTCCGACAGCGGCT
>CAXIBI010000058.1:0-16372 GCA_964022305.1 uncultured Hyphomicrobiales bacterium | reverse complement strand
TCATTGACTTTAACAATAATATTAAACGGTATTAAATTACTTCCCGCAAAATAAACATTTGATTTGTTAACAGATTAGTTGAAACTATATAGAAATAGTTAGAGGGAATTTGAGAAAACTGCATTAATGACAATTGAGGGAATTGAAGAAAATCCTGCGCTCACAATCATATAGAAGATCATCCAAATCCAAATTTATCTGTGTTTTACAAAATCTACAGATTATATAAAAACGAATGATAATGATCTGGGGGTATGTATGGGGGGTATATTTTTGCTTTTCTTTAAATTTTTATTTTTAATACAATTAATTAGATATTTTTTTCGAATCCCTTCTTCTCCGCCATTTTCTTAATCTATTTCAGATTTTCACATCACCTAAATGAAGTTCACAAGGCTAATCCCTTGCAAGGTTCCAATGGTCTGATACGTCGCCTGTAGGCGTGTTTGCAGGTCCAGAAGCTTAGAGCTCACTTCATAAATATCCGCATTTTGCACATCATCAACCATAGTTTGTAAAAGGTTACTGTGGGTCTGATGCCGCTCTTTTGTCCGCCCAATCACAGATTCAGCGCCAGCAATATCAGCAATAATCGCATCAACCCCCTGCTTACCAGCAGAAAGCGACAAATTCTCCGTCACCCGGCCGCGAACAGCATTATAACGATCCTGCCCGTTCTGATCTCCAACAGTATAAGTATCAAGCGAAGCAACTGCTAAATTCTGTAAAGCATTACGAAACGCTTCCTCATTTGCCCGCACCCCATAATCAACAGAGATATAATCATCCACTTTCACTGTTTGCGAGCTTCTGGCGTCAGAGTTTGTTAGCTCACCTTGATACCAAAACACAGTGTCAGCTGTTGTCGCATCAACCAATGCTGTTGCTGTGTCATAAGGGGGGCCCGCAACACGTTGCGGCGGATTGGCCTCATCAAAATTAAAGAAATTATCAGACGCCTCAAATTGTGAAGCGGCCCGCAGTTCCGTGTCCCCAAGGCGCAAAAGCTCAGCATCTATTGCTGCATTTAAATTCGTTGCTGTATCAGTCGCTGTAGCGCCAATTTGAAACTCACCAGGATGCTCAGGCGCACCAGAGCGCGCAGTCAATTTCAAATCAGTGCTAGTGCCATCAGGTAGGGTCAGAGCAATAGTAATCGTCTCACCATCCTGAGCGGTATTCGCAGCAAATGAAAAATCAACTTGAGAAGGTGTCCCTGTTGGTCCAGTCGCTGTTAAGCCTGTAACGGTGCTATTAAGCCCAGCAATTTTAAAGCCAAATGGGTGCGACCCATCTTCAGCGAGCCGCACTTCCGTTGCACTTGGTTGAGAAAGTGTCACCCGCCCCTTTAAGTCCGTGCCAAGATCAGCCAATTGACGCTCAGCAGCCACTTGCTTAAACCCAGCTTGTGCCCCTTGACCATCTAAGATCACTTGCGGTGGCTCAACCGGCTTGGTGGTCACTTCCGCGCCACTATAAATATAACGCCCACCAGCTTCCGTATTTAAAATCGAAGCCACATCTTGAAACCGCGCCAACGCCTCAGATTGAAAAAGCGTCTGACCATCAGAATTTAAATCAAAATTGGTACTTAAACTATCCGTCCTAGTTGTCGTAACACTATTCCAAATTTGCGTCAGAGTTTCATCGAGAATATCAACCCGAACAGTTGCCTGCTCAATTGAGCGCACATAGCCCTGAAGCTGAGAGATATCACCATTAAATTCAATCACCCGGCGGCGCTCTAACCCAAGATCACCATAAGTCTCAGCTTTTAAGCCCGTCGCTAGCTGACGCTGTAAGTCATCTGATTGCGCCCGAGACGTCGTAATAGACTGATAAATATGCGACCGCGATGTAGAAATTGGAATAGCCATAAATCAAGTCCTATACAGATTGCAGCAATACATCCATCAGTTCACCCGTCACAGCGATAACCCGTGCATTCGCCGCAAAGGCTTGTTGCAACGCGATTAAATCCGCGAGTTCCTGATCGACATTTACGCCAGTGTCAGATTCATATTTTTCACGCAAGCTCGTCGTCACCGCCTCTTGCGCCGTCAAGTTCAAATCAGCCCGCGCTGATTGAGACGTTTGAAATGAGATAATATTTTTTGCAAAAGCGACAACAGAACCAGTAAACGGAGACGCTTCACTACCAATGCCATTTTCCCCGCCAAACTCAACTGAAGAGCGCTCAATCCGATCCAACAAATCAAGTGGTCTCGCATTGTCTCCAATAGGTGTGGTCGTTTCATATTGCACAAGCAATGTCGGATCATCTTTAATGGCCCCATTAACAACAATCCGTCCCGCAAAGCCTGTCTTTTGATAGCCCCCATCAACCGCGCCCGTATAAGGTTGGTTATTTCCCGTATCCACAAAAAGCGGGAAACCAAGCCCTTCACCCTGAACAGATGTGTTACTAACGGACGCGCTTAGAGCATTTATATCTGTATTGTTTGCAGCCCCATCATCCACAATTCGGAGCGTCCCTGCACTTGGCAAAGAAACCGTGATATTCGCCCCAAGCGCCGCATCAAGAGCGGCTGCAACAGCAGCTTCACCTGCTGAAAAATCAACACCAATCACAGTGTCATTCGGGTTAGAGGTCACACTATCATCAAGTGGCAACACTGATGGGTCATCAACCCGCACAATAGAAATATTATGTGTGGTCGGCCCCGTATTATCAGTATATTCAAGGCTAATAACATTGCCTCGTTGCACATTTGAAATATCAAGATCAAACCCAGTAGCGGCACCAACAGTCGCAGCTGCTCCAGTCACAGTATTATTGGTTAGCGAAAGTGCAAGACCATGCGCTAAATCATCAAGCTGCTGTTGAGCTTGCGGTAAGATCTCATCACGAAGTTCAATAAGCGCCCCAAGCCGGCCTGTCTCTAAAATCCCGTTTTCGATTAAGTCGAGCTCATAACCATTTGTACCAGTAAGGGTAACAGTGCCAACATTGCGCAAGCTTTCATCACTACTATAAAGCGCATTAGCATTCACACTGCCATTTTGATCAAATGAAAATTGCACCGCCTCATTATCAACCAACACATTACCGCTTTTTGAATAAAGCACAGCCGTGCCAGCCGGTGTCTCACTAACTTCAACTTCGATATATTCACTCACCCGATTGATCAGCAAATCACGTTGATCTTTCAGGTCTGCAATCTCAACACCCGCAGCTGAAGCTGTAGCTATTTGTCCGTTTATTTCCTCAAGGCCCTTGAGCAAATTATTCAGCTCATTCACACCTTCAGCCAAGCTATCTTCGGTAAGCTGGCGCAAGCTCTGCACACCATCGGTGAGGTTGCGCAATTGACCTGCCAAAGCTTCTGCCTGATTAACCGCGGCCAAGCGCGCTGCTTGAGATTCAGGTTGAGTTGAAAGATCTTGAAACGCTTGAGTAAATTCATTCACCCGTGTATCAAGTGCGTTTGAAGCACCAGGCGACCCAAACAAAGTATCAATTTGATTTAAGTAGTTTGAAATTTCTTGGGAGTAGGCTAAGCGGCTATCTTCAATAAATAGCTGTTGCTGCACATATTGGTTTACCTCACGAGTAATACCCGAAATACGTGCCCCCAGCCCTTGCTGGCCAGAGACAACATTATCCTGAGAGGCAACTTTACGAGTATATCCATCCGTCCCGGCATTGGCGATATTGCGCGCCACAACATCGATAGAGGCTTGCGTAACACTCAATCCAGAATTGGACGTTTTTAATATATTCGTTAAACCCATAACAACCTACTCTTTATCTAAGGATCAAAACTAGTGCGGATGCTTTAGGCCGGTTTCTAGTGGGAAACTTGAAGGCCTAAAAAATACATCTGAAGCACAACTTAAGAAGTGAGCGCTAGCGAACCATATTCAAAGCTTCTTGGATCATTTCATCACCCGTAGTAACAATCCGCGTGTTCGCCGCATAAGCTTGTTGCGTGATAATCAGTTTGGTAAATTCGTCAGCAATATCGGTATTTGAGCTTTCAAGGGCCGAGCCAACAATGTTGCCACCACCGCCAAGAATGGGCTCACCAGATTCGTCCGTTGCCTGGTACGCACCACCATCAAGTTTTCTCAAAAAGCCCTCAGCGTTAAATTCAGCCAATTCAACTGAGGCAATATCAAGCTGCTGTCCATTTGAGTAATTCGCAACAATCCGGCCTTCATCAGAAACAGCCAAACCATTTAGCTCACCCGCTGCATAACCATTTTGTCCAATATCAGTAATTTTGGCTGTACCGTTAGCATCAGCAAATTGTGTAATACCATTCGTGCCATGGCTGATCTCAATATCACCAAGCGGCACTCCATTAATGGTCGGTGTCGTTAATGTCACCGTCGTCACAGTTGGGTTCAGTTGACCATCATTACCAAAAATATAATCTTGCCCAACATTGCGCCATGCCGGGTCAGTACCCGTTGCAGAACTATCTTCAAGATAGAATAAGTTCCATCTATCTTGACCAGCTGAGGCTGTGATTGCACCAGCTGTTAAACCAAGATTAGCAGCACCAGTACCACCAATGGTCAAATCTTCACCATCAGTTGAAGAAACGGAAAGACGGTTCGTATCATCAATAAAGGCTTGATAGTTACCTGCCGCCTCAATCGCAGTGATCAAATCTGCTGCGGTATTAATTTCACCAACACCAGTGCCAAATGTAAATGTTGAAACAGCCCCAGTATCAAGTTGCAGCGTGAGTGTCTCACTTGCACTCAGCGCTGTATCAGTGATCAAATCTCCTGAACCAGAAAGCCCCGCCACAGCAGTACCTTGTTGCGAAGCATCAATGAAAGTAACACTATCAACCTTAGCCCAGCGCAATTGAATATTCGCTGAGTTACCACCAGCGTCAAACGCTGTCACGGCACCACCAGAAATTGAGTTCTCAACAAATAATGTTGAGTTCACACCTTGAATAAATTCATTATTGCCCGTGAGGGGGTTGTTCGCGAAATCAGCTGGGTTTAAAAGCTCAGACCCAGGCACATTTTCATCTGATGCCGTTGTTCGAGGATAAGAGGAAAGGTTGGTACGATAATCAACCAAAGTGGTCGCTCTAGCGGCGAGAAAATCATTTGATACGGTCACAATCTCAGGAGAACTACCAGCCGGGTTACCCGTATCCGGGTCAATCGGAAGCCCTTTTAAATAATAACCACCACCATTAACAAGATGGCCAAAACGATCCAGTTCAAAATCACCGCGCCGTGTATAAAGGTCTTCATTGTTAAAGACGATATTACCGTCCGTCACGCCAATAGATTCGCCAACGATGAAATATCCCTCACCATTAATCGCAATCGACGTTTCTGTATCTGAAATAGAAACATCACCCTGAACACCGTTAGTCGCCCTAGAGTTCGCATTCACCACACCAAGCGCCTGAGCTTTCGCAGGGCTATCTGGCACAAGATCAACAAAACTAGTCTCAGTTCTCTTAAAACCAGTTGTCTGTGAGTTCGCAATATTATTCGAAATATGCTCAAGCGCTGTTGATTGCGCCTGAAGACCTGTCACTGCTGTTGTTATCGCACCAAAAATACCCATAAAACTCTCTCCTTTGACAAAGGCACCCACCATGCCCCAATAATTTTAGTCAATAATTTAAAGCTTGCCTGATGTGTGTCTTAAGCTTCCACATCCCCTAAACAGCAAACATAAAATAACTCTCCCTTGGTAAAGCAAGTCCAATGCCACATATTTTTTTATTTAATTACAATAGGTTAGAGAGTTGAGTCTAAATATTCATCACGAAAACTGGCAAGACTTACCTACCATTCGGCAAAAATTACCTAGAAGCAGGCAAGAAAGTCTCTCTAGAGGCATTAGAAAGGGGGAGTTAAGAGAAAAACAAACAATCCCCCTCTTGATTGAAGCGCTCATAAGACCTAATGTGCCCCCAAATTGATCTATTCCAAAGACCTCTGAATAATGAGGAGTTTTTGTATCTGACTAAGAAATGTGAAACCTGCGAATGCAGCGCCGGTTGCATGTAGGCAACCTGAAGGCGCACTAAAAGAGTGCGGAACATAGGTATTACTATTTGAGCACCGGAAGCGAACATTGACGACGCCAGAGACAAAAAGAACCATTATAGATAGGTCTTTTTTATGAGGAACGAACGTGAGATTTAACGGTACAGAAAATTACGTAGCTGGTGATGACCTAACCCTAGCGGTAAACGCTGCGATCACACTTGAGCGCCCCCTTCTCATCAAGGGTGAGCCCGGCACAGGGAAAACAGTGCTCGCTATTGAAGTCGCCAAAGCTCTCAATGCGCCACTTATTGAATGGCACATCAAATCAACGACCAAAGCCCACCAGGGCCTTTATGAATATGATGCCGTTGGCCGCTTGAGAGATGGTCAGTTGGGTGAAGAAAGCGCAAAAGATATCGCGAACTATATCAAGCGCGGCAAATTATGGGAAAGCTTCACATCAGACACCCGCCCTATTCTCCTCATTGATGAGATAGACAAAGCCGACATCGAATTCCCCAACGATCTCTTGCAAGAACTAGATCGCATGGAATTTTTTGTTTATGAAACGGGTGAAACGATTAAGGCAAAACACCGGCCGATCATCATCATCACATCCAATAATGAAAAAGAACTCCCAGACGCATTTCTGCGCCGTTGTTTTTTCCATTATATTCAATTTCCTGAACCTGATGTCATGACAGACATCGTCGAAGTGCATTACCCAGGGCTAAAAGCAGACCTGTTAAAAACCGCTTTAAATGTGTTTTATGACATTCGCGATCAAAGCGCGATCAAGAAAAAACCATCCACCTCAGAGCTGCTCGACTGGATCAAGCTCTTGCTCAATGAAGATATTGACGCTTCAGCACTCAGAGAAAACAGTCAAAGAAAACTCATACCACCTCTCTATGGTGCTCTTTTAAAAAACGAGCAAGATGTAACTCTGTTTGAAAAATTAAGCTTCATGGCCAGAAGCTCATAAATACACTAGGTAGCCGCTCTAATCTCTTGATTGGCCACAATTTTGTTCCATTAGAGCGGCAGAGTATAAAGGTGCAAAACACAAAATTTAACCTAAATGGACAAAGATAAGCACTTATGAGCCATTGGACAGATCAGGGCATAGACGCTGCCTATAACATTTTTAGCTATGCTCAAAACCTGGTTGAGCCGAGTTTAAAATTAGGCGTTACAGGTCTCTCCCGTTCCGGCAAAACGGTTTTCATCACCAGTCTGATTTATCACCTCCTGGAGCGAACCAATCTCCCCTTTTTCGAGCCACTCCGCTCAGGACGTATTATAGATTGTTATTTAGAGCCCCACCCTGATGATCTCCTTCCCCGCTTTGATTATGAAGGTAACTTAAAAAAATTAACAGGCCTCACTCCAGAATGGCCTGAAGGCACCCGCTTTATTAGTCAGCTCCGCCTCACCATTATCTACCAAAGCGATCATTTCATCTCCCGTCACTTAGGCACCAGCAAACTCCATATCGATATCATTGACTACCCGGGTGAATGGTTGCTCGATCTACCTCTCCTTGAAAAAGATTATCGGACCTGGTCAAAAGAAGCCTTTGAATTCGCAGAACAACCTCACGCAGCCCCCTTTGCAAAAGACTGGCTAGAGCTAACAGAGGCGACTAACCCAAATGATAAATTAGATGAAGCCACCGCTAAAAAATTAGCTGATGCTTTTACTCACTTTTTAAAACAAACACGCTTAAGCGCACCCGATCTCCCGACCTTTCCACCAGGGCGCTTCCTCATGCCGGGAGATTTAAAAAACTCTCCAGCCCTCACATTCGCTCCCCTGAAATGCGCCCCAAACGAATTCCAAGAAAACTCATTTGGTGCTTTAATGGAGCGCAGGTTTGAAGCTTATAAAGCTCTGATCATCCGGCCCTTTTATCGCCAATTCTTCACCCGGTTAGATCGTCAAATCGTTCTGGTCGATGTGCTCTCAAACCTAAATGCAGGCCACACGCACCTCAACCACCTGCAAACCTCATTAGCTGAAATTTTAAAAAGCTTTTCACCCGGCGCACACCACTGGCTCACCTCAATCTGGAACAAGAAAATTGATCGTCTCGTTTTTGCTGCCACCAAAGCTGATCACCTACACCATCACAATCATGATCAATTGCAAAATCTTCTTAGCCACATCACGCACAAAGCCATTAAACAAGCTGAACTCAAAGGCGCTGATGTTAAGGTCCAAGCGCTCTCATCTTTGCGCTCAACAAGGGAAGTAACCATAGAGCAAAATGGTGAGCAATATGACGCCCTTGTCGGCATCCCTCAAAAGGGAACTATTTTTCAAGGAAAACAATTTGATGGTCAAACGGAAGTGGTCTTATTTCCTGGCGATTTACCTGACACCCTTAACTCTTTAAATGATAAAAGTGAAAACACAGACCTTGAAGACACAGACGCAACAAAAGACCTAATCGACATCATCAATTTCAATCCCCCCAAAGCTGATGATAAAAGGCCAGAGCTCATGCCACATATTCGATTGGATCGCGCGTTAAACATGCTCATCGGAGACAAACTAAAATGACCGATAAAACATTCAAGGACAGAAACCCACGAATTTTCGATCCAAAAGACAGCAATCTAAAAATTACTGAAGCACCAGCAACAGACGCTAATTATTCTAAATCAGACGAAGCTGAAGAGAACATCTCTAATCCAGAACACTCACCAGTGCCAAGAGCAGGCAGCTCTATAAAAACAAGATTGCTCTCATGGGGAATGGTGTTTTTTACCTCTCTTTTTGGGCTTTTTATTCTTTGGCTCACAGCGACGCTCATTTCCTCAATTGAACAACTATATGAGCGCAATGACATCATTGGCTGGACAGCAATTGGCCTTTCAGCACTGCTCCTACTCTCACTTTTAGTATTGATTGCAAAAGAACTAATCAGCCTCTCTAAACTAAAAAAACTAGGGAACCTAAAAATAAAGGGCGCTGAGATCCATGAAAACAATCAACTCAAACCCGCAAAAAGTTACGCCCGTCAAATCAAACACCTTTATTCAGATAGTCCCCAAAGAAGCTGGATCCTTAAGGCTCTAAAAGAGCAAGAACAAACAATCATGGATGGCCGAGAACTCGTGGAACTAATCGACACAGAAATTGGCGCCCCCCTAGATAAAGAAGCTCAAAAAATAATTTCAGAAACAGCCAAAAAAGTCTCGATACTCACAGCCATCGCCCCCGGCCCCTTCATAGACATGGCAGCAGTAACTCTCTTAAACCTAAACATGATAAGAAAGATCTCAGCTGTTTATGGCGTAAGACCTGGCCTATGGGGGCTCACTCGCTTGGGACGCAATATCCTGGCTCACCTTGCCCTCTCGGGCGGACTGGCCATGACAAGCGATCTTTTACAACCACTCATCGGCTCTAGCATCGCCGCAAAATTATCTAAAAAATTAGGAGAAGGAATGATTAATGGTGCTCTCACCATTCGCATAGGAATAAGTGCGAAAGAAATAACAAGGCCCATTCCCTATATTAAAACACCAAAAACTTCGTTTTCTAATATTGTGAGCACCAGCTTAGACACAAACAACAAGCAAACTTAAAAGTAAAAAAGTGAATTGGCTCTTATCTTAAGAAGAATCAATTTACAAACTAGCAAGCTAGTTCTATTGTCTTTCGAGTTGGCGCAAAGGATCCCGTGCTCCTTCATGCCCAAGAGATAAAGCCCGCTTGTACCAAAACTTCGCCCGTTCAACATCAACTTTAATACCAGCAACCACTCTTGAACTTGGCTGATTAGGGTCATAGGTCATACCCATAGCAAGCGCCGCGCGCCCACTTCCCTGCTCCGCCAAATGAGAAAAAGCCAAACGCGCAGCAGAAACATCACCAGCCCTAAGCAAGCGCGTTCCTCTCTCCAACCATCTCTCTTCTAGAGCCTGATCAATAATCAGCGGGCCTTGCTTCACGCCAACCTCAGGTTGCTCAATCAACTCAGCGTCATCAGCTTTAGGGTCAATGGAAGCAACCTCTTGTTTAGTTTGAGGCTCTGGCGCCTTCTCAACAATCTTAGGCTTGGGCGCTTGAAAAGGCGCAATATCAGCTTGCACTTTTTTCGTAACTGGCGCATCCCCCGCATTAACAACCAAATCAACCTCAAATGAAAATTGTCCAGGTTGATCATCGGGTATAAGAACTTTTAAATCTTCAACTTGAGAGGCAGAAACCATCCACAAGCCATTCATCTGACGGCCAACATTGAGCTTTGCCCAATCAGGCAAATTACGAACCACCAAGAACGCTGATGCCAACCGCTCATCACTTGGCAATTGAACCCGCAAGGGCACATCTTGACCAGCTGAACCTTGAAGCGATTGAACAGAAAATTTCTTAGTAATGCTAAGATCAGTCCCGATATTCGCCAGCTTCGTATCAGTCGCTTCAGACCTGATATCTTCAGACTCAGAAAGTTTTAAAGGTTCTTTGCCACTTCTTAGAACATCAGATTTAACAACATCACTTACACCATGATCAAAATGCGTATAAGCAGCACCACCAGCAATCAACAAAGCAACAACACCACCAATCACGCCCACAAAAGCTGAACGTGATTTCTTATTTTGCTCCACTGGCACCAAAAACTGTGGCAATTCATTATAATCTTGTTGTGCTTGTGACTGATGCATATGAGCCGATTGAGGCCGATGAGCATGCCCACCCTGTTGATCAGTTAAGTGAGCTTCATCATAATAAGCTTGTCCACCCTGATACTGCTCTGAACTATAAGCTTCATGGGGCTGATGTGCATCTCTATGTCCATCATGATATTGGTCAGCTTGCTCATAATAAGTCTGTTCAACAGCTTGATGATGAGGGGCATAAGTCTCATCATGAGATCTAGGCGCTTCGTCTCTTTCAAAAGCAGCCTCACCAGGTTGCTCAACAGCACCCATTCCTTCATGTCCCTGTCCTTCACGCCCCATCGGCTCAGAGAGCTCTTGAATATAACGCGCACGCTGATCGCCAGTGAGATCAGATATCTCTGCCAATTGTTGCTCAAGGTTTTCAATTTTTTGGCGCAACAATAAAGCACTTTCACTCTCAGGGTCTGTCACATCTTGCCCTTCAACCGGGTAAGGTTGCCGTGGCTCTTCAGGCTCATTAGAGCGATGAGCTTGCACGGGAGGTGTGTGCTGATGCGGCTGTTCAATACCACGAGAGTGAACGTCTTGGTGTTGAGGGGGGCGAGCCGGGTTCTGCTGGACCTGTCTTTGTTCAGGGTGGCCCTGTTGAGGTTGGCTTTGCTGAGGGTGACTTGAAGGCGATTGAGGATGAGGCCTTATTGCATTTTGATTAGGGTCATGATCAGACATCTGCACTTGATGAGCAGCATTAGCCGGAGCGGCATTTGCCATACTCATTTTATCTTCTTCATCAAGAGCACCTAACCGGTCCATCAACCAAGAAGATTGCGAACTATCAAGGCGAAACCCATCAACGGTCACCTGATCCCTTTTTGGACCATTTGAATTAGATCCATCATCACTACCAAATTTACTCACGATACAATTCCATCCCCAACTAAAGCACTATCCATCAACGGCCCAATAACGACCAAAGACCCTTGTCATAGCAGCCCAAATATCATCCCTCAAAAGAGGACCAACTTGCTCAGCATCACCAATTTTAGAATATTGCCGAACAAAGGCATCCATAGCTATTTTCATTTCACCAGCAGAAACTTCTTGTCCGATCTCTTTTCGCCGGTTCGAGAGCCATTCTGTTGCAGCCCCAAATCGAGACCAGCCAACAACTTTTGCATCAATATTAATTTCTTCCCATTTCGCATGGCGCGATTTTCTGTCTAAACTATATAAATTCGAGAAAAAAGCCTCAACAAAACGGCTCAATTTCTTATATCGCTTATGACTTCGCTTCCACTTATAAATGGCCAAAACCACACTGGAAGAAATTGTCGATATTGGTTTATTTTTTTCAATTAAATTGGGGTATTGCTCTGCAGTTAATTTAATCGGCAAATACTCATCAATAATTTTATAATATAACTTTATTCCAACTGCCTGGGGAGTAATGGGTAAAAAGTGAAATCGAGAAGGGTTATTAATCGACCTATACCCCTCTACCGGAGCACCTCCTAAAGTCACAATAGCATCAACCTCATTATTTTCCAACAAATCAATGCCAGCCATAAAATCTGTATTGACTACATCAACATTAATACCAAGCTGCTTAAACACATACCGGGCGTCCATATCAGTTGGACCAAGCTTCTTACCAAGCACAATACGTTTGCCTTCCAGCTCCATAATATTGCGAATATTCCGATTGGCTAGAATCTGCAACTCAGCATTATAAATCTTTGATATATACTGAATATTATCTCGAATATTTTGATAGAGTTCACGATCTTCAAGCTCAATAAAAGCCAATTGCCCCTGAGAGACAATGGCCATATCAACCCCTTTAAGAAACAACAAATCTTTAAGGTTATGTATACCGCCCCGCCCCATATAGGGAACAACACGAATAGCAGCCTCTCCATTATCATTATCAAGCGTATTGGCAAGATCAGCAGCAAGCCTAGCATCCGTACTACCATAATCACCAGAAAGTAAAGTCACCACATGAGCGTTATGGCGAAAGACATCACGTGCATAACTGGATTTATTCTTTTTCTTCTTCTGTGTTAAATTTTTCCGGGATGCTTCAGCTTGAGCAAGTTGAAGAACAACAGAGCTTCTGTCACTTGAAACTGAGCGCTCATCATCTGTAAGAGGCGCTGATAACAAAGACGTGCTCAGTAAAGGAGATAAAACCAAAATGGTTAAAAGAGAAAAAGAGAAAATCAATCGACTAGAAAAACGCCAAGATCCCCCCCAAAAAGAGAACAAACTCAACACAAAAACTCCCCTCAACCCAAAACAAGTTCAAATCATCTAACAAACTGATTTGATAAAACATATAAAGCTATTGAAACAATGGCATTTCTTTTAAATGCAAATCAATAAAGCTTAGTTTGCATACGGATTATTAATTTATGGATAACGCCTATTTGTTTCAAAACCACAAAATTATAAAGACAAAAGCTCATAACAAAAGCAAACAAAATATTAAATAGCATTGAAATACATAGAAAAATCATATGCAAAAAATAAATAAAAAACAACGATTACTGCAAAATAACTTAGCCCATTGCCTAATATGATACTGAAGATGTTTCATGGCAAAATTGAGGTACAAAAATACCTAACCACATATTCAAATCTCCAAAAAACAAAAGAGTGAATGGATTTCATTCACTCTCTAACATTTTAAAGAAAGCAATAAAGCTTCACTTGATCTTTTATTTAGCGAGTTTAAGGCTCATTTGAACGATGAGATTTCAACGCAGCTAGTGCGAACTTCAGATGGAGTACACAACTTGTTTGATTAAGTCTCTGCGCCTGCCTAATTAAAAATTTTAATTTTGTAATCAGCGCTTTTTGCTCTGTTAACAAAATTTGTCTTGGTTGTTCTGCGTTTGCAGGTACTGGAAAATGCCCCTCTATACTTCCAGAAGATCGGTCCATGCGAGTCATGATACACACCTTCCTTTTATTTGTTTTATACTATGAAACAAACCTTCATATGCTTTAATATATTGAATTTTAGTTTCAGATTAATAAGAAACTATTGATTTAACAATTAAACTACATGAAAAAAATCACAATTATTTATGTTTTTAAGAACATCACTAATAGTCTTACTTAACATTGTCCTAATCCCCCCCTTATGTTAAACTTAGAATTTAATTTCTGTATACAGAATATACTCCCTGTCCACCCAACAATAAAATTCTATAAGATTATGTTTTTAAAGTTTTTTTACGAATTAAAAACCGCAAACCTTCCGGTCACAATTCGTGAATATCTCACATTAATGGAAGGGTTAAAGCACGACCTCCCTCAAAAAAAGGTCGAGGATTTTTATTACTTCTCCCGCATGTGCCTCATTAAAGATGAACGCCATTTAGATAAATTCGATCAAGTCTTCAGCTATTGCTTTAAAGGCTTGGAACTCATGGAAGACCTCTCTGAAACAGAAATTCCTGAAGAATGGCTTCAAGCCCTAACCGAACTGTACTTAAGCGAAGAAGAGCGCAAAGAAATTGAGAGCTTAGGTGGGTGGGAAAAAATTATGGAGGAGCTCCAAAAACGCTTAGAGGAGCAAAAAGAACGCCACCAAGGCGGTAATAAATGGATCGGCACCGGCGGCACCTCTCCTTTTGGAGCCTATGGCTATAACCCAGAAGGCATTCGCATCGGCCAAAAAGGTAACAGAAATTTCAAAGCCATCAAAGTCTGGGACAAAAGAGAATTTAAAGACCTCGATCCAGACAGAGAACTGGGCACAAGAAATATGAAAGTTGCGCTACGCCGCCTGCGCCAACATGTAAGAAGCGGTGAAGCCACAGAATTTGATATAGACCAAACCATCAAAGCCACAGCTAAAAAAGGCTATCTCGACATCCGCCACAGACCAGAAAGACGTAATGCAGTAAAGTTATTGGTCTTTTTTGATGTTGGTGGCTCTATGGACTGGCACATCCAATTGGTTGAGCAATTATTTGCCGCCGCTCATCAAGAGTTCAAACACCTTGATTATTATTATTTTCACAATTGCCTCTATGATTTTGCTTGGCAAAATAACGCCCGCCGCTGGCAAGAGCGTGTCCCCGTTTATGACCTTCTCCATAAATATAACAAAGATTATAAGGTAATATTTGTAGGAGATGCTTCAATGAGCCCTTATGAACTCACCATTCCAGGCGGCTCCGTTGAATATATGAATGATGAACCAGGAGAGGTTTGGCTAAAGCGCGTTGTTGATAGCTTTGATCATATCGCTTGGTTAAATCCCATTCCAAAAGAACACTGGAATTGGACCCCCTCCGTTCAAATGATCAAACACCAATTTAACCAGCAGATGTATCCTTTAACCGTATCTGGGGTATCAAAAGCCATGAGCGAGCTGATGCGCTAGGCCTGCAAATACAATAAAAATTCGCTTTTCGAGGCAATTTTGCGCCAAAAGTGAGGCTAAAATATCAAACCATCGTACTAATCAATGTTAATAACCAATTGAAGTCCCATGCAAAACTTGCAAAAAGGGCCTCATTATGGCACTGATCAAAGAAAGGGGACTTAACGGGTTATTGCTAAAATTTGGCAAACCTTAGTGCTGTCGACTGTTTTGATAGCGTTAAACAAGGTCAATTTGTCAAAATGAGTAAAACTATTCATGAGCTTCCTGAAAAGACAACAAGATTAAAATTGAACCAAACGTCAAGAAAGAACGGAGCAAAGTGTCATGACTAAGGAGCACTTTTCAATGAAACGAGTGGGTTTGCTCGGCGCACTACTATTTTCATTTAGCCTATCAGCCCCAGCAAATGCACAACCAGACCTCATCATCAATGAAAAAGATAGCCGCATCTATGCTGGCTCATGCCTAACAAGTGAACCACTTGCCTCTGGCCGCATCGCGATTAAAAATATTGGTACAGAAGCAGCCTCTTTTGGTCTCTCAGAAACATTCCGCTCACTTCTAGCTGTTTGGGTACCTGAAAACATCGACATGATCGCCAAAATCAAAGTTCAAGCCAACCTAAAGCCGCTTGATCAAGAAGGTTTAGCTTTTGAGCTAGCAAAAGGCGTTTTGAAAAAAGGTCGTTTTTTCCTCTCTATTTCTAAAGGGGCTTTAGAAGCTGCTCAAAAACAAATCTCAAACCGTAACCGCGCAGCTACCATCCAAACAGCTCTTTCTAAGTTGGGCTTTGATCCAAAAGGTATCGACGGAGTAATCGGTAGCAACACACGTGCAGCCATCCGCGCTTTCCAAGGCGACCAAGGCGCACCGCGCACAGGTACGCTAACAACAGCTCAATTCCAAAAGCTCGTCAAAGAAGCTGGCATTCAAGAGTTTGATAATACAACAGGCGCAAATGGCGTAACCAAAGTCACGCTATACGCTCAAGTTGACCCGTATAACTTGATCGAAGAAAGCAACGAAGCAAACAACATTAGAAAGTTTGAAGTAAGCATCGATTGCTCAAACTAACTAACTAGCTTTTATTTCAATAAAAAGGGGAGAAGATAAAATTATCTTCTCCCCTTTTTTCATACAAAGTAGAGCTTTCCACTTTTAGGTAGTTTAAATAAGCCACCTTCTATACGAAGAAGGAGTTCAGCCTTTTTTGGGCTGAAGGACATGGCGAAGCGCCAGCGCAGCCCGGCGCGTTGCGCCGCCCCTCGGAAGCTCAAGTGCGTTAGCACTTGAAATAGCCGTGAGAGAGAGAAAGTGACAAACTCAAATAAAA
>CAXIBI010000057.1:0-16684 GCA_964022305.1 uncultured Hyphomicrobiales bacterium | reverse complement strand
CAAACGATAGTCTCTTAAAAAACTATCCACCAATGTGTCCTCAATCATCGCCTGATAATCAAACAAGCTCATATCAGCCATACCACCATCGCTATGGCGTGTCTCAACATAGGCCTTGAATAAAGCATATTGTTCAGGGCTCGAGAGGGCATCAGTTCGCTCAGCGATGATGTCTTTGTTTAAATTCCAGACCCGTTTTTGAGATTTGCTTCGTTTGAACTCATTCACCCTAATCCGAACAGATTTGCACGCAGCACAGCCCTCGCATTGCGGGCGGTAAGCTATGGTTTGGCTACGACGAAACCCCTCATGGTGAAGATGGTCAAAATCAGCGAATGCACCGTCATGGCCTAAATGAGTGAATAATTTACGCTCATCACGATTAGGTAGGTATGGGCAGGGCTGAGGCCTTGTCAGATAGAATTCTGGAAAGTCCTTTCCCTGTTTCGTCATGGAGACCACTCTCAATCATAAGTTAAAATAAAACGGCGCAAATAAAGAATATGCGATCCAAATAAGGAAGATCAATGGCAAACCACCTCTTAAGAAATCCCGGAAACTATAATTACCCGGCCCCATGACAATCAAATTCGTTTGATAAGCAATGGGTGTGGCAAACGAGCAGTTAAGTGCAAAGATCAAACCATATATAAACGGCATCGGGTCAGCCCCTATTTCTCTAGCCGCGCTAACAACAATAGGAGCCATTAACGCAGCTGTTGCCGCATTCGATAAAAAGTTGGTCAAAATAGCAGTCAGCAGGAAGAAGGCAGACAATAAAATAGCAGGCCCAAAACCAGCAAAACTATTTACAACACTGGTGGCAATAAATTGCGCGCCCCCTGTAATTTGCAACGGAGTTGCAAGGGCAAAGGCTGTACCAACAAGCAAGAAAACCCGTCCATCAATAGCACGCGCTGCTTGGCGTACATTCAAGCACCCTGTTGCAATCATGGCAACAGCACCCATCATAGCAGCAATCGCAATAGGAAGCATCCCCGTAGCGGCAAGCCAAATGGTGATACCAAAAATAACAAGCGCATTCAGTGCATGATGTGTTTGAGGGAGTTCCTCAGTGAGCCAATCTAAGAGCAAAAGATTACGATTTGAGCGCAGGCTCTTAATCTCAGCGCGTTCCCCAAGCAGCAAAATCACATCCCCCGGCTCGAGGCGAATATCTTCAATCGCACCGCGCCCCATCCGGCTACGCCGTTGAATGCCAATAAAATCCATGCCCGTTTCAGCGTGAATAATCTCTGGGTCAACATTAGCACCAATGAGGCGAGACGCAGGGGCAACCACAGCTTCGGCAACTGCAAGGTTAGCTCGTCTTGGTGCACGGCGATCAACAGATGTATCAGCAGCTTCATCCTCATCAGCTTTGGCACCCGGGGCTGGTGAGTTTAATTGTAAACTATCTGAGAGAATTTTTCGTGTCGCAGCTAAGACAACAATATCCCCTTCCATTAAGGTGACATCATCAAAGGGAGGGACAAACACATCATGCCCGCGTTTGACCATGCGAATGGTGATATTTTTCAAATCAGGAAAAAACCCTGCCGCACTTTCAAATCCAAGCCAGGGGTGACCATAGGTGAGCGGGATTTGTGCAATAAATTGTTTGCCCGCATCAGATTGTTGGGTGCTTTCAGCTTCATCTTTATTCCCCATTAAATGAGGCAACACAAAAATCACATAAAGCGCACCGATACCGGCAAGAAACAACCCTGGGATTGTAAAATCAAAAAAACCAATTTTAGGGATGCCACTTTGCTCGGCAATAGTTGCAGCAATCAGGTTCGCGCTTGAGCCGATAAGCGTTGTCATACCACCAAGAATACAAATGAAACTCAGCGGCATGAGCGAGCGAGACGGATTAAGCCCCATATTGGCAGCAACCGCAGTGATAATCGGGATGAAAATGACAACCACTGGTGTGTTATTCATAAAAGCTGAAATCACGCCTGCGATAATAAAGGCCACTGCAAAAGCAAGCCACGGCCCAATCCGACCAAGCTTGGCGATAATGTTAGCCGGCCCCTCTAAAGCGCCTGTGTTATATAGCCCTTGCCCCACCACCAGCAGAGCCATAATTGCAAACACAACAGGGTTGGCAAAACCTTGCAGGAGTTGAACAGCGCCCAGTTGATTTTCCCCATTCGCGCCAATGATTGGAAACAGCTCAAAATATACTAGCAATAGAGCAACAATGCCTGTCGAGCTCAACTCAAGTGGAATACGATCATTGGCAAAAAGACACACAGCCCCGCAAATGATGATAAAGGTGACCCACATATGGGGATTAGAAATTTCAGGCAAAAATGAAAGCAAGAGGGACCATCCTAATTGTTATAGGCCTTTAAAAATTGAGTGATCATCCAAGCTTTTGCGCAGCTTGTTTCGCAAAATAAGTCAAAATACCAGCAGCCCCAGCCCGTTTAAATCCAACAAGGCTTTCCATCATAATCTTATCATGCTCAAGCCATCCATTTTGGCTCGCGGCCAGCAGCATAGCATATTCGCCAGAGACCTGATAAACAAAGGTTGGACATTTAAACTCATTTTCGATCCGTGATAAGATGTCTAAGTACGGCATTCCGGGTTTCACCATCACCATATCCGCCCCTTCGGCCAAATCGAGAAGCACTTCTTGTAAGGCTTCGTCTGTATTGGCGGGGTCCATTTGATAAGTTTTCTTATCTCCATGTAAATTCACATTTGAGCCAATGGCATCTCTAAAGGGCCCATAAAAAGCAGAGGCATATTTCGCGCTATACGCCATGATCTGCGTGTTAATGAGCTTGTCACCTTCTAGCGCATCACGAATGGAGCCAATCCGTCCATCCATCATGTCAGAAGGTGCAATCACATCTGCACCAGCTTTTGCTTGAACAAGAGATTGCTTGATCAAAACCTCTACAGTTCTGTCATTATCAATGTCACTATCGATGATGATACCATCATGACCATGAGAGGTATAAGGATCGAGCGCAACATCACAAATGATGCCAATTTCAGGCACATGAGATTTAATCTCACTCACCGCCCGGCAAATGAGATTGTCAGGATTAAAAGCTTCTTCAGCCAGCTCTGTCCGTTTAGCAGGGTCCGCATTCGGAAAAAGTGCCAGCGCTGGAATGCCTAGCGAAGCCGCTTCTTTGGCTTCTTTAACAGCCACATCAATGGAGAAACGCTCGACATGCGGCATGGAGCCAATCGGGTCTCTTTCATTCTCCCCCTCAATGATAAACAGAGGCCAGATCAAATCATGCGGACTAAGCTCCGTTTCCCGGATCAAATTGCGAGACCAAGGTGATTTACGATTACGGCGCAAGCGTGTGCGAGGAAAGGAACGAGAAGCAAATTGTGTCATGAGCTAAAAATATATCTCTTTATTCTTGTAGGTTAGAGAAAAAACCTTAGCACAAGATAATGAGAATGAGAGAGAGCAGAAAACAATTTGATGTGTATTTTTATGGTAAACGGTGAAAAAAGCTTAAAAAAGAAGCTCAAATTGCGAACTCAAACAGGCCATTTAAGTAAAATCACTCGCAAACTTTATAACGCCCCACATCAAAATGGAAATGATCTTTATGCGCCTCATTGGCCTCAGGCCCCAGCACAACCACAAAATCTTCACAAGCAGAGGCATGAACAGCCTTTAAAAAAGCACCTAAATCACCTTCTTCCTCCCAATGTTTGAGGACAGAGACAGTCGTGCCATTTTTCAAAGTAAAGCCGGCAATATCAAGCGCATTGGCCAAGGCATGTTCTGAGAGTTTACGCGTATTATCATTATAGCGGTGCCGACAAGAATAAGAGGCCACATTATGAACCATAGCAACCGGGCTATTAAGATGTTTCATCGCCAAAGGCTGAAGTTTTTCTTGAGCCCACTTGGCTAACCGAGCTGTAAATTGGCAATTCAACGTCGCACCTGGGTTAATTTTTAGGGCATGTGGCCCGCGATGCTCTCCAACTGCTTTCACTTTCAATGGAGCAGGCGTACCGCAAGCACCACGCCGAATGGGTTTAATCGGGGTTACCGTTGCGTCAATACCTTTCATCAACACCTGGCAAACCAATTGAGCTTCTTTAATTTCTTTCGGTTCCCAAAAACTAGGAGGAGGGGGCACTACAACAACAGCCCGCGAAACTTTACCATCTAGCTGGTCTTGTCCTTTATCTCCTGCCTCTTTGCTTTCTTTATTAAGCGGAGCTGTTTTCAACGTTGCTTTTTGGGCTGTTAATTTTGAGAATTGTGCCTGTTTTTGTTGGTCAAACCCTTTCGGTTTCAAACGAGGAAGCGGCAGAGTGACGATTTGCCCAGCTGTTAAAGTCTGAAGATTAAAGCCTGGCTTTCCAAGCCCCTGAAGCTTGCCTCGCTTCAGCTGAATATCAGATTTACGGTACGTCTGGCTTTCATAAATAAAGCCCTTAGGCGTTTTCTGCACGCGCCGTAAATTTTGTTTCTTGGAAGGAAGAGGCGGGCGAGCTGACTTTTCTTTCGTTTTAGCCTTTTCTTTAGGCCCTGATGAGAACCATCCATCCCACCCTTTAGGGAGTTTAATGGAAGGTAAGGGAGATTTGTTTTTGAAAAAATCTTTTTTCTTCTTAACGCGGTGGCCTTGCTTCGAACGTTGAGCCTCAAGCTGCTGCTCTCCCGCATCTTTACTTTGCGCAAACAAAGGGGGGGTGAGAAAAACAAAAGACATGAAAAAGAGCACCAATGCCAAGAAGGATTTCATAAAAAGGTTCTTTCAGGTTGTGGGCAGTTCATGTATAGCTCAACAAACAAAAACGTCAAACGAGTTGAGAGAATGATGCACAATATGGATTTGGAGCAGAGTGAAATTGAATGTGATGAGCTAACCTGTGAAAAACAAAATCGGTTAGGTTTAGTCACACTCAATGCACCAAAACAGCGAAATGCCATTAATGTTGCCATGCGCCAAAAACTAATCGGCACTTATAAAAAATGGGTTGAAGACCCAGATGTTTATACAATTCTCCTCCAGTCAGACGATGCTGAATACTTTTCAAGCGGCGCAAATGTCAAAGAAGTCTTTGAAATTGCCCAAAAAAGTAAAAAGCAAGCGCTCAACTGTTTTAAAAATGAATATGAAACAATTTGGGCCATAGAATGTTACACCAAGCCTGTTGTTGCATTAATTAACGGAATTGTTATGGGCGGCGGTGTTGGCTTAAGCCATTATGGTACTCACATTATCGCTGGTGAAAATTATGCCTGGAGCATGCCTGAGGTAAAAATCGGTCTCTTTCCAGATGTCGGGACTACCTATCTCTTGGCCAATATGCCAGGTGCCATTGGAACTTATCTTGGTTTAACTGGTCACTCAGTGAACAGATATGACGCGGTTTATCTTAAGCTATTAGAGTTTTGCATTGATGCCTCAAAGTTCGAAACCATCAGAGAGGGTATTAGAGAAGCGAAACCTATTGACCCCTTCCTGGATGGTATGAACCAAACAATAGAACAAAGCGATATTGAAAAATTAGAACCCCTTATAACCAGAGTATTTTCAAAAAACACGGTTGAAGAGATTATAGGCGGCTTAATTGAGGTCAGTGAAGATGAACCTGAGAACAAAGACTGGGCTCTAAAAGCTCTTCAAGATATGAAAGAAGCTTGCCCTTTAAGTTTGAAGGTAACTTTAAAAGCCATTCAAAAAGCAAAGTCGCTTGGCGTGGATGGGGCTTTAAGACAAGATTTCATCCTTGCAAAACATTTCATCGAGGGAGAAAACTTCCTCCCCGCCATTGAGGCCAAGCTGATAAACAAGTCTGCTACTACATGGAGCCCTGCTAAATTAGAAGATGTATCAGTTGAAATGGTTGAGCAATATTTTACGGATCCAACTGAAGAAATTTTAAACTTACCTAGCAGGGAATTAGGTGTTGATTATTAGGCTGTAGCCTAATATGGGCTTCAACACTGAAATTAAACGGTATTTATCGCAAATTTTGTTACATTTTTAGATAAATGCGAAAAAATTTAACGTAAAATTAAGGTCGTTTTTTAAACGGATTTTAGTGTCTTATCGCTATGTTAGTTACTGTCACTACAGGGTAGGCGTAACAACAAATGAGGCAGAAATGACTTATGCCCAAAATAAGCCGGAATTAGAGACCTCAGAAGTGGATGGCTCATTGAAGGATGAGTACATGTCATCTCTGAGAATGATTGAGCGACTGCACCGTCTCCTTCTTGACGTTGTCAAGGATGAGTTTGAACGGAACGGTTGTTCAGAGATTAATAGCATCCAGGCTTTGCTTTTATACAATATTGGTGAAAGCGAGCTATCGGCTGGTGAACTACGTTCACGTGGATATTATCTTGGATCTAACGTTTCTTATAACCTTAAGAAACTTGTTGATATGGGATACATCCATCATGAACGCTCAGACACGGATCGCCGTTCGGTACGGGTGAAATTGACTGATAAGGGACAGGAAGTCTGCGACATCATTAATGGTTTGTATGGGCGTCAGCTCAATGCACTAGAAAAGGTGGCTGGGATTTCTGAAGGAAACCTCTCAGAGGTGAACAAGTCTCTCTTACAATTAGAGCGCTATTGGACGGATCAAATCAGGTTCCGTTTGTAGGGTTCAAAAATGTAGGCAATCAGTTGTCTCAAAGTCCAAATAACCCCGGTTGCCTTGCGGCACCGGGGTTATTCTTTATCTACATGGATGTTTTGCAGAGCTTTAAGGGCTAGCGAGATAGTTCTAAAAAACATCCAAATCATTATTAATATATCTCTAAACTCACTTTACGAAGAAGGAGTGCTGCCCTTTTCAGGGCAGTAGGACATGACGCCAGGGGCGTCCGGCGCTTAGCGCCGCACAGTGCGGTTGCTGCTGGGCAATCTGAAGCACGTCTAAAAAGTAGGCCCGAGTGCAGCGAGGAATAGCCGTGAGAGAAATCAAACCTCAGAATAGCCCGCGAGTAAATAAGTTTAAAAAACTTAAAAACCTCAAAAACTCTCACTTAAACCATAAAAACGCCTAAAATGTCACATGTTCTATCTTTTAAATCTGGAGTGAAGTGATAGAGCTTGTGTTTTTTCAAAGAAATTGTACAAATTCTCTCACATGCGGAATTTATAAATTTAAACTTCAGTCTCAATCTTGTGTGATGAAATACGCACACAGGCATGTGAAGCGATGAGTTAACAAAATCTTAAAATTTGCTCGCATAATTGTGACTGGAAATCGGAGCATAGAGACGTACACTAGAAAGAAAATTATTTTGGTTTGAATGAATCACATTTTTCTATGCTGAAATAAGGTTTCTTAATTGGATTAAACACGCTGAACCGGGATAGTATGATATAAAATTTGTTTTAAAACAGTGTGTTAGTTTTTATTAATTGTTCTGTGAGGAATTCACAGGATACTCTATGGTTGATAAGAGATTAAACTTTTAAAATATTCACAAATGCTTGGACATTTAAAAGAATGCAACAGACAAAAAAACTGCCAAAACATCACGCTCAATACGCTAACTTGAAGGGTTTTGCTCTCAAATTCGCAGTGATCGCAACTTTGTCATCAACTCTAGCTCTGTCTATGGGCACCAAAGCAAATGCGTATGACAGCTGGTTTGGTGGGAATCAAGACAGCGTAAATTGGACCCAAACTTTCGACAGATCCGCTGCAAGAGAATGGGAAATAAACCCACCAAAAGGGTTTCCGACACTAGATAAAGGCAATCTACCTTTAATGAAACAAGCTGTGAAACGCTATGCAGCAATCGTTTCAGCTGGTGGTTGGCGCCAAATTCCTAAAGGCAAAATGGGGCCGGGCTATAGTGGACCCAACGTAGCCTTGTTGCGTAAACGCCTAGAGCTAACTGGCGATTTACAAAAAAACTCAAGCTATTTTAAAACTTACGATTATTACGTAGAGCGCGCAGTGAAGCGCTTTCAGGTGCGCCATGGCCTAACACCAATGGGCATTGTAGATAGAAGGACGCTTCGGGCCTTGAATGTGCCAGCAAAAGTTCGCCTGCGCCAATTGCGCACAAACATTGCTCGCCTCAATGCCCTAACGCGCAATACAGCAAAACGTTATGTGTCAGTGAATGTTCCAGCACAACAAATTGAAGTTGTTGAAAATGGCCGCATTGTCTCACGCCACGCAGCTGTTGTCGGCAAAATTGATCGTCAAACACCGCGTTTACGTAGTAAAATCCACGAAATCAACTTTAATCCTTACTGGAATGTGCCTCAAAGCATCGTACGTAAAGATTTAGTACCAAAAGCGCGAGCTGAGGCCAAACGTGGTAGATATGATCTTTTAGAGCGTTTTAAGATTTCTGCACTAGACGGTAATGGCCGTAAAGTTGATCCAAGAAAGATCAATTGGAATTCAAACGCGGTGTATAATTATCGCTACCGTCAGGACCCTTGGAAAGACAATTCAATGGGCTTTGTAAAAATCAATTTCCATAATAAGCATGCCGTTTATATGCACGATACGCCTTCCAAAAGCTTGTTTGGACGCAATTTAAGAGCAAATAGCTCAGGTTGTATCCGCGTTCAAAATGTTAAACAGCTTGTGACCTGGCTCTTGCAAGATAATAAAGACTGGAACAGAAGCCGCGTTGACCAAATGCAGTCAAACGGTGAGCGCAAAGATGTGCGTTTAAAGACAAAAGCTCCAGTTTACTTTGTCTATGTAACATCATGGGCAACAAGAGATGGCACAGTTCATTTCCGTCGTGATCTTTATAAGCAAGACGGTGTTGGAGCGACAGCTGCGAATTACTAATACTGAGCTTATGCTATACAAACTGATCAAAGGCCGCTTCTTAATTGGGAGCGGCTTTTTTATTAGAAAAACGCTCTCTTTTTAAAATAAAAGAATCTCCCTATACTCATGTCCGTTCTTTAAATTTAAATATGATGTGATTTCAATCTAGTGTGTGTCGAACAAAAGTGGATACCGGTTTTGTGATAAAAGACACGCAAAAATAAAAAGGTAGAGCATGACCTTGAATTTAATAAAAAATGACATGCTCTAAGAGAAGGTCAATGGCAAATCATCCAAACATCAAGGGCGAAGTTTATCTTGAGTTTCAAGTCGTTGGTCACAGCCAAAGAGTGACAGCCATAGATGCAGCAACAGGGCTTGAAGCAACTGTAATAGGGCCAAAAGCTATGACACGAGAGCATATGACCAATTTGGCCGTTAAAAAACTAAATCGCCGTATATTACAAGAACATTCCCCCCGCTAAACTTACTAAAAATTTCCTCAACTAAGACAAAGTGCATACTTGTTGTGCTGGATACACCGTGCTAGAGAAAGGCACATTTTTAATTCAGCTGCTGAATGGTTGATAGAACTCCTAAGCAGAGCTAAAGAGCATAAATAGAGCGAACCCCACCCTAAACTGGAAAAGAGCCTTAAAAGGTTTGAGGCTTATAAAAGAGACAAAACAAAACGTCACCAGGGAAGGTCTCTTGAAGAGTGGGGGAAACAGGAAAGGTCTGAAATGACATCTATTTTTACACAAAACCTAGAGCAAAGTGATCCAGCTATTTTTGAAGCCATCACTGAAGAATTTGGCCGCCAAAGAGATGAAATTGAGCTCATCGCATCAGAAAATATCGTCTCTAAAGCTGTGCTCCAGGCCTCTGGTTCTTTAATGACGAATAAGTATGCAGAAGGTTACCCAGGCAAGCGTTATTATGGTGGTTGTCACTTTGTAGATAAAGCAGAAGAATTGGCCATTGAACGTGCCTGTAAACTTTTCAATTGTGAATATGCTAATGTTCAGCCGCACTCAGGTAGTCAGGCAAACCAGGGCGTATTCCTCTCTCTTTTAAAACCAGGCGACACAATTTTAGGGCTAAGCTTAGACGCTGGCGGTCACCTCACACACGGTGCACGTCCAAATATGTCAGGTAAATGGTTTAATGCAGTGTCATATGGTGTTGATAAAGATACGCACCTTATTGATTATGATGATGTCGAGCGTCTTGCAAAAGAGCATAAACCTCAATTGATCATCGCAGGCGGCTCAGCTTACCCACGTCAAATTGATTTTGCTCGCTTCAGAGCCATTGCAGATGAAGTCGGCGCCTATCTCCTTGTTGATATGGCTCACTTTGCAGGCCTTGTTGCAGCTGGCGTTCACCCCTCTCCGTTCCCACATGCACATGTGGCAACAACAACAACCCATAAAACTCTGCGTGGTCCACGCGGCGGCATGATCTTGTCTAATGATTTAGCGCTGGGCAAAAAGTTCAATTCTGCCATTTTCCCAGGCCTTCAGGGCGGCCCGTTGATGCATGTGGTTGCAGCAAAAGCTGTTGCTTTTGGTGAAGCGCTTCAGCCAGAGTTTAAAACCTACTCGCAAAATGTTTTGGACAACGCCAAAGCTCTTGGTGAGACTTTGAAAAAAGGTGGATTTGATCTTGTCTCTGGCGGAACAGACACACATGTTGTGTTGGTTGATCTACGCCCGAAAAATCTAAAAGGTAACGAAGCTGAAGAAGCTATGGGCCGTGCGTTTATCACATGTAATAAAAACGGTATTCCGTTTGACCCAGAAAAACCAATGGTGACATCAGGTATTCGCCTCGGCTCGCCAGCAGGCACAAGCCGTGGCTTTGGCACAGCTGAATTTGTTGAAATCGGTGAACTGATCACTGAAGTTTTAGAAGGCCTACAGCAAGCCAATAGCGCTGAAGGTAATGCCGCTTGTGAAGCAAAGGTAAAAGAAAAAGCAATTGCCCTTACAAGCCGCTTCCCAATTTACAACGCAGCGCTTTAAGCTAAATCAGTTGTTTTCTGAGTTAAATAGAAGGGCTCTTCTTTTAAGTTCCTTTATTTTTAAGGGGACTTAAGGGTGAGAGCCCTTCTTAATTTTTATATTCTCAGATAATATACCAGCTAAACTCAAACTCCCCATATATTAAATTTAAGGATCACTAGAATGCGCTGTCCCTATTGTGGCAACAAAGAAACGCAAGTAAAAGACAGCCGTCCTGCTGAAGAAAATCATTCTATTCGCAGAAGACGTTCATGTTCTACATGCGGTGGGCGGTTCACAACCTTTGAAAGAGTACAACTTCGCGAATTATCAGTTGCGAAAAGAAATGGTCGCACAGTGCCATTTGACCGTGATAAACTCTATCGCTCGATCCGTATTGCCTTGCGCAAAAGAAAAGTCGATGATGAGCGTGTTGATCAGCTCATCTCTGGCATTGTCCGCCAACTGGAAGCTTCAGGTGAGTCAGTCGTGACATCAGATATGATCGGCGGTTTAGTGATGGACGCTTTAAAAGTGCTGGACGAAGTCGCCTATGTTCGCTTTGCTTCTGTTTACAGAAACTTCAGAGAAGCGGCTGACTTTGAAGGCGTACTAGACGAATTATCTGACAAAGAAGAAGAGGCTGAGTAAGCCTTAAAATTTAAGTGAAGGCTCAACGAGCTGATTGCCGACAATGCAACAAGATCACGATGAAAAATTTATGCAAGGCGCTTTGCATTTAGCCAGACGAGGACTTGGGACAACAAGTCCAAACCCTGCTGTTGGTGCTGTCGTCGTGCAAGAAATTGACGGCGTGTTTTTTATTGTAGGTAGAGGCGTCACTGGTGTTGGCGGCATTCCCCATGGTGAACCTCAAGCCCTTGGACAAGCTGGAAATCTGGCGAAAGGCGCGGCGCTTTATGTTACCTTAGAGCCGTGCAATCATCACGGCCGCACCCCGCCTTGTACAGAAGCGATTATCAATGCCGGCATTAAGCGCGTGGTTGTTGGCTCAACAGATTTAGATGAGCGCGTAAAAGGTACAGGGCTAAAACGCTTGGAAGACGCAGGGCTTGAAGTGGTAACAGGTGTTTGTAGAGAAGATGCGGATCATATAAATAAAGGCCACTTTTTAAGAGCCACAGAAAACCGCCCCTACATTATCGTTAAAATGGCAGTATCTTCAAATGGCTTGGTCGCAAAAGCCAGCGATAACTCTCCAACATGGGTCACCTCACCGTTAGCGCGTATGAGAGGGCATGTGCTGCGAGCAGAAGCAGACGCGATTTTAATTGGCCGTAAAACAGCTGAAAATGACAACCCAACATTAACCTGTCGTCTCAATGGGCTTAGCAAAAGAAGCCCGCAACCTATAATTATAGATCAAAACTTATCTTTGTCTGAAACTCTAAAAGTCTTTAACACAACAGCTGAACCATCTCCCAATCAAGTCCCATGGGTTATAACGAGCACGGATCATAGTGAGCAAAAAATGGCAGCCTATAAAAAAAGAAGCTGTAAGCTCTTGTTGGTTGAGCCAAAGACAAATCAAAGTACGGGGCAAGAGGAATTAGAGGCTAAATCCATAGCCCATGCAATCTCTGAACAAGGTATCACACGGCTATTGATAGAGGGCGGACCGACCACCGCAAAAGGCTTTTTAGAAAGCGGTATAGTTGATCAAGTGAATATCTTCAAAGGGGCAAGCGAGCTTAAAGAAGATGGAATGCTCCCCTTTAGCACTCATCCGTTAAGTTGGTTAGAAGAGAACTGTGGGTTTGAGCTTCATTCAACACAAGAACTAGGCTCAAACACCATGGAACAATATCTAAAGAAATAAATATGGTTGAATGTAATTTTCTGTAAAGTAGTGAAAAACATGATATAAATCAGAGATAAAGCCAAAAAGTAAGTCTATTTGAGGGGGGATTAACTATTCTCAGCCCCACTTTCTTTAAATCTTGGCCGAAAAGGCCTTGCACCACCCTTTCAATATAAGGCATAAGACAAGAAATGTTTACCGGTATAATCACTGACACAGGCACATTGGTTCGCAGAAATGCAGGCCAATTCGAAATCGCCTGCCATTATGAAATTTCGACCATAGATCTTGGCGCCTCAATCGCATGCGATGGCTGCTGCCTCACCGTGACTGAATTAAAAAAAAGCGATGCAGGTGAGACAATTTTTAGCGTTGATGTTTCACCAGAAAGCCTAAAACTAACCACGTTAGATAGTTGGCAAGAAGGGCAAAAAATCAATTTAGAACGCGCAATGAAAATGGGCGAAGAGTTCGGCGGGCACATCGTCTCTGGTCATGTTGATGGGGTGGCTGAAATCATCTCAACCAAAGAGGATGGCAACGCCCACCGCTTTATAATCAAAGTCCCGGATCATTTGAAAATTTTCATCGCGCCTAAAGGGTCCGTGACCTTAAACGGCGTCTCACTCACGGTAAACGAAGTAGAGGGTGATGAATTTGGAGTGGCGATTATTCCCCACACCTTTAATGAGACAACATGGCACCTCTGCAAAGAGGGCACAAAAATGAACATCGAAGTTGATGTGCTGGCCCGCTATGCCCTAAGGGCGAACCAGGTGACAAGTGAGCAGGCGAAAGAAGGGGCTTAAAAAGCCAAATAAAGAGTTATGAACGAACAACAAAACCAAACTCAAACCACGCCCCCATCTGGCATCTCACCTATCGAGGAAATCATCGAAGATGCACGGCAAGGAAAAATGTTTATCCTCGTCGATGCCGAAGACCGCGAAAATGAAGGTGACCTCATTATCCCTGGGTGTTTTGCCAATAGTGATGCGATTAATTTCATGGCAAAAAACGGCAGAGGGCTTATTTGCCTGGCCTTGGATGCGGACCGCGCCAATAAATTAAATCTTGATTATATGGTTCGTCATAATCAGGCGCGTAATCAAACAGCTTTTACTGTTTCAATTGAAGCACGAGAAGGCATCAGCACGGGTATTTCAGCCCATGACCGAGCGCACACAATCGCAGTAGCCATTGATGAGCAATCCAATGTTAATGATATTGTCTCACCAGGCCATGTATTCCCCCTCATTGCCCGCGAAGGCGGAGTGCTGGTTAGAGCCGGTCACACAGAAGCCGCTGTTGATATAGCGCGCTTAGCTGGGCAAAACCCATCAGGCGTAATTTGCGAGATCATGAATGATGATGGCTCAATGGCAAGATTGCCAGACCTTATAGAATTTGCCAAAATCCATGATTTGAAAATTGGAACCATCGAAGACTTAATTGCCTATCGCAGAGCCAATGACAGTTTGGTCTATAAATTTGCAGAGCAAATGATAGAAACCCCATTTGGTGGTGAATTCATGTGCCGGGTTTACAGATCAAAAGTTGATGGCGTTGAGCATTTGGCTTTGATTAAAGGTGAGATTAACCCTAGTGAACCAACCTTGGTGCGGATGCATGGCTGTAATGTCCTGCAAGATATTGTTGGTTTAAATACCGATATGTCAGGTGCTGAGGCTGTTCAAACATCAATGAAGATCATCAATGAGAAACAATCAGGTGTGATTGTGCTTATTCGCCATGGTGAAGCCAAGAACCTGATGGCAACCCTCTCAACAGTGAAATCCAGTTCAACTGAAGAAAACACATCGCAAAAAAACGATGAGCGCAAAGAGCGTCTGGTTGAGTATGGCTTGGGGGCTCAGATTTTATCCGATTTAGGGGTTGAAAAAATAACCCTATTGACCAATTCCAAATTGCCAAAAATCATTGGCCTGGAAAGTTATAACCTAGAGATTGTTGGTCATCAGCCAATTACACAAGATATATAAATTACCTTTTATGATTGCCTCAAAGCTAAGGGTGACATAAGAAGGTGGTAAGATCGCAAGTTTAGAAAAAACACATAAAGAACAAATCAATGACAGATAAACCGTCAACCAAACATATTCTGATTATAATCAGCCCGTATTATCAAGATGTAAGCGCTGAATTATTAAAAGGGGCGAAGCAAACACTAGCTGAAGCCGATGCCACTTATGAAGTGTTTGAAGTTCCAGGCGCACTAGAGATCCCGCAAGCTTTAGGCGCAGCCTTGGATAATGGTTTGTTTGATGATGAGCCGGATACTTATTTCCATGGCTGTGTGGCCCTGGGCTGCGTCATTAGAGGTGAAACCTCTCATTATGATATCGTTGCTAACCAACCGGCTGCAGCCTTAATGAAAACCAGCATCTCGGAATCAATTCCGCTAGGCAACGGTATTCTTACGGTCGAAAATCACGATCAAGCTATGGTACGCGCCTCGGTTGATCAAAAAAACAAAGGCCGAGATGCAGCCCTTGCTTGCCTTAGAATTATCGAGCTAACAGATGAGTTTAGTGCCATCGCTGATGATGAGGATGAGCAGAATGGCTAAATCTAATGAGGCCGTAACTGCCAAAAACCGTCGCTCAAGTGCTCGTCTTGCTGCTGTGCAAGCGCTTTATCAAATGGATGTCGCTCAAACAACGCTTGATGAAGTGATGAACGAGTTTGTCTCTTTTCGTCTTGGTAAAGAAGTTGAAGGCGAACATATGAGCAAAGCGGACACAGCTTTCTTCCAGGATCTCCTTGTTGGTATTGTTGATAACCAAAGAGAGCTCGATCCGGTGATTGATACACACCTAGCCTCAAAATGGCGGTTGAACCGAATTGATAGTACACTCCGAGCGATTTTAAGAGCCGGTGCATATGAGCTGACAAAAAGAAAAGAGATTCCACACGCTGTTGTGATCACCGAGTATGTTGATGTCGCCCATGCCTTCTTTGAAAAAGACGAGCCCAAAGTGGTCAACGCTGTTTTACAAAACATATGGAAAACAGAAAACGCCGTTGATGGTGCCTCAGAGTAAAGCAGGTACCATCAATATAAATATTGAAATTCTAGCTATCGAAGAAGGAGCTCAGCCCTTTTCGGGCTGAGGGACATGGCGTAGCGCTAGCGAAGTCCGGGGTAGCGCGGTTGCTTGTGGGCAACCTGAAGCGCCACTAAAAAAAGCCCCGCTCAGTGCGGTTGCTAGTGGGCAATCTGAAGCACAGCAAGAGAGCAGGCCTGCCGCTACAGCGGCAGAATAGCCGTGAGAGGTAAAGATGCTAACTGAAAATGAGTTCATAGAAACCTATCTCAAACCGTTATGCCGCTCGAAGGGCAGTCTCTCACTCAGCGATGATGCCGCCATTCTCACACCATCTCCAAATCAAGATATCATCATTTCAAAAGATATGCTTATCGCAGACCAGCATTTTTTTGCTGATGATCGCCCAGATGATATTGCCTACAAGGCATTAGCTGTGAACCTTTCTGATATAGCGGCCAAAGGTGCCACACCCAAAAGTGTCATGTTAGGTCTTGCCTTTCCTATTGCGCCAGAGCCAAGCTGGGCCAAAGCTTTTTGCAAAGGGCTTGAGGACACTATGGAGCAATATGGCATTCACCTTTTAGGCGGTGATACAACAGGAACAAAAGGACCT
Source organism: uncultured Hyphomicrobiales bacterium (assembly GCA_964022305.1). Lineage (GTDB taxonomy): Bacteria > Pseudomonadota > Alphaproteobacteria > Rhizobiales > HXMU1428-3 > HXMU1428-3. The sequence goes on along the minus strand of CAXIBI010000057.1, from coordinate 394 downwards.
TTGGTTTTGTCAGTCACCATTTTTGGTGAGGTTGAGAGCGGGAAAATGGTTAAAAGATCAGGCGCACAGGCCGGAGATCATATTTATGTCAGTGGCACATTAGGTGATGCAGCATTGGGTTATCAATTACGCAAAAAACTCATTGATGGAAACAAACTTGGCCTAAGCGATGAAGAAAACAATAAACTCATAAAAAGATATCTAAGACCAACACCTAGATGTGAATTAGCCTCTCTTTTAAAAGACACTGCTACAAGCGCCATGGACTTATCCGATGGGTTAATTGCCGACCTTGAAAAACTATCAAACGTATCAAATATCGGCGCTAAAATTAATTTGGATGAGGTTCCGGTGTCCAAAGCAGCCATGAAACTATTTTCAAGCGACCCAAACT
>CAXIBI010000056.1:0-16916 GCA_964022305.1 uncultured Hyphomicrobiales bacterium | reverse complement strand
GTTTTTATTGCACTTTTCTTGTAAGATAAGAGCTTACTGCGCGGCGGTTCTTTTCATGAAATTTAGTAGTTCAGTAACACTTTTTGGTTCAATGAAATATTTGAACTCTGGGTGGGAGGCGGTTAGGCCTTCGTTTAAATAGCCATCTGAAGAAAACGCCATGGTTCTTGGGATGTAACCGCCATCAGGCGAGTATTTCTTTTGCAGGCCTCTATGTTTTTCAATATTGACCATAACCATGGTGAGCTTCTTAGACATGGCTACAACGCTTTTTTTATAAAATGAACGCCTGTATTGTTTGCACATTTTGCACCATTTGGCTTCAAACACGACGAACATAGGTTTACCTGTTCTTTTCGCTTCTTTTAGTCCTCTTGCAAAGCTCATCCATTTGATTTTGCCATTATTCCAACCAGGCGAGGCTGCTTGCAAAGAAGATGAACCGCTAGCCATCATAGTTACAATTAGAATAGCAACCAATGAGATGAAAGCGAATGGTCTTCTATTTGTTTGCAATTTACTCACCTTTGGCCCCCTACTTAAATTTTAAGCAAAAATGAAATCATTGAAAGTCAGCGTATCCGTTTGAACGCCATTGACAGTGAAACTGCCACCATCAAATGTCACGACTGCATTGGCACCAGCTTGCGTGATCGTCAGATCAGCGAACTCATCAACTGTACCGGTAAGAGCCGTAAAATCAATAAGATCGTAGCCATCTTCAAAGTCAAGGATGGTATCATCGCCATTATCTACAGAGGCAACAAAGAGATCGAGCCCTGTTCCGCCGGTTAGCTGATCATCACCGCCCGCGCCAGTTAGGGTGTCATTTGCATTTCCACCTGTTAGCGTATTAGCGCCAGCTGTGCCGGTTAGGTTTTGAATTTCTGCATTTGAGGCAAAAACAAAGGTATCATCTGCAAGCTGAGTTACAACGCCATTGGTAAATTGAAGTTGCTCAACATTATTTAAAATATCAAAGGCTGGGCCATTCCAGACAACAACGCCTTCACTATCTAATGTTTCAGCCCAACCATAATCAGTTGAAACACCATTTATTGTGAAAATGTCAGGTCGTTCGCTCCCATTGATTGTTTGGTTTTCTGCGGCCACATCTGCGATTAGGTTTTGACCTGTTTCCGGTGTGCCTGTTGGCGTGAAATTATAAGTGCCATCTTCAGCTCTTGTAACCGTTCCATTGTTGAAGCGAATTTCTTCTACATTTTGGAGCACATCAAAATCAGCTCCGGTCCAAACCACAATTCCCTGACCATCTGCTGCTGTTCCCCAGCCGTAACCTGTTGAATTTGCATCTATAACAAAAGCATCTGTACCAGCTGTTCCATTGACAAATTGCGTCTCGCCAGCAATATCTGCGATTAAATTGGTTTCGCCATTATTGCCATTGTCTTCTGGTGTGAAAATAAAGGCACCGTTTTCATCACGTGTGACGACACCATCATTGAAATTAATCTGCTCGATATCAGTTAAGATATCAAAATCAGTGCCACTCCAGACAACAACGCCTGTTCCATCCAAAGTTTCAGCCCAGAGATAATCACTTGAGTTCGCGTCGATCACAAATGCATCTCTCAAGATCGTTCCATTTACAAATTGCGTTTGGCCAACAATGTTCGCAATTTCGTTTAAGGCTGTTTCACCTGCAATCCAATCCGCGATTGAGATTGTCTCTCCTGATGCGAATTCTACCTGCTCAACATTAAAGATTGTATCTGCGCCCTGACTTACAGCACCTGTGCGGGTATCTGTTATTGTTAATGATTGATCTGCATTGGCTGTTAGAGTGTAATCTGCAAAAGAACCTGTATAAACAATTGTGTCTGTTCCAGTGCCACCATTGATGAAATCATTTCCGGTTCCACCTGTGATGCGATCATCACCTGGACCGCCATATAGAAAATCACGACCAGCACCGCCGTCTATTGTATCATCACCTAAGCTACCTGAGATTATTTCACCTTCATTGGTCCCTGTTAGCGTCTGATCATTCGTTGTTTGCAGAGCTAATAATTCTTCAGGTGTGAAAGTACCTGTACGTGTGAAGGTTAATTGCTCAATATTAATGAGTGTGTCTGTACCCTGATTGTCGTCAGCTTCTTCAGTATCTGTCAGCGTCCAGCTGCCATCAGCATTTTGAGTGATGATGTAATCTGCATGAGTGCCAAAATGAATGGACCTGTCTGTGCCACCGCCGCCTTCAATGGTGTCATCACCTGCGAACCCTGTTATGCGCTCATCTGCTTCTGTGCCGGTTAACGTATCATCGTTATCGGTGCCTAAAATTTCTTCTTCCATGAGATACTCATTTACTCTGTATTACTTTGGGGCATTAACGCCCAATCTTATACATTTTTAAGTGATTAGGTCATGAGAATGCAAGATAGATGACAAATTTCCAAACAAAATACGAGTACATGATTAATAAAAATCAATCCCCTACACTCTCTCCTAGTCAGATAGCCTATTATTCAGCTTTTGTGGGGTAAAAACAACCTCTTAGAGGATAAATTCAGCTAGCTACTGAGAGCATGCTGGATAATTTTTTTCATCACGGAGGGTAAAGCTTCATTTGCCAATTTGTCTCGATGGACCCATTTGCAGCGATCTGCGTCTGCAAAGAGCGTGAACTCGGCTTCTTCACCTGGTATAATTCGATACACTTTTAACTCAAGATGGAAATGAGTGAATGTGTGCTTTACCACGCCAGGGACTGACCACCACTCGCCTTTGAGGGGCGGTGATTTCAGCATATTCTCAGCCTTTTCTTTATCTTCAGTCCATTCCGTTGTTGGAATTTCTTGCATATTGCCCAACAAGCCGCCGGGAGGACGCTGATGCAATAAAACGGCTCCATCTTCTCTTAAGGCAAAAAAGGCTGAGCCGTATCTTGTTGGTTTGGTTTTCTTAGGTGCGCGTTTGGGTAGATCTTTTTCAATCCCTAGATGATAGCCTTCACACGAAGAAGAGATAGGACATAACAAACAAGATGGGTTTTTGGGTGTGCAGATTGTTGCGCCTAAATCCATTTGCGCTTGGGCGAAATCACCGGCTCTTCGTGGTGGGGTCAGAGTTTTGGCCAGCTCTTTTAATTTTGACTTCACTCCTGGCATTGGAGCTGTAACGGCAAATTGGCGTGCGACAACACGCTCTATATTCCCATCAACGGGTGTGGCTGTTTCATCAAAGGCAATGGCGGCAATTGCTGCAGCTGTATAAGGGCCAATACCTGGCAAGGTTTCCAGTTCTTCAGCAAAGATTGGGAAATTGCCTTCATAGTCTTCATGGATAACTTTAGCGCACTTATGTAAATTGGCCGCTCTTGTATAATAACCAAGGCCTGCCCAGGCTCTTCTGATATCCTCATCATCCGCGTTTGCGAGATCTTTTAACTCGGGCCAGAGAGTGATGAATTTGTTAAAATAAGGGATGACCGTTTTTACAACGGTTTGTTGCAACATAATTTCTGAAAGCCAAACGTGATATGGGTTTGGTATTTGGCCCGGCTTTGCACGCCAGGGGAGCTCTCTTTGTTCCTTATCATACCATTTCAGCAATTTGGCCGAGAGTTTGTTTTTGCTTTTTAAATTTGTGTTTTTCTTATTCGCGCTCTTTTTTCTCGCTGATTTTGGAGAAGTTTTACTCTTTACCTGACCTTTTGTTTTTGATTTTGAAGGGGACTTTTTCTTGGTAGCAGCTTTTTTTGAAACGTTTTTTTCTGGGGCCAAGGTCTCACCCTCACCTGAAGTCCGTTTACCTAATTGAACAGCTTTTCCACCACTCGCCATCGGTTTCCCCTCGAATCGTCTTAACCCATGGTAAGTAATAATTGTCTCTGCTAAAAGACATATAATCGCTTTATTGGCGATAAGATGATACGAACCGGCTTTAGGCCAAAACACAAACAGACCGAATTTAACACCAGAGGGCAGATGTTTTAAAAGGTAATGGCACAAAATAAAAAACATAACACACCTCATAAAAACATTGGCATGAAGTCCGTTGGGCACTTTCTCCCAGCGATTACACGCCCGGTATTTGAGAAATTTGGCTTTCAACGGGCAGCTCTCCTGACCGATTGGGATATGATTGTTGGTGAGCCTTTGTGTCATTTCACCTCGCCTGAGCAAATCAAATGGCAGAAATCAAGCAATGAAACGGCTGAAATTGAACAGTTTGGTCAAAGCTCTGGTGCCACTTTGATAATCCGCGTTGAAGGACCAGCCGCACTTGAGGTACAGCACTCTGCCCCGCAGATCATTGAGAGGATTAATAGTTATTTTGGCTATAAAGCTGTTGCCTCAATTCGTATATTGCAAGCCCCGATGGCTGCAAAGCCACTAAAACGCGCTCAAAAAACCGTTGATCTAGATAAGCCTTTAGCAAATGAACCTGTGTTTGAGGGTGAAGAAGACCGGCTTCAAATAGCTTTAAAGCGCCTTTGGCGGGGGATTCAGTCACGTAAAATCAACGATGAGCGAAAAAAATAAAGCTTTTCTCGTAAAACACATAAAATTGTTTTTGTTTTTGCCTCACAGGTATTAAAAGAAAGGCATGCGCTCAAAGCACTCGAAATTACAAGTAAATCTATTAAAGGCATTTTTTTATGGCTCTTTCTCAAAATTCAAATGGTGGACTGAAACTCATTTTAGGTCTCGTAGTTGCCGCTATTCTTGCTGGTGTTGGTTATTACTATTTTCAACAAGGATCTGCGAACAAGCCGAGTGAGGCTGTGAAACTTGCTGATAATGTTATGGGCAATGCAGATGCGCCGATTACCGTCATTGAATATTCATCCATGACTTGTGGCCACTGTGCGGCTTTTCATAATGATACGCTGCCTGGTTTGAAGGAAAAATATATCAAAACTGGCAAAGTCAAATATATTGTCCGTGAATTTCCGCTGGATCAACTTGCAACAGCTGCCTTTATGCTTGGTCGCTGCCTTCCTAAAAAAGACGCCTATTTTGATTTCATTGACCTTCTTTATGGAAAGCAACAGGAATGGGTGCATGTTGATGACCGTGTAGGTGCTTTGAAAAAGCTTGCTAAACAAGCTGGGTTTACAGATGAGAGTTTTAAAACTTGCTTGGATGACAAAGATCTATTTGCTCAAGTCTTAGCTGTTAAAAACGCTGGTTCTGAAGAATTTCGTATTCGCTCAACGCCAACATTCTTCGTGAATGGAACACGGCTTGAAGGTGCGCAGCCTTTGGAAGAGTTTGAAAAACTATTCAAGCCTTTATTAGAAGAATAAGATTTTTAAATCTTTTATCACATTATCTTAAAGGGGAGCCGAAACTGTGGGCAATTTGACGACCAATATAAATTGTAACCGTCTGCTGCAGCTTATCGGCTCTCTCTTTTTGCTTTGTCTCATCTCTGCTTGTTCATCTTCGCAATTATCGTTGGGTGAAACTGAAAAGAAAAAAAGCGATGAAATTGTCCTTGATGAAAAGGGGCTGCCTTCGATAGAGCAATTGATGAAGGCTGGACCGCTGCCTGAGATGTATTTGGGCAGTGAGAACGCGCCGGTTACGATTATTGAATATGTCTCCCTCACCTGCCCACACTGCCGTGCGTTTCACCAAAAGACATTTCCTTACCTAAAGAAAAACTATATCAGCAAAGGCAAGGTACGTTATATCGTGCGGGAATTTCCAATTGGCCGGTCTGCTGGCAACGCCGCGATCGTCACCCGCTGTGGCTCGCCCAAACGCTATTTCCAGATGGTGGATCTCTTTTTAAACAATCAGGCGAAATGGGTCTCTCAAGAGGTGAGGCTTGATGCGATTTATGCGGTTGCGAAGCGCTCAGGCTTGAAACGGGCTGAATTTGATGGCTGCATGAAAGATCAGGCTCTTATTGATAATCTCAATGAGATCAAGAAAAGAGGCCGGAAATTAGGTGTTTCGGGAACGCCGACCTTTTTCATTAATGGTGAGAAGGTACGCAAACCTCTTTCAATTGAAGAGCTGAAAGCCTTGATTGATCCACATCTGAAGGTAAGCTAGGCTCAGGACCTATTGAGAGCCGTTTTTAAGCTTATTTAGGATGTTTTTTCTGTTCGGCTTCTCTTTTTCAAAAAAGCCTGTTATGTGTGTTGGTTTGGAATAATCAGGCCCCTTTGTTTGAGCTTTTCTATATCAGTTAGCTCAGCTTTTTTTCAGGTATTTCAATTAGATGCAGATTACGCATTTAAAATTGCTCGGTTTCAAGAGCTTTGTTGAACCAACTGATCTCATCATTCGACCAGGGCTAACTGGCGTGGTGGGACCTAATGGTTGTGGCAAATCGAACCTGCTTGAAGCACTTCGCTGGGTGATGGGGGAGACCTCTTATAAAGCGATGCGCGGCGGGGCTATGGATGATGTTATCTTTTCTGGCACTCAGCACCGGCCTGCGCGTAATCACGCTGAAGTCACCATTTCTATTGATAATAAAGAGCGCACGGCCCCCGCTGAATTTAATCATGATGATGTGCTTGAGATTGCTCGCACCATTTCTCGGGGTGAAGGCTCTAGCTACAAGGTGAATGGCCGGGATGTTCGGGCCAAAGATGTAAAACTGTTGTTTGAAGATGCCGCTACAGGCGCACGCTCGCACGCGCTTGTTCGCCAGGGGCAAATTGGTGAGATTGTTAACTCCAAACCGCAAGCACGGCGCCGTATATTAGAAGATGCTGCCGGCATTGCAGGGCTTCATAGCCGCCGGCATGAGGCTGAGCTGAGGCTTAATGCAGCTGAGAGCAACCTAGAACGTTTGGCTGATTTGATGGGGCAAATGGATGCCCAACTTAATTCGCTTAAGCGGCAAGCTCGCCATGCGCTTAGATATAAGGAAATCAGCAAGAAGCTTTATGCCCAGCAAGCTTTGTTGCTGCATCTTTTATGGAAGGCTGCCGGTGAGGCTGTTTTAAAGGCTGAAACGGATTTAGCCAGCATTCTCAAGCTTGTCGATGAAGAGACCATCAAAGAAACGTCTGCTCTTTTAAAAAGAGAAGAACTGCAAGATGCTCTGCCTCCTCTTCGCGAAGCTGAAGCAAAAGCCGCGGCGGCACTTCACAGGTTAACTCTTGCGAATGAGAGTTTATCTCGCGAAGAGAACCAAGCTAAGGTCCGCGAAAAAGAGCTGCAAGAAACCCTTGTTGACGCCAAGACAGATTTGGCACGCGATGAAGGACTTATTGAAGATGGCCTGAAAATCACTGAGCGGCTGACGAATGATATCACTTCATTAGAAACTGAGACAGCAAACCTAAAACTGAAAAAGACTGACGCTCAATCGCAGCTTGATGAGAGCAAGCACGCTCTTGAAACTTGTGAGGCTGAATATAACAGCCTTTCTCAAACGCGGGCTGATACCCGTGCCCAGCGCGCCAGCCTCACCAATGATATAGACCAGCTAACGAAGCACATCACAAATTTCACAGATGAGATTGAGACACTTTTACTCAAGCAAAAAGACCTTACTTCTTTAAAAGCTGAACAATCTGGCCTGCACTCAGAAGATGCCTTAGCATCAGAGATTGGACAGCTAGAGAGCTCTATTTCTGGACTTGAAGTTAAGGTCGATGATGTCGAGACAAAGAAGTCAGGTTTACTTGATGAGCTTCAAAAAACACGTACAGAAGAAAATGAACTCGCCCTTTCTGGCCAAGCGCTTCAAACCGAGATTGCGCTGCTGGAAAAATTATTAAAGCCACAAGGACCCGATCAAAAACCTCTTTTAGATGAGCTGAAAACAGAAAGCGGCTATGAGTTGGCTTTATGGGCGGCGCTTGGTGATGACCTTGATCTACCACTTGAAGGTCATGTCCATGATACGCAAAATAATAGTTATTGGCGTTCTCTCTCCTCACTCGCTGCTCCTCACTTACCAGAAGGCACCCCAGCGCTTGCAGAGTTTGTTCAAGGGCCTGATTTATTAATAAAACGTCTTGGCTTTGTTGGTGTTGTTAGCGAAGCGCAAGCTTTCGCTTTACAAAAGGACTTGTTACCTGGTCATGCATTGGTTAGCCGCTCTGGTGGTTTGTGGCGATGGGATGGCTTTATTCAATCTCCGCATGCGTCTTCTTCAGCGCCGCAAAGACTAACTGAGCGCAATCGTTTGCCTTTATTAGCCCAAGAATTTGAAGATTTAGAAACTTCTTTAGCTCAAAAGAAGGCACAAGGGCAAAAAGTTGAGCACACTTTAAGTGATGTTGATACTGAGTTGAAATCAATGCGCGCTCAATTGACGGAACAACAAAAACAGCTGAAAGACAGCCATTTAACCTTGCGCTCTCTTGAACAGAAGACCAAAGAAGTTGATGGGCAGCTGGCGAGTGTTGAGCAACGCCTGGAATTACGGCGACAAGAAACAGAAGCTTCACAACTAAGGCTTGCTAATCAACAGCAAGACTTAGAGGCTCTCCCCCCTCAAGGGCAGATTGATCAAAAATATGATGAATTAAAAAGACAGCTTGATCAATTGAGAACCGCGCACTCTGAGGCCCAGCTCAACTGGGCAGGGTTACAGCGAGAAGAGGACCTCTCTTTAAAACGCATTGAAGAAATGAAGTCTGAACGTAGTGATTGGGAAAAACGGGCGAAAGACGCACACTCTCATATAGCCGAGTTACAAACACGCATTGAGAAAACTTCAAGCGAACTCTCTTCTCTTGTTGACTTGCCTCAACAGTTTCACGAAAAACGCCAAGCTTTATTGACCGAGATCAGTGCTTCTGAAACCCAGCGCAAAACCGAAAGTGATGCGCTTGCTTTGGCTGAGACACAAGCCACAGTCCATGAAAAAGACCTTCGCGAGTTACAAAAAGAGCTTATGGGTTTGCGCGAGGAAAAGGCGCGCAATGAAACTCGGCTTGAGGCGGCACGCGCGCAGCTTATTCAACACGCTGAAGAGATTGAAACAAAGCTTAATGTGAAAGCTGATGCTTGCTTGGCGCTTGCAGGGTTTGAAGCGGCGATTGAACTTCCCTCAATTCCTGAAACCCAAACTGAAGTAGCTCGCCTCAAGAAAGATCGCGACCGGTTAGGGGCTGTGAACCTCAGAGCTGAAGATGAAATTCAAGAGCTCGAAGAACAATTTGGCTCAATGATTTCTGAACGTGAAGATTTAGAAACGGCTGTTACCAAACTACGTTCGGGTGTGGCCCAATTAAATCAAGAAGGGCGTGAGCGGTTGCTCTCTGCTTTTGATGAAGTGAATGCGCACTTCAAAAGATTATTCCAAACCTTATTTGCTGGGGGGGAAGCTGAGCTGAAACTCATTGACTCTGATGACCCTCTTGAAGCTGGTTTAGAGATTATCGCCCGCCCGCCAGGCAAACGCCCACAAGTGCTCACGCTTCTTTCGGGCGGTGAAAAAGCTTTGACGGCGCTTTCTCTCATTTTTGCTGTTTTTCTCACCAACCCGTCGCCTATTTGTGTGCTTGATGAGGTCGATGCACCGCTTGATGACACCAATGTGGACAGGTTCTGTTTGATGATGGAAGAAATGGCCCGCTCAACTGACACACGCTTTCTTGTGATTACCCACCACCCGATGACCATGGAGCGCATGGATCGTTTGTTTGGTGTGACTATGTCTGAAAAAGGTGTGAGCCAATTGGTGAGTGTTGATTTGGCAACCGCTGAAGGTTTGCTTGAGACAGCTTAGGTCCGGTAAATGAATTTATAGTTGGGCTTCTATTTCATAAATTATGAAATAGAAGCCTCTATATATCTGAAAATTAAAACTTAACTCGTTTCAGTTTTCTTCTTTTTCTTGATTTTAATTTTACAATTTTTCTTCTTGGCTACCTTCTCAAGAGTATCCATTTCCCCTTTTAACTTGGCATATTCAACTGCTTCAGGGCCATTGCCTTTGATGAAAAAGGCCGCTGGAAGAAAAATAACAATAGCAACTGCCGTTGCAACCCCATCATTGGTAGCATTGTCATCAACAACGCCTGCGACTTTTGCTGCACGCGCTGAGATACGTTTCATTTCTCCGGCTATTTGTCTACAACCATAGCCCTTATATTTAAGCGGAGAAACATAACTGGCTTCGATATTATCTGCACTTTTTGCGCAAGATGCCATGACAATTGATAGAAAAATTATAAAACTCAAACGAATATTACGCATAACTACACCCCCGAGTAGATTTATTTTTAATATTCGCTAATAAGCAGTATTTAAAATATATTTCAACAGTGTTTTTTATTTTCTCTAGTATATTTTTATATTGTAGAATTTTTACATCGTACAAAAGTAATAATAACACTCTTCTAAACTATGTTATTTACATCTCAACAATAACCCACGGTCAAAATGAAAATGATTGGCGTGGAGGCGATTGGCTTCTGGTCCGAGGACCACTCTAAAATAGGTGCAAGCTCCATAGTGAATATCGCGCAAGAATTTTGCTTTTTTGCCGCCTCTTGTCCAATCTCGGAGGATCGATACCGATTGACCATTCGCTAGCGTGAAGCCTGAAATATCAATGGCGTTTGCTGTGGCGTGCTCTGATTTCATGTTGAGGTATTTTGAAAAGAGACTGCCTCTGATATTGCGACAAGAATACCCACCGAGATGTTTTACCCTTGAAACTGTGGTTCCAAAATATTTTTTCGCAGCTGGTTGCACCACTTGCGCCATCCACATGGCCATTCCGGCTGCCATTGGGCAACTCAGCTTTATGGGAGAGATGCTTGAGCCACTAAATTTACTCATTCTGACAGAGTTGACCCAACCACATCCGTTCTTAAAGGGGTTATCTTTTGAAAATGTTTTTTGTACATTCGGCGCTTTTAAAGCAGCCTCGCATGCCGCTCGATCATATTTCAACCCAGCGATACGTATGCCGACCATGAGCCAGCTTTTTTCAACATTTAGCGCCGGAAACGGCATCAAGCTGGTGCGGACATGGCCTGTATAAAGCATTACAGCTAACAGCATCGCCCCTAAAACCACCAATAATTTTAATGTGTTAGGGATAAATGGTACTTTCATGACACCCTCTTCTGCCTTGCCCTATTTTGCGCTATTTCGAACCGCTTAAGTTAGTTGATCATTTGCGCGATAAATTGTCCATGTCAAGAAAAGAGGCTTGTTTGTTTTTTAAACCTATGACACTCACTAAAGGGGTAGGTTTTTCTTATTGCTTTAGGCTTTGGTCTTTGGCTTGATAAAATCTATCGCTGGTTTTGGGAAGAAAAGGACTTTTAATAATGAGCAACTCTCAATCGGGATATTATTTTTTGCAAGTTCCTGGGCCAACTGTGGTGCCAGAAGAAGTGATGTCAGCCATGAGCCAACCGTTGATGGATCATCGCGGCCCTGTCTTTGCTGAACTCGCTGTCAAAGCTGCTCAAAATTTGAAACCTATTTTTAAAACCAAACATCCCGTCATTGTCATTCCAGCTTCTGGTACTGGTGCATGGCACGCATCAATTGCAAATTGTCTCTCACAAAGTGATAAGGTTCTTATCCCTGAAGTTGGTATGTTTTCTACTCTTTGGGCAAAAACCTCTCGCGAGCTTGGGCTTGAGGTTATTGAGATCCCAGGCGATTGGCGTTCTGGCATTGATGTGCAAAAGGTAGAAGATGCTCTTCGAGCCGATACCAATGGTGAGATTAAAGCCGTTTTTGCCACGCACAATGAAACATCCACTGGAGTGACTTCTGATATCGGCGGTGTGCGTGCTGCACTCAATGCAACGGGGCATGATGCGCTTCTTTGTGTTGATACAGTTTCTTCGCTTGTTGCTATGGAGTATGATCATGATGGCTGGGCTGTTGATGTTGCAATTTGTGGTTCGCAAAAAGGCTTGATGCTACCCCCTGGACTGGCCTTTGCCGCTGTGAGTGAAAAAGCGATAGAGGCTATGAAGACCTCTGATCTAAATCCGGGTTATTTTGATTTTGCCCCGCTTATCAGTGCGACGGAGACCGGCCTCTTTCCTTATACGCCGCCGGTGACTTTGATCTATGGGCTCAAAAAAGCAACTGAGATGATTTTGGATGAAGGACTTGATGCGATTATTGCTCGTCATGCGAAATTGGCTGAAGCGACGCGTGCTGCTGTGACTATTTGGGGACTAGAGACCCAGTGTCAAGTTGAGGGTGAACACTCAAATGCTGTGACTGCTGTCCGCGTGCCAGAGGGTGTTAATGCTGATGAACTACGGGCCTTTATTTTTGATAAATATAATCTCTCTCTCGCTGCCGGTTTGGGCAAGATTGCGGGGCAAGTTTTCCGTATTGGTCATCTTGGTTATCAAAATCCGCTGACTTTGATGGGCGCTTTAAGCGGTGTTGAAATGGGCATGGAAGCTTTTGGTATTCAATTTAATAAAGGCGGTGTGAATGCTGCTATGGAAGTTTTAGCGAAGTAAATTCTCAGGTCTTTATCTAAAATACTATGTAATTGAGACAAGCGGGCCACAGGTGGCTCGCTTTTCTTTTTTAAGCTTAATGGAGTGATAATGCTCAGGATTGTGAGATTATTGAGCGAATAACAAGCTTTAGAGGCCTAATGTTGGGGATTTTTATGGTTTTTCGCTTTTTTTGAAGCTGCTTCTTTTGCAACTCTCATCGTATAAACGCTATAATGTGGCCTAATAAGGTTTTGACAGTTCTATCATTTTAGCTGTTATTACACCTTTAGTTTGGGCCCCAATTCTACTTTTTTAATTTCGCACAATATTACGTGCTTCGATGTGAGTGATTTTAGATTGCAAACCACTTTACCATATAGCAATGGCAACCCACGGCATGAGCGCCCCATTTGGATCTGGGACCGTGAAACGGCGGGCTTTGTTTGGGCCAATGGTGAAGGGGTTAAATTCTGGTCTGCTCAAAGTTTAGAGGATTTACAGGCCAGCACCTTTGATAAGGACCATCCTGCCTGGCTCAAAGTTTGCCAGGTGCTTGATGGATTGGCCCCTCCTTTCTCAAATGAAGAAAAGGGCGGGCTCACTCCTCTTAATAATGCGATTGGGATGAATTTATATTTTCCTCATAAGAATGGAGGGGCCGTAGCGCATCATAGTGCACAAGGTCGCACGGCTCACATTGCTCTTCCCAGCCAGGGAAAAAATGACGCTTTCTCAAATGAGGGGAATTTTGTTGCCCTTTGTCGTCGCAGCCATTTGAATAATAGGACGACCCTTATTGTTGAGGTTGTTGCCCAATCTGACCGCTCAAAGGAAAGTGCAAAAGAAGAAACAGATGGAATAACTACTCCAACATTGACAGAAGAGGAAACTAAGGAGCTTGCCGCTCCTTCTGTTGAGGAGCAAACCGATACCGAAGATAAAGATTTGATCCTTGGGGCTCAGCTTAAAGAATTGGCTCGGCTCATTGAAGAAGCTGGTGGTAGCGAGCAAGATATTTTAACGGCAAAGTCTTTACATGGAACAGAACCTTCATCTGCAGCCAAACCTCAAGAACAGCTAGCCATTGATGAAATTACTTCTCCTTCAGATCAAACCTCACAGTCAAAATGGGCACCGAATGAGATTGACTTGACCGCTCTTTCTGGTGTGGGTGATCAGGATGAACTGGAGGCGCTGTTTGAAAACTTAGGCGAGGCCTATGCTCTGGTTAGCCTACAAAAAATTATTCACGCTAATGAAAATTTTGTTAGTGAGTTTGGCTATAGTGAAATTGACCCGCTGATTAATGACGGGTGTGATTGGCTCTTCCCGAAAAGCCGAGAGATATTTACGGCCCTTTTAAAGTCTGAACTGGGTACACCTAGCGAAGGGTCTTCAGTTGGGTTACGCCAAGTGAGGCTGCGCTCTGGAAGAAAGCTTGAACGTGATGTTCTCATCACTCCTGTGAAGCTGACCAAATTTGACCGGATTTTGTTATTGCTGCAACTCTCTAAGACCTTTGAGGGGGCTCCTCTCACAAAGCAGACAATTCCCCAGTCTCAGCAAGCGGCTTTTCATGAAAGCATTGAGGTTGATGCTAGTGGTCCGTCTATTCCGCTTTTAAGTGCCATTAGCCATGAAGTTCGCACCCCCTTAAATGTTATTCTGGGTTTTTCTGAAATCATGGCTCTTCAGCAATTTGGTCCCTTAGGCAATGAGAAATATATGGGCTATGCGCAAGACATTCATAAGAGCGCAGAACACGCATTAAGCCTGATTAATGACTTGCTTGATTTAACGAAGTTAAAGGCAGGCAAATGGGATGTGACGCCTCATGATGTTGATTTGAATAAAGTTGTGCGCCAACAAGTTCACTTGATGAGAGAGCTGGCGGCCAAAGAAGCGGTTCGTCTTAGATCTGATTTGGAAGAGAATTTGCCTGTTGTGCAGGTTGATGAACGCTCACTTTTGCAGATCTTGCTGAATTTGATTTCAAACGGAATTAAATATGCCTCTGAGGGGGGATTAATTACGGTCCAAACTCGCCTCACCGATGAGCGCCAAGTTCTGCTTTCAGTTTCTGATACAGGCCCAGGAATGAGCAGGGATGAAATTCATCAGGCTATGGAGCCGTTTCATCAAGTTCCCTGTGAGAGCGAAGAGATCTCATCTCCCTCACTTAACCCAGCCTATATAGGTGTTGGGGGTAAAAAGAAGGGAACTGGATTGGGATTACCGATCTCTAAGGCTTTGGCCGAGGCAAATGGCATTGGATTTGCCATTGATAGCCAAAAGAATAAGGGTACGACTATACATCTGACCTTTTCGCTTCACTAAAATGTGCCTAGAAATCCAGTTAATATTTTTATCACTTTATTAGTGCAGATCTATCGGATAGACCTTATATTGCATATTTCGCCCTTGAAATAACAATTTAGTAAGCCGTTTGAAAGCACACCCTCTTAAATGAACTTTGGTGACCCTCATAAAACACTTCAGGCCCCTGCTGGCAATGATGGCAGTACGGGACACTTAGCAAAACGACCATCAAATTGGGGGTGGATCATTTTGGTTTTGCCGGTCGTCGCTCTTGTTTTATTGCCCCTTATTTCAATTGTTATTATGAGCTTTAGCCCAAGTGAAAATATTTGGCCTCATTTGCTCTCCACTATTTTGCCTCGCTCGATCAGAGACACTTTTATCCTCATGGGAGGCGTTGGGCTGTTGAGTTTGGTCATAGGAACTGGAACCGCTTGGCTCGTTACCATGTATCAATTTAAAGGGCGTGCTTTTTTTGAGTGGGCGCTTTTGCTTCCTCTTGCTATGCCGACTTATATGATGGCTTATTGCGCGGTTGATTTGCTTGAATATTCTGGCCCTGTACAAACGGGCTTGCGTTCGCTCTTTGGTTTTCAAGATGCGCGTGATTATTGGTTCCCGAATATTGCCAGCATGCCTGGGGCCATCATTGTGATGTCGCTGGTGCTTTATCCTTATGTTTATTTAGCCGCACGTGCGAGTTTTATGCAGCAATCTATTTGCGCGTTAGAAGTTGCCCGCACATTAGGTCGCTCGCCCATGGGTGCTTTTTGGAATGTTGGCTTGCCTCTTGCCCGCCCGGCTCTTATTGCCGGCTTGGTTCTGGCTTTAATGGAATGTTTGAATGATTATGGGGCTGTTGTTTATTTTGGTGTCGAGACCCTCACCGCTAGTGTTTACAGCACTTGGCAAGAACGCTCAAACCTAGGCGGTGCTGCGCAAATTGCTTCTTTAATGCTCTTAATCATTATCGCGCTTTTATATGTTGAGCGCCGTGCCCGATCGGAGCAAAAATATTTCCCAACGACGGGATATCAAAGAGATATCCCTGTTGTACATCTTAAAGGAGGACATGAAGTCTTAGCGATACTATGCTGTGCCCTGCCCTTTATTCTTGGCTTTGCCTTGCCCTTTTATAGTTTATTAAGCGCATCATTCAGGTTTATCGACTTTTTCTGGACAACTGAATTTTGGCGGGCTGCTGGATATTCTGTTTTGCTTGCCAGTTTAACTGCCATTATAGCCGTTAGCGTTGCTCTCTTGATTGCTTATGGTAAGCGTGTAACTGCCCATCCTATTTTGCGCCCGATGAGCTCTCTTGCTGGCACGGGTTATGCTATTCCTGGTGCGATTTTAGCGATTGGTATTCTTATTCCCCTAGCCGCATTTGATAATATATTGGATGAATTTATGCGCCAAACTTTTGGTGTCTCAACAGGGCTCATCCTATCTGGCAGTATCATTGCTTTGTTGTTTGCTTATTTGGTTCGCTTTTTGGCCATTTCCCTTGGCACTATTGAAGCTGGCTTTCATAAAATTTCTCCCAACCTTGATGGAGCTGCGCGTACCTTAGGGCAAAACAGTCTTGGTGGTTTTAGGTTGGTACTTCTGCCTATCATGCGCCCTTCTGTTGCGGCGGCGGCTTTGTTGGTTTTTGTTGATACGATGAAAGAGCTGCCGGCGACGCTTTTGTTACGTCCTTTTAACTTTGATAGTTTAGCGACATTGGTTTTTGAGTTTGCAAGCCGTGAAGAATTTGAAGAAGCTGGCCTTGCTGGTTTGACCATTGTTGCCTTTGGATTAATCCCGCTACTCTTTTTAAATAAAACGGTCTCATCCGGGCGGTCGTCACAAAGTAAAGATTAAGCTTTAGGCCTTTTGCACATGGCATGATTAGAGCAGCCTTGCGACGCCTCCTCTTTTCCCACAAATAATTCGTTTTTATTTGCAAAAAATCCGCGTTTTTTTGAAAACATCCTTGAAACTTCCATAATGATAATAGATGCTAGCGAGCAACATAAAAATTATTTTCATCATAATTTTCACTTAGTCACAGATTTATAGTATGAGTACTTTTTATATTTTAAAACTTGAGTTTGAAGCTCTCATTTATTGACCTGCAACGTTCTTAAAACGGCCTAAATTAGATCATGGAAGTGTTTTATCACTAGTTTTTATCCTTTTGCCTTTTATTGAACTTAGGTATTTATCAACT
>CAXIBI010000055.1:0-17008 GCA_964022305.1 uncultured Hyphomicrobiales bacterium | reverse complement strand
AAATTTGATCATGAAATTTATGGTTCCCTTTAAATTTCGCTGCACATAGTTGAGGATGATTGCAGACACAGCCATGTTCGTTTTTGTGCAAAAATATGCATTATTTTCATTTTTTGATTATTTTGCATATAAATAACAGGTGGGCAAGGGGGTAAAAAGTGGCAAATTAATGCTGTTAGCCATGATAAAGGGAGTGAGTTATTTGCCAGGGTGGTTTGCTCAAAGCTTGATGCAAGCTATAAATCAACACCCGGAGGCATAGGTTTTTCCCACTTTTTGTAGGGCTTTGGTCTTGGTCTGTCCCCTTTGAAGCGGAAATTTTTAATTCTCAACCCCATTTTTGACCAATAGATTAAAAGCCGTCTGTCTTCTGTTCTTAGGGTGAAGGAATTTTTATCTTTTGCAAATCTGTTGGTATATTTCTTAGCGTAGCTCCCTGGTAGACTGAGGCTAATTTCATCTGTTTCAAAATTTAAGCTGGCAAACTCACCCGGATACACCATAATTGCACAAACGTGACTTGCCCCATAAGCGTTGCAAACTATGCGGAAGGTATTATCTTTGGGGGCGAAAATTTTTGTTTGATAAAAGACACCGTTTTTGACAGGGACATTGAGGCTTTCAAAAAGATCAAATGCTGCTCTTGAGCGGATGCTGTCTATAAGGATAAGGCCATATTTACTCTTAAATGAGACGACACTTGTTGTTTTGGCTTTTGTTTGGGGAAGCGGTGGAAGAATGGTCAATAGGGACAAGCAGAGTATAAAGCTTGTCTTTTTTAGAGGTTGAAACAGTCTCACTTTGCTTTTCAAGCACACTGCTAGTGGTATCATATTCACACTCCCTGACTGGTTTTGGCGCTATGTTTGTTCGCATATGCCACGTCTGGTTGTACGCATTGATGAGTGCAAGTGTGCCTGAAAAGTCAGAATACGTCAATTTTGCTTGTTGAATAACTTCATTACGTTTGATTCTTAGCTTCTGCTAAAAGAAATGTACAAACGGCGAGTGCGAGTATTGCGCCGACTATTTGCGCGATGATGAAGGCGATGACGTGCTCAGGGTTGATGCCGGCAAAGGTGTTTGAAAATCCTCTGGCTATGGTCACGGCTGGGTTTGCAAAAGAGGTTGACGCAGTGAACCAATAGGCAGCGGTGATGTAAAGGCCGACGGCCATAGGCACGGCATGGGCTGCGCTTTTTAGGGTAGCTAGAATTGTAAAGACAAGGCCAAAGGTTGCGACGATTTCTGCAATCCATTGAGCGTTGCCGGTTCTTGCCTTTTCAGAAAATTGAACAACATCAATATCAAACATTAAGTGAGCAATCCAAACACCTAAGATGCCGCCGATAATTTGGACGAGCATGTAGACAAGACTATCGCTTAGTGAGATTTCTTGTTTTAGCGCGAAGGTGATGGTGACAGCTGGGTTAAAGTGAGCGCCTGAGATGGGGCCGAGCATTGTGATGAGGACAACGAGGATCGCGCCTGTTGGGATTGTATTGCCGAGAAGGGCGATGGCGACATTTCCACCAGCTAAATTTTCTGCCATGATGCCAGAGCCAACAACTGTTGCAAGCAGGAATGCTGTGCCGATTAATTCGGCTGTGTATTTTTGTAATTTAGTGTACATAAGAAAACCTGATTTTTTTGTTTAACCTTTTTTGCCTTAAATGCAATCATCTCTTTTTCTCTCACGGCTATTTTATGAGCTGAAGCTCATAGGCCTCCGAGGGGCGGCGCAACGCGCCGGACGCCCCTGGCGTCATGTCCCACAGCCTTTAAAAAAGGCTGCGCTCCTTCATCATGAGGACTGACTATATTAAGTTTTTGTCTTCATTTTTTACGTCTAAGGGCATTTCATTTGCTCTAATAATGGTTCGCAAATTTCTGGGTTGCCGCCGCAGCAATCTTCCATCAAGAAGCCGATCAGTTCGCGGATACCAACAAAATTTGCGTAATATCTGATAGAGCGTCCTTCTCTTTTGTTGCTCACCAAATTGGTGCGCGCTAGTACGGCCAGGTTTGCTGACATGGTGTTTTGTTTGATGCTGAGGCGTTCGCCAATTTCTCCCGCAGAGAGGCCTTGTTCGCCAGCTTTGATTAAAAGCTTTAAAACATCCAATCTGGTTTCTTGAGCCAGGGCTGCAAATGATGAAAGTGCGTCTAATTTATCCATATATCATGAATTATTGATATATTAAGTGAGAGTCAAGCGCTTTCTCATGCGGTTGGTTCTTTTCATATAATGGACATGCTTGGCACATAAAAGCTATAAAGGTTGAACTCTCATTTATCTTAAGTGGGAAGCGGTTTGGTTCTTAAGGTGCTTCTTAATTTTTGTTTATCTCTGAAAGGCTTTTGTTATGTACAAACTTGGTGTTTATGTTTTTTCTTTTTTGTTAATTGGCTTTTTTAGTGTTGAGAGTTCTATTGCAGCGACTTATGAGCCAGGTCATCAAGCTCTTCAGTTATGGAATGAGGAGGCGATGAAAAATGTACCGCAATGGCTGAATATTTGGTTGTCAGTTATGGTTGGAGCTTTTGCTCTTGGTCTGTTGTTTGTCTGGAGACATGTTGCAGCTAGATGGCTTGTTGGTGGCTTTATTTTGATGGTGCTTTTTGTATTTTTTATTGGACCTGTTTTAGAATTAACGCCTTTATCAGGGTTGTTTGCCTTACTGCATATTATCTTTTGGATGCCAGGTTTTTTGATTTTGTTAAAAGAGCGCGCGTTTTTAAATGAGTTTAGTTTTTATGGCGTATGGGCTGGATTGATCACTGTGGTGATTTTGATCTCGTTTGTTTTTGATTTCCCTAATGCCGCGATTTATCTCGACCATGTATTGGGACTGGGATTATTGGCTTAAGCTAAATCTTGTCCGGTTTGCAGATCGTTGAACTCTTTGCCCAAAGCTGTCATGACGCATTTGACGATGTGAGGGGCATTGAGTTCTGCCAGGTCATATTGCACTTTTGGGGCGTTATGATCGATGAAGAGGTCAGGGAGAGTGAGCTGGCGGAATTTGAGGCCGTTATCCAGCAAGCCATTATTGCTTAAGAAATATCCGACATGAGAGCCAAAGCCGCCGACGGCGCCTTCTTCAATGGTGATCAAGATCTCATGATTTTTTGCCAAATCTCTAATCAGTGCTTCATCAAGTGGTTTGGCAAAGCGGGCGTCTGCTATTGTGGTGCTGAGGCCGAAAGAGCTAAGGATTTCAGCCGCTTTGCGGCTTTCTTCTAATCTGGTGCCGAAGCTGAGGATAGCAACAGAGCTACCTTCTTCAATGATACGGCCTTTGCCGATTTCTAGAATTTTACCCACATCTGGCATTTCAACACCAACGCCTTCGCCCCTTGGATAACGGAAGCTTGAGGGACCATCATTAATGGCTGTGGCTGTTGCTACCATGTGCACAAGTTCGGCTTCATCGGCTGCGGCCATAACAGTAAAGTTTGGCAAGTTGGCAAGATAAGCCACGTCAAAGCTGCCAGCATGAGTTGGGCCATCTGCGCCTACTAATCCAGCGCGGTCAATTGCAAAGCGCACGGGCAGATTTTGAATGGCAACATCATGCACGATTTGATCGTAAGCGCGTTGCAAGAAGGTTGAATAAATCGCGGCGAATGGTTTGTAGCCTTCAGTCGCCATGCCAGCTGCGAAGGTCACTGCATGTTGCTCGGCGATGCCAACATCAAAGGTGCGGTCGGGGTAAGTTTTAGCAAAGCTGTCTAGCCCTGTGCCTGATGGCATAGCGGCAGTGACAGCGACAATTTTATCATCCTTTTCAGCTTCTTTGATGAGACTGTGGGCGAATGTGTTGGTGTAACTTGGCGCATTGGCTTTGGCTTTTTCTTTCTCACCGGTGATGATGTTAAAGCGGCCGACACCGTGATATTTATCAGCTGAATTTTCTGCCGGGTGATAGCCTTTGCCTTTTTGGGTTACTACATGCAGCAAGATCGGGCCTTTTTCTGTGTCTTTCACATTTTGCATGATGGGGAGCAAATGATCGAGATTGTGGCCGTCAATCGGGCCAACATAGTAAAAACCAAGCTCTTCAAAGAGGCTGCCACCGGCCCAAAAGCCTCTGGCATATTCTTCGGTTTTGCGGGCTTTGTCTTGCATGAATTTGGGCAAGTGTTCAGCCAATTGTTTGGCTGTTTCACGAATAGACAGATATGTTTTGCCAGAGACTAGTCGTGCTAAATAGGCGCTCATGGCACCAACGGGTGGCGCGATGGACATATCATTATCGTTTAAAATTACGATGAGGCGTGAGTTCATTGCACCAGCGTTGTTCATGGCTTCGTATGCCATGCCAGCGCTCATTGCGCCATCACCGATGACAGCGATCACATTGTTATCTTTTCCCTCTAAATCTCTGGCAACAGCCATGCCCAGGCCAGCTGAGATGGATGTGGATGAGTGCGCCGCGCCGAAGGGGTCAAACTCACTTTCATCGCGTTTGGTGAAACCAGATAGTCCGTCTGGTTGGCGCAGAGTTCTTATTCTATCTCTTCTGCCGGTGAGGATTTTATGCGGGTAAGCTTGGTGACCCACATCCCAGATGATTTTATCTGTTGGGGTATTGAAGATTTTGTGAAGGGCGACTGTGAGTTCGACCACGCCGAGGCCAGCGCCAAGGTGCCCGCCGGTTATAGAGACAGCCTCAATCATTTCCTGGCGAACTTCTTCGGCCAGGGTTTTGAGGTCACTGTCGTCTAGTGATTTCATATCGTGAGGTGTTTTAATTTGGTCGAGCAGCGGCGTTTTCACGTTTAATTCCAAATGATTATTCTTCAATGTTCAAGATTATTTGAGCTTACTCTATCTCGAGTGGTGAGGTTTGGCTAGGGGTTCCCTCAGGTGAGAGTGTGAGCTTTTCAACTTTAGCCTCAGCTTTGGCTAAAAGTTTGTCACTGTGGGCCCTTAAAGCTTCGCCGCGCTCATAAATTTGGATTGATTCAGCTAGGGGTACATCGCCGTGTTCTAACCGACCAACGATTTGTTCGAGCTCAGCTAAAGCTGTTTCAAAGCTCATTTCGGCAATGTCTGAATTATCTTTTTTTGACATTTAGGGTTATCCTTTAAAAACGGATCTGGCTTTTAAAAGCTCTTTCCTGTCAGTTTTATTATTTGAATTAAGTTTGGCCTTATTTTGAGGCTTTTAAAAGGTGCTGAATATGGACACCTACTGATTGTGCAAGGCTTTGTAAGTCGTATCCTCCTTCAAGGATTGAAACAACCCGTCCTTCGCAGTGTTTATCAGCTATATCCAGCAATTCTTTCGAAATCCAGCTAAAATCGCTTTCATTCAGATTTAGATTGGCTAATGGATCATCTTTATGAGCATCAAAACCAGCAGAAATGAGTAGGATATCAGGAGAAAACTCCCTTAAAGCGGGGAGAATGCGCTCTTTCATGGCTTGTTCAAATTTTTCTCCGCCATCTCCAGCTTTTAAGGGGGCGTTGAAAATATTGCCAACGCCTGTTTCATTCAGCGCGCCAGTGCCTGGGAAAAGCGGCATTTCATGGGTTGAGCCATAAAATAGATTTTTATCTGACCAGAAAATATCTTGCGTGCCATTGCCGTGATGAACATCAAAATCAATGGCTGCCACGCGCTCTGCGCCGTGGATTTTGCGGGCTTGTTCGGCGGCGATGGCAATGTTGTTAAAAATGCAAAAACCGCAAGCTCTTGTTGTTTCTGCATGATGACCCGGTGGACGGGTGGCGACAAAGGCGTTTTTGCGTTTGCCTGTCATGACCTGATCAACAGCATAGGTGGCAGCCCCAATTGAATTTAAAAGAGCACCCCATGTGTATTTATTCATGGAAGTGTCTGGATCAATATAGGCATAGCCTTCTTCTGGCCGGCTATTCTCTATGAGGTCAATATAATTTTGTGGGTGCGCTCTGGCGATTTGCTCAATAGTGCCAGTTGGCGCTTGCTCTCGCTTTAACTCATTAAACAGCTCGTGGCTCAAGAGTTTTTCTATGGCACGTAAGCGGTCTGGTCGCTCGGGATGGCCGGGACCATTTTCGTGATCAAGGCACGAGGGATGTGTTAAATATAGAGTGGACATAATTTATAGTGCCTTGAAACTTGGTTGGAGGCTAGTGTTTTCGTAGGTATTATGATGAATTTAAACGCATTTGAGCAATTTTTGTTCAAAATGAAGTGATTTATATCTCGTCTTTTTCCCTGTTAGTCGCCTTTAGACTTTCTGGTGGTGCGTCATTCTCTGGCACGAAGAAATCAGGGATGAGATCCTTTGTTGGATCAACGCGGTATTTATCAAAATTTTTCATACCGTGTTTCGCCAATAAACTATCATCAATGAAAAATTGACCTGTGAGCTCAGATGAAGGCTGGGTGAGAATGAGATGGGTGGCATCGGCCATGATCTCTGGTGTGCGGCATTGCTTCATGGCGTCCGCCCCAAAATTATTGGCAATGGCTGCTGTTGCTATGGTGGTGCGCGGCCAGAGGGCGTTGACAGCGATTTGTTCTTTTGCCAGCTCACCAGCTAATCCTAAGACAACCAAGCTCATGCCGTATTTTGCCATTGAGTAACCAAGATGGGGAGCGAACCATTTTTCACTCATATCTAAGGGCGGTGAGAGCATCAAGATGTGTGGATTCTCTGCTTTTCTTAAAAAGGGGAGCGCGTGTTTTGAAACCATAAAAGTGCCGCGGGCATTGACCTCGTGCATTAAGTCAAATCGTTTCATTTCAAGGGCACTTGTTGGCTGCAAGAAAATGGCACTTGCGTTATTGATGACGATATCAATCCCTCCAAAATGATCCGCGCTTTTCTCTAGTGCTGTTTTGACTTGAGCTTCATCTCGAATGTCCATTTGAAGGGCGAGGGCTTTACCGCCTTGGTTCTCAATCTTTTCAGCTGCCGTATGGATGGTGCCTGGTAGTTTGGGATGTGGAGTGGTGGTCTTGGCGGCGATCGTCACATTCGCACCATCCTGAGCGGCGCGTTTTGCTATTGCGAGGCCAATGCCTCTCGAGCCGCCTGTGATGAAGAGGTTTTTGTTTTTAAGATTTGTCATGTTGAGTGTTCCTCTATTTTCTCTCACGGCTATTTCAAACGCTACCGCGTTTGAGCCTACGAGGTGCGGCGCTAAGCGCCGGACGCCCCTGGCGTCATGTCCCCCAGCCCGAAGTGGGCTGAGCTCCTTCTTCGTAATTATCGCTATATGTTTTAGTTTATTGAGAAACTTATTTTGCTTCTGAAGCTCTCTATTAATTCTGTTTTATAGATTTCATTTTGTTTTATTTAAAAAATTAGAAAAAGCGGTTTTGGCTTCTTCGCTTGTTATATGCCGGCGGAAGATTTCGACCTCTTTTTCCATCACAGTGAGGATGAGCTCTTGTTCGGCTTTTAATAATTGTTTGGTTGCTTTGATGGCGCCTTCAGGTTTGCTTGCTAGTTTCTTTGCGCTCGATAAAGCATGGATAAGAAGCTTGTCTTGAGTGATGATTTTATTGATAAAGCCAGCGTTTAAGGCATCTTCGGCAGAGTAAGTTTCCCCAAGGGCGAGCATTTCAAAGGCTCTTACATGCCCCATGGTTTTAGGCATGAGATATGATGAAGCTGCTTCTGGTGTAAGCCCTAAATCTGCAAAGGGAGTGGCAAAGATCGCTTCTGGTGTGACGTACACAAGATCTGCGTGAAACGCCATGGTGGTGCCAATGCCAATCGCCGGGCCATCGATGGCGAGAATGAGCGGGGTTTCTAAGGTGCCAAGTGTCGTGAGGAAATCTATGACACCATCGCCAAACTTGCCTTGCTCGGCATAGGATAAGAAATCTTTTAAATCATTACCTGCAGTAAAGCAGCCCTTTTGGCCGCTGAGAAGGTTAACTTTGATCTCATCAGTCTTATGGCTGTTTTTGAGGGCGTCAGCGATGGTTTGGTACATATCATCTGTGAGAGCGTTTTTTTTATCAACTCGATCAATGATAATCTGCTGAATGCCTTCGTTTATTGTTACGTCGATATGTTCTGACATTTGTAATGCTTTCTTTTTTCTCTCTCGGGCAATGGCAGCTACGCTGCCGCCCTACGAGGTGCAGCACTTTTTTGCGATCAGCTTATCCGTACTCGCTCCGCTCCGTTTGGGCTGATCTTGTGCGCTGACGGCCATTCGGCCTACGTTTTTCGTCCACGACATATTGATAATTATTGTACAAGACTATCTTGGTTTATACGCCTAAAATTTCATTAGTTTGGCTTTCCATACTTGGAGCTCCTTTGATGATTTGTTGTTTGACGCCGCTTGTTTGTGCCATGAATTGGTGAGCGAAAATTTCGGCTATGGCTTGTTGCTTCGTTGTTTGAGGATCGTTTGTTTTTAAAGCATTCAGCGTGCCTTTGATGAGATAGTGCCCGCCAAAGCAAAGCCCCATGAGGCGCAGCAAAGGTGAGGCTGAATAAAAGAGCGGCGTAGGGTTAGATTTATCTTGAAATTGTTTTTCAAGGAACTGGCTTGTCTCTATAAGGTCTGCAATAGCTGAGCTTAAATGAGAGCCGACTTCTTTTTGAAATTCTGGTGCTTCGCTTAGTGCCTTTTCGGTCTCTTTCATTTCACCAATAAAATGTTTCAGCACATCGCCACTTTCTAATGTGACTTTGCGGAACATAAGATCCAGCGCCTGGATGCCATTTGTGCCTTCATAGATGGGAAGGATGCGGGTGTCTCGCATATATTGGGCAGCGCCAGTTTCTTCGATAAAGCCCATACCGCCATGTACTTGCACGCCTATTGAAGTGGCTTCAACGGCGCAATCGGTTGAAAAGGCTTTGGCTATAGGTGTGAGAAATGCGGCTTTGTTTTCGGCTGTTTCTCGATCTTCTTCTCTTTCGGCCCGCAATGATAGGTCAATATATTTGGCTGTCATTAGGCAGATGGCACGCGCGGCCATGGTCATGGCTTTCATGTGGGCGATGTTGCGTCTGATATCGGGGTGTTTGATGATTGGATCGCTGGTGCCTTTGGGGCTGCCGATTGCTGCACCTTGGGTGCGCTCATTTGCATAGTGGATGGCCGCTTGCATGCTGCGCTCCATCATTGCAACACCTTGAGTGCCAACAGAGAGCCTTGCTAAATTCATCATGGTGAACATGGCATGAAGACCGCGGTTTGGCTCGCCTACGAGATAGCCGGCCGCGCCGTCATTCTCTCCATAACTCATGGTGCAGGTCGGTGAGGCGTGAATGCCGAGTTTGTTCTCTAGCCCTAGGCAGATGAGATCATTGCGTGTTGCGGGGTTGCCCTCGTTATCAAGTAAAAATTTGGGTACTAAAAAGAGGGAAATACCTTTGGTGCCAGCTGGGGCATCTGGCAATCTGGCGAGGACAAGGTGGATGATGTTTTCAGTGAGGTCGTGTTCGCCATAGGTGATGTAAATTTTGGTACCTTTGATGGCGTAGCTGCCATCTTTGTTTGGGGTGGCTTTGGTTTTTATGGCGGCTAGGTCAGAGCCAGCTTGTGGTTCAGTTAAATTCATGGTGCCAGCCCATTGGCCGGATATCATTTTTTCCATGTAGGTTTGTTTGAGGTCGGCGCTAGCGTGTTGTTCAATGGCGTCGGCTGCGCCTTGTGTTAGTAGCGGGCAAAGGCCAAAGCTGAGGTTTGCGCTGTTCCAAAATTCGCTGACCGCTTGGGATAAAAAGTGAGGGAGGTTTTGTCCGCCAAACTCCTCTGGTGCTGAGAGGGTGCTCCAGCCGGCGTCTTTCCATTGATCATAAGCCTCATTCCAGCCCTTTGGTGTGGTGACTTCACCTTTGTTTAATGTGCTGCCCTCACTATCGCCTGTTTTATTGAGAGGGGCTAAAATTTCAGATGCGAATTTGCCAGCTTCGTCCAAAATGGCATTTGATAGGTCTTGATCAAGCGTTCGGGCCAGGCCTTGCTCTATAAATTTATCTATTTCTACAATATGAGAGAGGATGTGCTGGACGTCTTCTAGAGGTGCCTGGTAGCTCATTTATTCTCGTCCTCTGACTTGATGGTATTTTTAAATTAATCTTGTTCTTTCTCTATTAATAATGCAAGTGTTGCTTCATTGTGAAATGCTTGTTTCCCAGTTTAAAATAGGACTGGAATAGTTAAAATAGTAAATGGAGACGAATTGTTTGACTTGTTCTCATGGGCAAAGTGAAGATTTGAAAAAGGCGGCTGAGATTTTGGTAGCTGGTGGCCTGGTAGCTTTGCCGACAGAGACGGTTTATGGCTTGGCAGCTGATGCGCGCCAAGGAGAGGCAGTGCGCCGTATTTATGAGGCTAAAGGGCGACCTAACTTTAATCCGCTGATTGTGCATGTTTCTGATCTGGATAAGGCAAGAGAGATTGGTCAGTTTGATGAGGTCTCGTCTCTTATCGTACAGCATTTTTGGCCAGGACCTTTGACAATTGTTGTGCCGCTTAAGAAAGAGGCTGGGATTTCTGATGCGGTGACAGCTGGGCTTTCAACTATTGCTCTTCGAGCGCCGGATCATGGACTTTCGCAAGAATTGCTTACACTGAGTGGATTAGCTTTGGCTGCGCCGAGTGCGAATAGCTCAGGCAAGATTAGCCCGACGTCTGCTGAGCATGTGCGCGGTGATTTAGGTGCTAAGGTTGATTTTATTCTTGATGGTGGTGAGACACGGCGCGGGCTTGAATCGACCATTGTTAAAGTTGAGAGAGATGAAGAGACAGGGCAGCCGATTATTATTTGTTTGCGCCCTGGGCCGATTACAGTTGAAGAGCTTGAGCGGGTAACAGACCTAAAGGTGCATTCTCCTCAGATTGGTATAGATGAGACGGGTAAGAGTGAGAGCCATGAGGGGAATTCTACCCCTATAGCACCTGGGGCGTTGCTTCGTCATTATGCGCCATCGGTTCCTGTGCGCCTTGATGCGCTTGAGGTGAATGCTGGCGAAGGGTTACTTGGGTTTGGCACTGAGGATTTATCTGAGTTACAAGATCTGCCGTTTTTTAATTTGAGTGAAGTGGGTGATTTGGAAGAGGCAGCGCAGCGGCTTTTTGCGGGCTTGCATTGGATGGACAAACAAGGTGTTACTGGTATTGCTGTGCGCCCGATACCTCATGTTGGAGTTGGCGTTGCTTTAAATGATCGGTTAAAGCGAGCGGCACATTCTGCTTAGCACTTTGTCAACATGGCCTAGGTTTTGAGCCTAAGGTTTTGTTGTTATGGAAATGAGAATAAATGACAAAAAAAGGTAATACATCTTCTCTTTCTTTAGAGCTTTTGGCTGAGTTCACCTCGATTGTGGGAGAGCGTTATGCGCTTGCTTCAGAAGAGGATCAACGCTCATACTTGGTTGAGTGGCGTGATAAATATGAGGGCGTCTCACCGCTTGTTTTATTACCTGGCACTGTCCAGGAAGTTGCGCAAATTGTTCAGTTAGCGGCAAAGACGAAAACAGCGCTTGTGCCACAAGGGGGAAACACGGGGCTTGTTGGTGGGCAGTTGCCTGATCTCTCTAATACGCAGATTGTTGTTTCTTTAAAGCGGCTTAATAAAGTGCGCGCGGTTAATCCGATGAGTAACTCAATGGTGGTGGAAGCTGGCGTGACGTTATTAGAAGCGCAACAACAGGCTGAGAATCAAGCTCGCTTGTTTCCTTTAAGTTTGGCCTCTGAGGGGAGCTGTCAGATTGGGGGGAATATCTCTAGCAATGCAGGCGGTATTCAAGTTTTAAAATATGGCATGATGCGGGATTTGGTGTTGGGGCTTGAGGTGGTGTTGCCATCGGGTGAAATTTGGCACGGGCTTACTGATTTGCGCAAAGATAATACGGGCTATGACTTAAAGCATCTCTTTATGGGAGCTGAGGGGACGCTTGGGATTATCACAGCTGCAACGTTGAAATTGTTTCCCCTACCACAAGAACGCCGTGTGGGATTTGTTGGGTGTTCTAGTCTTGAGCAGTTGGCTCAGTTTTTTGAGTTCGTTTCATCACGCGCTGGGAGCTCGCTTGCAGCTTTTGAAATGATTTGCCGAACAGGTATTGAGTTCGTTCTCAAACATAGCTCTCAGTCTCAAGACCCTTTGGGGAAAGCCTATCCCTGGTACGCTCTAATTGAGCTTGAAGCAATGCAAGAGGGGGAGAGTGGTTCTGCTTTGGAAGGACTGTTAAGCGGGGCGCTAGAGAAGGGGTGTATCAATGACGCTGTGATGTCTCACTCTGAAGCGCAACGCAAAAACTTGTGGGCACTTAGAGAAGAAATGTCAGCTATGCAAAAGCCTGAAGGAGGCTCGATCAAGCATGATGTTTCTGTGCCCGTGGCTGCTATCCCTGAATTTATCGAGCAAGGTAATGAGTTGGTTGAGCGTTTAATTCCTGGAGCGCGGCCGGTGCCGTTTGGGCACTTCGGTGATGGGAATATTCACTATAATATCAGCCAGCCGGTGGGGATGGACAAGCAAGATTTTCTTGATCAGTGGGATCGCCTCAGTAGTGCGGTTTATGATTTGGTTTTAGAGTTCGGTGGCTCGATTAGCGCAGAGCATGGCATTGGAGTGATGAAGCGTGATTTGCTAGTTTCCAAAAAAGATAAAGTTGAGATGGACTTGATGCGCTCGATCAAGAAGAGTTTAGACCCTAATAATATTATGAATCCGGGGAAAGTGGTTTAGAGGGGGGAGAGGTGCTTTAGATGTTTGCTAGGCATCGGTAAAAGCAATTGCACTCTATTTTCTCTCACGGGCTATTCCGCTGCTAAGCAGCGGGTCCTACGAGGTGCGGCGCTTGCGCCGGGCAGCTCTCGCTGCCATGTCCCATTGCCCGAAAAGGGCAATGCTCCTTCTTCGTGTAGTTATACCTTATTGGAGTTTAATGGGTGATGTTTACGGTTCGCGCATGGTGCGGCGGACTTGGTCGGTTAGAGGCTGGAGCAGATATTCAAACACAAACCGTGATTTGGTTTGAATGAAGACTTCAGCGTTCATGCCAGGGACGAGCTCTTTGTCTTTTAATCTGGCCAATTGATCTTTTGGTAATTCGACGTGCACTTTGAAATAGGGTGGTGTGTTTGGGGCGTCTTGAGTTGAATCAGCAGAGACTAACGTTACGCGGCCAGTGACTTCTGGTGTTGTTGTTTGATCAAACGCGGTGAGGTGCACATTGGCTATTTGGCCTTTAAAAACCTGATCAATATCTTGAGGGTTCACTTTAGCGCTAAAAATCATTTCAGCCCCTTTCGGAACAATCCGAAGAACCGGATCACCTGGGGCAACAACACCGCCGATGGTGTGGATGGCTAATTCATGTACGATACCTGATTTAGGCGCGATGATGGTCATGCGGCGGAGTTTATCAGCCAGAGCCGTTCGTTGCTCAGTTAGCTGGTTCGCCTCAGTCGTTGTTTCCCTTAGTTCTGCTAGGATGGTTGAGAGGTGGTCCTTTTCAACTTGTAGGATCTGAATTTTATTTTCGCTGATTTGCACTTTTGTGCGTGCGGTTTGGGCAATCAGTTCGCCGGCTTCGCCTTGCAACCGGGCTTCTTCTCGCTGAAGTGCAAGAATTCTGTTTTGCGGGACGAGGCCTTTGTCTTGTAATGATTGTAGGTCAGTTAGCTCTTTGCGAATGAACCCTAATTGATTTTCTTTCGATGAAATTTGAGCAGCTAAGCCTTTGATGGCCTCATTTAATTGCTCAGTTCTTTCTTGTAGCTGAGAGGTTTGTCCGTTGATAGAGGCTAGCCTTGCTTTCAATAGATTGGTTTGCCCATTTAAAATGGTTTCAATTTCAGCGTTGGTTTTGGCTTTTTCTAACAAATGTTTTGGATAATTAATTGATTGTTTTTTATCACGTTCAGCAATCAGGCGGGCTTTTCTGCTTAAGAGTTCATTTAAGTTGGCATCAAGTGAAGCAAGGTTTGAGGCGTCTTTGGTTGTGTCTAATTTCAACACGGTTTGGCCAGCTTCTACTAAGTCGCCATCTTTGACTAAAATTTCTGAGACAATGCCGCCTTCTAAATGTTGAATGCGTTTTGTATTGGCCTTTACAGTGACTTGCGCTGAGGCAATGACGGCCCCTTGCAATGAAGCAAAGGCGGCCCAGCCTCCTATGCCGCCCACAAGTAATAAAAGAAAGAAAAGACCGAGGCGCTGGTATTTTTTAATTTCTTGATCGGGTGTTTTTTGAGGTTTGGCTTCTTTATTCATGATTGCCCCTCAGTTTCTAGAGTTTTTTGTGTTGGTTGTGATTGTGGGTTGGCCAGGATTTTAGAGAGGACTTCGTCTCTTGGGCCAAAGGCAAGTTGTTTGCCCTCACGCAAAAACAGAACTTTGTCGCAGGCTTGCAGAGCGCTTGGTCTGTGGGCGACGACGACGACTGTTTGGCCGTTGTTTTTTGCTGATGCTATGGCTTTGGTGAGCGCGGCTTCGCCTTCTGCGTCAAGGTTTGAGTTTGGTTCATCCAGGATGATGTAGCATGGGTCATTATAGAGAGCTCTTGCCAAACCAATACGCTGTTTTTGCCCGCCTGAGAGTTTATATCCGCCTTCACCAAGGACTGTGTCATAACCATCTGGCAATGAGAGGACAAGCTCGTGCACATTGGCCAAAACGGCCGCTTTGACGATTTGTTCAGGGTCTGGCTCTGGTGTGAAGCGGGCGATGTTTTCTTTCACTGTGCCAGAGAGGAGCTCTACTGATTGCGGCAGGTACCCCATTGCTGGACCAAGTTGATCTGGGTTCCATTGATCAAGTGTTGCACCGTCCAAGCGAACAGCGCCGCTTAGTGGCTCCCAGGTGCCAATTAGGGCGCGGGCCAGGCATGATTTACCAGCTCCGGTCGGGCCAAGAACGCCAAGGGCTTCACCTGGTGTTAGGGTGAAATCTATAGAGCGAAGAATTGGTGTTTTTACGCCCGGAGGGGCGATGAATAATTTCTCAACTGTGATTTTGCCTTTGGGCTCAGGCAGGGGCATTTGGGGCTCTGTTAAATCTTCATCACCTAAATAAGATTTTAGTCTTTGATAGGCTTTGCGGGCATTGGCAAAGTTTCGCCATTGGGCAATGGATTGATCAATCGGGGCGAGCGCTCTTGTTAAGATGATGGAAGCGGCGATCATGGCGCCGGGTGAGATGAGCCCTTCAATCACCAAAATGGCACCAACAGCTAAAGTGCAGCTTTGCAGAAACATGCGGACCGATTTAGAGAGTGAGCTAAAAGTGCTTGAGATGTTTGATAAGGCTAGATGGGCCTTGGTTGCTTCTGCTTGAACTTTTTCCCAGCGGCTAAGAATGTTCTTTTCCATTCCCATGGCTTGGAGGATTTCTGCGTTTTGTTTGGTTTCTTCTGCCATTAACGCAGTGCCTGTTGCTTTGGTCATAGCCTCTTCTGTGCGAGGTTTTGTGAGGACCTCATTGATGATGGAGAGGATAACAAGCAACAAAGTGGCAAGGACTGAAAAGACGCCTAAGACCCAATGCAGCATGAAATTGACGGCAAGGTAAATGGGGGTCCAGGGGAGATCAAATAGAGTGCTGGGGCCTTGGCTGCCAACAAAGTTTTTTAAGGTATCTAAATCTCTAACGGGCTGGGTGCCGACATTTGGGGTTTGTAATACGGCGTGTTTGATGGTGGCGCTTAAGGTTGTGCTTCTGAGGTCAGTGTTTATTTTATCTGCGATGCGCGCCAAAATACGGGTGCGCACCATTTCTAAGAGACCGAGGAATAGAAAGAGAGCTGCGATGAGGATGACAAGGGCTGCTAATGTGGGTAGGCTCTTGCTAGCCAGGACACGATCATAAACCTGCAACATAAAGAGCGGGCCTGTTAGCATCAGCAGGTTAATGAAAAGACTGAAAAAGCCAACACTGATGAAGGCGCTGCGGCATTTGGCAAGAGCAGCAGCGACTTTGGGTTTTGTTGTTCTATGCGAGGGTGTCTTACTCATCACTTAAATATATTTTCTGTTTTGTGCATTGCTTAGAAGATTTATTGAAGTTTAAACCTCTAAAAGCAAGGATTATATGATTTAAAGGTTACAAAAAGGTGTGGTTGTTTTATTTAATTGATGGAATTAATCTACAGCTGTGATGATTTAATGCTTTGTATTCTGGTCCGTTATCAACATCACTTAAGGGTGTTGTGATGGCCCAATGTCCTTCATCTAGGTTTTTAAGGGTGTCATTATAGGTGTGCTCTGTTGACCATCTTACATTTTTAAAGAGGTCAAATAGCTTAGGGCTGCGTTTTTGACCGATGATCCAATAACCACCATCTCCAGAGGGGCCAATGAGGGCTTGCTTTTTCTTTAAGGCCTTAAAGGCATCTGCTATGTGAGCCGCTTTAATCTCTGGAATATCGGTGCCGATGATTAGGATTGGGCCGGGGCCGATGTTGAGACCGTTATTTTTTCTTTGACCACACAGCTTGCCAATTTTTTTAAATTGAGCGTGCATTTTATCTCCCAAATCACCAGCACCTTGGGACGATCGTTTGGGGCTGATTGAGTTCACTTCAGGCCAGAAGGGAAGGTTTAAGGCTGTGTCGGGTGCGATGGCGATGTGAGTTTGCCAGCGAGGGTCGATCGAGAGACGCTTTATGATTGTGTTGGTTGTGCGCCGATAAAAGCTGGTGGCTTTAATAGGGCCAATATCTTTTGACAATCTGGTTTTGACGTACCCCATGCGAGGCTCTTTCACCATGATGACCAAATGCTGGCTTGGCACTTGGCTTTTGGTCTTTGATTGTGATGATGAGGTGAGCATGGATTGTTCTTTTCGTTTTTTGAAAGAGTGTTCTTATGATCTGCTGGACTTGGTATAAATTTGATGAATTTTTTCAGGCGAGAGACCACGATAATAAGCGGCTAGGCAATAAAGATTACGGGTGCTGCGTTTTAAATAGCCTTCTTTTTGGTAACGTTCAGCACTGGTGAAAGCTCTTGATTTTAAAATTTTAACAGGCTTTTTGAGGCGGCGGATGATGTCTGTATCTTCCATGATGGGGAAAAGCGGAT
>CAXIBI010000054.1:0-17172 GCA_964022305.1 uncultured Hyphomicrobiales bacterium | reverse complement strand
TTTGATGACCTCTTTCATTGGCACGACAGTGCCAAGTACATTTGACATATGCGTCATCGCAATGAGTTTTGTCTTTGGTGTTAATAGAGCCTCAAACTCATCAAGAAGGAAATTCCCCTCATCATCAACAGGTGCCCATTTTAACACCGCTCCCTTGCGCTCACGCAAAAAATGCCACGGCACAATATTCGAATGATGCTCCATAATAGAGAGCACAATCTCATCCCCCTCACCAATCTCTTCAATGCCAAGAGAGTGAGCCACCAAGTTAATCGCCTCAGTTGCATTTTTGGTGAAAATAATTTCATCCTCAGAGCCGGTATTGAGAAAACCCTGCACCTTGCGGCGCGCAGCTTCAAAATTCTCAGTTGCCGTATTGCTCAAATAATGAAGCCCGCGATGAACATTCGCATATTCTTCACCGTAAGCTTGATTGAGTGCATCCAACACAGATTGAGGCTTTTGTGCTGAAGCACCATTATCTAAATAGACAAGCGGTTTGCCATAAACCTCTCTCGACAAGATCGGAAAATCCCGCCGTACGGCTTCAACATCAAAAACTGTTCTGGTTGTATCCAACAAATCAAATTACCTTAAAATGAGAGCACAATCCTTGCCGGAGTAAAACGAGGATCGGTGCAAATTGTGCGCAAAACAAAAAATCTAGGGCAGTCTTATTATAACTCATCCCACTTATAAAAGTGAGAGCTAGTCCAAGGCCAAAAATTGACCTTGGACTTTTTTACGCTTTTTCATACCACGCAAGCGTGCGATCAATCACATAGTCACGTAGCGTATCATTCTCGATGATCTCCAAACCTTCACCAACAAAAGCTTGAATAAGCAATGAGCGAGCTTCAGCGTCTGAAACACCTCTGGCTTTCAAGTAAAACAACAAGTCTTCATCAATCTGTCCTGTCGTTGCACCATGGCCGCAAAGCACATCATCAGCATAAATTTCAAGCTCAGGCTTTGAATCAAACTCAGCAGATTCAGAAAGCAACAAAGCCTTACTCATCATTTCACCATCAGTTTTCTGAGCACCAGGTTGTACAATCACCTTCCCTTGGAAAACGGCACGACCTTCATCATCCAGAACGGTTTTAAACAGCTCACGGCTTTCACAGCCAAGAGCTGCATGATCCATAACGAGTGTCATATCAGCATGTGATTTACCGCTAAGCAAAGCAACACCTGAGATATCAGCCTTGGCTTCATCACCATCATAGCGAATAGCAATTTGATTGCGCGTTACGCCGCCATCAAGGGTCACTTGAAACAAGCCATAATCAGATTCTTTGCCAAGCTTGCCCACCACATTAGAGAGATGCACACTCTCTTTATGGTCGCTCGTAAACTTCACATGACGAACCTTCGCCCAATCACCAACCAAAACTTCAGTCATTAAGTTGGTTTGGCAAGACACATCATGAAGAGAGACATGGCTTTCAATAAACTCAACCTCAGCTCCAGCGCCAATATCAAAAAAGAGGCGCGACGCAACAGAGCTAGCCTCACCTGATGTTGCAACAAAGATCAAATGGATCGGTTTGCCAACCTTTTTGCGTTCATCAATCTTAAGGGCAGCACCACCTTGCATCATAGCAAGGTTCAGAGCTTGCACAGCATCACGAGTTCCTTGCTGTAAAGTGCCAAGAGACTGCAACCAGCTTACATCATTCGTAAGAGCATCCCTTAAAGAGTGAACCTCAACTCCCTCAGCAATAGAAAGCTCAGAAAGTCCAGCATCAAGCTGCCCATCAACAAACACCAAACGGTGAGTTTCAAGTGCAGCTAATT
Source organism: uncultured Hyphomicrobiales bacterium (assembly GCA_964022305.1). Classification (GTDB taxonomy): domain Bacteria; phylum Pseudomonadota; class Alphaproteobacteria; order Rhizobiales; family HXMU1428-3; genus HXMU1428-3. Next base: position 15,372 of record CAXIBI010000054.1, on the reverse strand, counting down.
CCGCGCCGAGCAAATCATTAATTTGGCTTTCACTCACGTCACCTTTGGCAGCCGGTTGAAACGCCTCTTTCATAGCTGATTTAAGGTCAGTATATTTCCACTCTTCAATACGGCGGTTCGGTAACCCCAGCGCTTGAAATTCAGCGCGCGCCGTATCTTGCAATTCTTTAAGCCAAGCTGGCCCATCAAGATTAGCTGTCTCAGAAAAAGAGATCAGACCATTTTCAGCGTCAGTTCTAACAAGTTCCATGGATGCGCTCCTTAAGCCAGCTCTTCGTCATATTCAGCGTAACCAGCCTCTTCAAGCTCAAGCGCAAGTTCTTTACCGCCTGTGCGAACAACTTTACCATCTTTAAGAACATGCACTTTATCTGGCACAATATAGTTAAGCAGGCGCTGATAGTGCGTAATCACAAGCATAGAGCGCTTTTCAGATCTGAGCGCGTTTACACCTTCTGATACAATCCGCAGTGCATCAATATCAAGGCCACTATCTGTCTCATCCAAGATGCACATACCAGGGTCAAGCAACGCCATTTGCAAAATTTCCATGCGCTTCTTTTCACCACCAGAGAAACCAACATTAAGACCGCGTTTCAACATCTCAGGCTTCACACCAAGCTGTTTCGCTTTTTCTTGAATAAGCTTCATCATATCAGGAATAGAAAGCTCTTCTTCACCGCGCTCTTTACGAACCGCATTAATCGCTGTGCGCAAAAAAGTCATGGTCGCAACACCAGGAATTTCAATCGGATATTGAAACGCCAGGAACAATCCGGCCGCAACACGCTCAGCCGGGTCCATCTCTAAAATGCTCTCACCATTATAAAGAATATCACCTTCAGTGATGTCATACTCTTCCTTACCAGCAATCACATAAGAAAGGGTCGATTTACCAGAGCCATTTGGTCCCATAATCGCGTGCACTTCACCATCAGGAATAACTAGGTCAATCCCGTTCAAAATCGGTTGGCCTTCAACTTCAACATGTAAATTTTTAATCTCTAACATAAATCTATGTCCGTCTTTTATCTGTTTATTTCACCAGCAATGCTGGGAGTAAAATTAATTTCAATCCAATGAGTTGGCCCAACAATTAGCCAACAGAACCTTCCAAGCTAATGCCAATAAGTTTTTGCGTCTCCGCCATAAACTCCATTGGAAGCTGCTGAATAACTTCACGGGCAAAACCGTTCACAATCAGCGCCACAGCTTCTTCTTCGTTCAAACCACGCGCTTGCGCGTAAAACATCTGATCATCTGAAATTTTAGACGTTGTTGCCTCATGCTCAAATGTCGCTGTTGAATTTTTCGCTTCAATATAAGGCACAGTGTGAGCCGAGCATTGATCACCAATGAGCAAGCTATCGCACTGGGTAAAGTTCCGTGCATTCGACGCTTTCTTGTGCGCAGAAACAAGCCCACGATAAGTATTAGATGATTTACCAGCAGAAATACCTTTAGAGATAATCCGGCTTGATGTGTTCTTGCCGAGGTGAACCATCTTGGTGCCACTATCCACTTGCTGCAATCCGTTAGAAATCGCAATCGAATAGAACTCACCTTGAGAATTATCACCGCGCAAAATACAGCTCGGATATTTCCAGGTAATCGCAGAACCTGTCTCAACTTGTGTCCAAGAGATTTTAGAGTTCGCCCCTCTACAATCACCACGCTTGGTCACAAAGTTAAACACACCGCCCTTGCCATCTTTATCACCAGGGTACCAGTTCTGAACCGTTGAATATTTAATCTCAGCATCATCTAAGGCAACCAGCTCAACAACAGCCGCGTGCAATTGATTTTCATCACGCATTGGCGCTGTACAGCCTTCAAGGTAGCTCACATATGAGCCTTTGTCCGCGATGATAAGTGTGCGCTCAAATTGGCCTGTATTTTCTTCATTAATCCGGAAGTAAGTGGACAATTCCATGGGGCAACGCACCCCAGGTGGGATGTAAACAAAGCTACCATCAGAAAACACAGCTGAGTTCAAAGTCGCATAAAAATTATCTGACTTCGGCACAACAGAGCCAAGATACTTCTGCACCAATTCAGGATGCTCTTTAATCGCCTCTGAAATCGAGCAGAAAATCACACCCGCTTTCGCCAGCTCTTCTTTAAATGTGGTCACAACAGAAACACTGTCAAAAACCACATCCATCGCAACCTTAGCGCCTTCAACCCCAGCAAGCACAGCCTGCTCTTTCAAAGGAATGCCAAGCTTCTCATAAGTCGCCAAGAGTTCCGGGTCTACTTCATCAAGGCTCTTAGGTGCCTCAGAAGATTTAGGCGCAGCATAATAATAAAGGTCTTGAAAATTTGGCTTTTCATACTCCACCTTCGCCCACTCTGGCTCTTTCATGGTGAGCCAGCGCTCATAGGCATCAAGGCGCCATTCAAGCATCCATTCAGGCTCATCCTTCTTGGCTGAAATGAATTTAACAATCTCTTCATTCAACCCTTTAGGTGCTTTCACTGTTTCAATATCAGTAGTGAAGCCATATTTATACTTATCTAAATCGAGCTCTTTAACCTGATCGATTGTTTCTTTTACTGCTGCCATTATTGCCTCCAATAGGCGTTTCAAAAATTAAATTCAAAAATTCTTATTATAAATTTTAGAGCACTTTTTAAGCTGCATGCCCTCTCTTCTTAGCCCTGGTATAAATGCTCTCCCAGGCCTTTAAAAATTGCGTCACATCTGAAGAGCCACTCTGGCTCCCAAGTGAAATTCGCAAAGCTGCATGACTGAGGTTCTCTTTCACCGCCATCGCTTTTAAAACATGAGAATGCTCAACCTTGCCTGATGAACACGCAGAACCAGAGCTAAGACAAATATTCATCAAGTCAAATTGAATAACTTGCGTCTCAGCTGAAAAGTCAGGCACTGCAAAACAACAAACATGACCAAGGCGCTCTTGATCCTTGCCAAACACAATGGCGTCCGGAGAGATATTCAAAATCCCCGCCTCAAGCTCATCACGTAATTTTCTCACTCGCGCTTGTTCAGCTGATTGAGTTTTATTGACCACTTCAGCCGCAACACCAAAACCAACAATAGCTGCCATGTTCTCAGTACCACCACGGCGCTTCAACTCCTGGCCACCACCAGCAACCAGCGGATCGCGCAACACAATTGAGCTATCTCGCACAATTAGCGCACCAATACCTTGCGGCCCCCCAATTTTATGAGCAGACACTGTAATTAAATCAGCGTTCGTCATAGGAAGAAGCAACGGCACTTTTCCCAAAACCTGCACACAATCTGAATGAAGCAAACCACCTGCCTCATGCACAATCTCGGCGATCTCAGCAATCGGTTGAATAATCCCCGTCTCATTATTCGCCGCCATCACAGAAACTAAAATGGGATTTACTTTTTTCTTTGGCGGTTCGTTCTTATTTACTTCAACGGGTTCTTCAGCATAACTCTTCAACTCAGCGCGGAGCCACTCAACATCAACGACGCCATCTCGAGTCACAGGAATAACGGTGATCTGGTCTTTCTCAAACCGCATCCCATTCAGCACTGATGGATGTTCAATCGCAGAAACATAAAGCCTGGCGTTAGCTTGCAAATCTTTAGGAAACAAACTCGGTGTGAGCGCCAAATTATTCGCTTCAGTCCCACCGGAGGTAAAAATAACATCGGCTCCTCGCGCACCAACCATTTTAGCAAGCTGCTCGCGCGCAGTCTCTATCCGGCTATGTACCTCACGGCCTTGGCTGTGCACGCTCGAGCCATTACCAAAAATATCAAACGCCTCAACCATCGCTGCTTTAACCGGTTCTAACAGCGGAGCAGATGCATTATAATCTAAATACACACGATCCATTTAAGCATCCCCTTCTGTAAGAGACGCAATCGATGCCGGTTCATCCGAAAAGACTTCCAAAACCTGTAAGCGTTCATTAAATTCAGCTGCTTGTGCTACAACATGAGATAAAGTTGTTTGATCTAAAAAGCTTTTTATTTGGGTACCAAGATCCTGCCATAGCCCGTGCGTCAAACAACGATGCCCAGCAACACAGCCCCCAACATCACTCAAAGAACACCGTGTCATTTGCACAGGCTCTTCAACAGCTTCCATAATTTCAAGAATAGAAATATCAACTGCTTCTTTAGCCAAAACATAACCGCCACCAGGCCCACGGCTACTTTTCACCAAGCCAGCACGACGAAGTTTCATAAAAATCTGTTCTAAATAGGCTTGTGATATAGCCTGACGTTCAGAAATAAAGGCAAGCGCAATCGGCTGAGACACATCTGACTGGCACGCTTCATGCGCCAAATCAGCCATTGCCATCACTGCATAACGTCCTTTAGAACTTAATTGCATAGCTAAAACGAACCACTACCTTAAAATAACAACTCTCAATCGCACTGAATTTATGGCTCTCAAATCAAGAGACATGTTAAGAAAAACATTTGTCGCGATGAGCAAAATAAAAAAAGCTGGAAAAAAAGTTCAAAACAGCCTAATTTGAAATCATTCTAAACTAGAAATATAATTCCCGACTTCCCAAGTCAAGTATTCTATGCTTAAGTTTCAGCATATTTTTTTATGACCGATAATATTTTCTTTGGCTTTATCGGCTTAAATTGCTAGGAACAAATGATAATTGAAGTGTCAAACAGGACGAAATCCAGCTAAAATATGCCTGAAGTAATTATAAATGGCCCAGCAGGGCGCCTAGAAGCCCGCTATCATCATAATAAAGCCAGTGATTCACCCATCGCCATATTATTGCACCCCCATCCGCAATTTGGCGGCACGATGAATAATCAAATCATCTATAATTTATATTATACATATGTGGAACGCGGATTTTCTGTTTTGCGCTTTAATTTTAGGTCGGTTGGCCGCAGCCAAGGCGTTTTTGATAACGGCCCAGGCGAATTATCTGACGCCGCAAGCTGCCTAGATTGGCTCCAAACCCAAAACCCTGATGCACGCACCTGCTGGATTGCTGGCGCATCTTTTGGCGCTTGGATTGCTATGCAACTCCTAATGAGACGCCCTGAAATTGATGGCTTCATATCTGTCGCACCACCAGCTAATCTATATGATTTTAGCTTCCTTGCCCCTTGCCCTTCATCAGGTCTAATCGTAAATGGCGCAGCCGATAGAGTGGCACCAGCCCAATCTGTAGAAGATCTTGTCAGCCGCCTAAAAACTCAAAAAGGGATTGTTATTACCCATGATATCCTAGAGGATGCCAATCATTTCTTTGAAGGAAAAATGGATAACCTCATGGCAAGTATCAATAATTATCTAGACCTAAGGTTAGGTGTAACTCCTAAAGTTCTGATAGAAAAAGACGACTAGCCATTAACATCATACTTTTAAAGTCGCTTCCCCTTTAGGTGTAGCGACTTTTTATTTGCCAATATAAAAACAAATGCATCATACATAAAACAAATCTCAGAAAGAAACGAACTTAAGCTAAGGTGATTGAACAGAAACTCAAGTAATAGTACAAAATTATCGATCAAAAGAACAAAAACTCATCCAAAAAACAAAAACAATAGGGAGAAAGCTTCAAGGTGGATGAACGTCAAGAAAAACTAGATTGGTTAAAACAAGCTCTAGCAAACACTGGCTTAAAAGCATCCCCTTTTGCTGAAAAAGCAGGCGTTGCACCTGCCACCCTCACTAAATTTTTAAAAACACCAGACTTAGTAACCCCACCAAGCGATCGCATCATGAAAACTCTAGCTGAAGCACATGACTTATCCGGCTTTGGCTATGAAGGAGATAACAATCTAAATGGCTTTCAAGAAGAAGGCAGCCATCCTCTAAGCCCTGCAGATGTTGGCGAAGAAGAATATCACCGCTTAACTCAACTCACTAACAATCCCAGCAGCGGGAACTTTCACGTGATTGAAGGCAACGGTCTTGAAAATCTTCATATCAAACATGGCGATATTGTTTTTGTTGACCATAACCGAACACCAAAAGAAAATGACATTGTTTGTCTTTCTTTAAGAGATGAAGAAAACTTCACAGCCAAAACCATATTCCGTCTCTATGTTCCCTCTGGCTCTGTGACCGCCTGCATTACAGCGACTAACGATCCCTCCATCCAAAACAAAGTGATATTTGTTGATGGAATCAACGTCAAAATCTATGGCGTTGTGGAAAAAATCCTCCGAAACCTTTAAATAATTCACAAAAATTTTAATAATAAAATTTATCGTTGATTGTCGCAGCGTAATGCTGTACTCTATAAGGACGATAAATGCTCACAAATGAGCAATTAAGGTCACACACAAAGAAAACTGAAAATATCACTGATTTTAAACATATTTTCACATAATTGAGTTGTAAAATGCGTTACAATTAAATAATTTCCCACAAAACCACACACACAATCAAACTTATATAGCCTTATTTAAAAACAAATAAATTTTTTTTAATTTTAAAATAATCGCAATGCCCCAATTATAAAGACCTTCCCAAGTCTTCGAAATCTGGCGCTGAACGCAGAAGATCAGAAAAATGAAAACAGATTTTGAAAAATCTCTTCTTTTAATTACAGCAAAAATTGTTGAAGCCTTTGTCCTTAACAATGAAATTGAACAAGAAGATCTTCCCAATTTCATACAAAATCTATACGCAGATTTATATCGTGAGATTGAAACGATTACATCAAACAAAACACCACAAAAAATAACCAAAGAAGTTATGGAATGTCTTATCGAGAAAATTGAAACAGATAAAAAATACGATCAACTCTCAGGATTAAATCTGAGAGATATTATTTTCTATAACTAAAGAGAAGCCAATCGTCCGCCACAAAGAGCTTTGCTTACCCCTGTTGTCGAAGGAAAGCTAAAGGGTAAATCAACCAAATGTCGAACCGCCAAAAAGCCAAACGCCTCAGCTTCAACCTGGTCCGCCTGCCATCCAATATCTTTAGCTAAAACTAATGACTGTTCCAACTCAGATCCTAATGATTTCATAAGGGTGTCATTCTTCGCTCCACCACCAACCACAATCCAAAATTTGGGCAAATCCTTCATGAACTTCTGTGAAAGGGCTATGGATTTGATTGTCATCTCAGTCAAAGTAGCCGCTCCATGCTCTAAAGAGAACTCCCCGACTTTTAAGGTTTCAAATTGATCTCGGTCAAGAGATTTAGGAGGGAGTTGATGAAAATATGGGGTCTCTAAAAACGCCGCAACATATCTTTCATCAGCCTCACCGCAAGACGCATAACGCCCACCTTCATCCATAAGCTCACCTGTATGCTGCTCAACCCAATCATTAATCAAAGCATTTCCTGGCCCCGTATCAAAAGCAAGCATATAAGGTTGGCTGGCATTTCCCCCCTCATCTTCAAGGCCAATGTAAGTTACGTTCGCCACACCGCCAATATTCACAACCGCCACAGGTAACGACAAAATATTTTGAGAAACCAGTTCCTTTACCAAAGCATAATGATAGATAGGAACAAGCGGCGCCCCTTGCCCGCCATATTTCATATCCTTTGAGCGAAAATCATAAACAACAGGAATTCCAACTTGTTTGGCTAATTTCTCACCATCCCCTATCTGCAAAGTAAAGCCATGATCAGGGGCATGAAAAAGGGTCTGCCCATGAAACCCAACAATATCAATTTCACTTGCAGATTTAGAGGTATCTTTTAATATTTTCTCAATCGCCTCAGCGTGTCGATCGCGCACCAACTCTTCAACCAAAGCAGCTTGAGCCAATTGCTCAGCCTTGCTAGAGGCTTCGGCCACCTCTTTCATAATATTTTTGATTTTTTTTTGCTCAGAAAGCTCGTAAGGAACAAAACAAGACGGCCCTCTTGAAAACACCTTTACTCCATCAGTTTCAATGAGAGCCGCATCTACACCATCACAAGATGTCCCACTCATAAGGCCAATTGCCACTTTTGGCACTAATTTCATGCCTTCCCCCTCAATATCATGCTTACCCCATTGACAAAGGTGTGATAATTTTCCAATCCAATCAGGTAAAAATTTATAAAACACAAACTCCAGTGAGCATCATGCCAAAATACCAGTCAGATTTTCTAAACATTTTATCAAGCCGCGGCTTTATACACCAGTGCTCAGATGAGACGGCACTCGATAAAAAATTGAAGGAAGGCCCGATCACAGCCTATATCGGGTTTGACTGCACAGCGAGAAGTCTGCATGTTGGCAGCCTACTCCCCATTATGATGCTTTATTGGCTCCAACAAACAGGCTCAAAACCTGTTGTCTTAATGGGAGGCGGCACAACACAAATTGGCGACCCATCGGGTAAAGATGCAGCCCGCCAACTTCTGACCCTAGAGACCATCGAAGACAACAAAGCCGGCATCCGTCAAGTGTTTGACCAATTCCTAACCTTTGGAGACAAAGGCAGTGATGCCATCATGACGGATAATGCCAATTGGTTGATGGACATTAATTACGTCAACTTTTTAAGAGATGTTGGCCGCCACTTCTCAATCAACAGAATGCTAAGCTTTGACAGCGTCAAACTCCGTCTAGAGCGCGAACAACCGCTCTCATTCCTTGAATTTAACTATATGATTTTCCAGGCCTATGACTTTGCAGAGCTTTATAAGAACGAAAACTGCATCCTGCAAATGGGCGGCTCTGACCAATGGGGCAACATCGTCAATGGTATTGATCTAGGTCGCCGTCTTCACAGCGCTGAATTGTTCGGCCTAACCGCCCCTCTTCTCACCACATCAAGCGGTGCCAAAATGGGCAAAACCGCAGATGGCGCTGTTTGGTTAAACGCAGATATGCTCAGCCCTTACGATTATTGGCAATATTGGCGCAACACTGAAGATGCTGACGTTGGCCGCTTTTTAAAATTATTCACCACCTTGCCACTTGAAGAAATCACCAAGCTCGAGAGCTTAGAGGGCGCTGAAATCAATGAAGCGAAAAAAGTACTCGCCTTTGAGGCCACTAAAATGCTTCACGGTGAAAATGAGGCACAAAAAGCTGCTGAAACCGCAAAAACAACATTTGAGCAAGGCCAGTTAAGTGAAGATCTGCCGAAGGTTGAAATCTCAAATGACGAACTAACAGAGGGCCTTCCCATCTTAAACGCGCTCACAAAAGCTGGACTGGCCAGCTCGAATGGTGAAGCCCGCAGACATATCAAAGGCAATGCCATTAAATTAAACGATGAGAAAGTCGGAGACGATAAATTCAAACTCACTTCATCTGACTTTAATGAAGACGGAGCCGCAAAGCTCTCTTTTGGTAAAAAGAGACACATTTTGCTAACCCTTTCCGATTAAGGTGTATTGGATAATGCAATCCAAAGCGTTCTCACCTTTAGTTGGGGAGCTAGTTTTAGGGTAACACGGATGCCTGGTGGGCATCTGAAGTGCAAAGGAGCATAGTCCAATTAAAACAATTCTATTTGATATTAATGAAACTGTTCTAGACCTCGGATCTATGCGTGCCCTTTTTAATGATCAATTTAAAGGCGCCATTACCATCGAACACTGGTTTGCAACTCTGCTTCACAGCTCAACGGTTGCAGCACTAACCGGAGTTGAAACCACTTTTGCTGAACTAGCCAAGATCACCTTGACAAAATTAGTTCACTCTCAAAACAAACAGCCGATAATCGAAAGACGTCAGTTACGCGGGAATTTGAAAAAAGCAGAAACTGATCAATTTGTAAAAAAAGCACTTGAAAAACTAAGCTCGCTACAAGCTCATGATGACATCATCCCAGCTCTAAAGCTGTTAAGAGAAGCCAGCTTCAAAACGGTAGCTTTTAGCAATTACTCATCGAACTTAGTTAAAAATCAAATTGAAAATGCGGGGCTAACCAGCCACTTTGACGAAATCATCTCAGTTGAAAGCACAGGCTCTTTCAAACCAGATAAACAAGTCTACCGCTTTGCTGCCGTCAAATTAGCAGAACCCATTGAAAACTTAACTCTCATTGCCTGCCATGATTGGGATACCCATGGCGCCCTGAAAGCTGGCATGAAAGCAGCCTTCTTAAATCGATCGAACACACCCTATAATCCTCTCTATGAAGAGGCTAACATTAGAGGTGATACAATGGTGGAAATAGCTGAAAAGCTGATAGAGCGTTCCAAAGCTTAAAAACAAAAAGGCTCTTTAAGAAAATCAAAACCTATTGACCACGACGTTGAACACTCGAGGCACTTGTCTCAGGAGACAATTTATTTAAATCCTCATTTTTCTTTTTACGTCGAATCACACGGGAAGAACTAGAGTCTAACTTAGCCCCTTTATTGCCGATTTTATTTGGCCGGACTTTAATTTTTTGCTTACCCTGCTCAAATTCAAAAATCTGACGGAATACACCTGGTGCCACAAGAGACATAGGGTTGACCAAAACTTGCGGATTTTGAGTGCTACCATAAATGCCAAATGTAATACCCAGCATCCCTTCCCCCTGCCTTCCAACTAAAATATCTCCAAGCACAGGCACAGCACCAACAGCTGCATTCAACCCATAAAGCGGAATATAAGTGCCCCCAAGACGAATACGTTCTTTATCAAAATCAATACTGCCTCTCATAGTCGCTCCAAGCAGTTCACCTTTAACCTGACTATCATGTAAGACAAACTGTCCTTGCCCGATAGAAAACGGCGCATAAAGCCGGTTGAACTTTACAACATCCTGTTGATTAGAAGTCCTACCATCTTTACCTTTAGAAATATTTGAAAGCACCTCTTTGACAACAGGGTCAGAAGCAATAGAAAAGCGTGAAATAATAAGCTCACCTGTCTGAGTGGCCAGTTGGCGTTTCACAACATTATAACGCACCTTAAGCTGACCTTGCCCACCTAACATATTTGGATAGAACCCAACAAACCTGAGGGCCTCACCGGTATCACTACTGCGCAACCGAATAACTGGGTCAGCATTCTTACCACTAACTAAGTTTCCAGTTAAACTGCCTCCGTTTAGCAAAGTTCCACGAATAACAAAATTTGTAAGCACTTCAGAGCGGCGGCTCATATCAATTTTAAAATTGCTTAACTTGGATTGTCTCCAGCCCACAACTGTCTTAAAACGGGCCTCCAAATCCATGCCCTTCGATAGGTCTGCACTCTTACCTCCAGCGCCAACTTGCCCCGTGCGCAATAAAGAGCGCAGCAAGCCACGTCCATCGAAGGTTTTACCACCAACTTTAACTTTCCAGATTTTTTTCTTACTTAATTGACCATCAATATGAATATTGGAAAGAACTTTATATGAAATATTGGGAAATGAAAAAGATTTAACATTTTGCGTTTTATCCATCGTTACTTGCCCGCGCACAGTCAAATCACGGCCATCAAGCTTGATGTTTTTAAGGGAGACCTCACCAGCTTTATTCGTCAGAACATCAAGATTTAAAGTGGCTGGAACACCTACTCTTTTTTCCCACCCCAGATGTTTAGCCTTGATCGAAGCTTTACTTAAATCTGCTAAAATATGAGCATCAAACTGATGCGATTTATTCTCTTTGAGTGTAATTTCAGTAGGAACAACGCCAGTTAGAAAAGAATTAACAGGCACTTTTAATTGGTTACGATCAGCATCATCATAAGAGCCTGTAATCTTAAACACTGTATCAGAAGCTGTGCCACCTAGTAGTTTACGTCCCCATTCTAAATTAGAGGCAACGCCATTAATTAAAACCTTACCCTTGGCCTCAACAAAATTTTTCCCCAATGTAAAGTTGACCAAACCATTTGTCAGACGAAACTTATTCACCTCAGCTTCAAAAGACTTTAATTTCATCTTTCCTTGAACAACCACATCTTCAGGTTCAACATCTTCCCGTAGTGGAAGGTTAACTTTTAAAACACCGCTAACATCACCACTTAAATTTTTAGCATGATCCTTGAGAGATCTTGTTTGATTAAAAGGCTCTCGTTTCAAAATCCTGTCCATAAAGGTCGTATCTGTTTTAAATTTAAAATCGACAATTCCATCAGGCCCAGTAGGCTCATAATCAGGAATAGTGAGCTTCCCATCAGTAATATGTAATTGACTTCCCCCCTTTAATTTGGAAGTCCCCTTCTTCATTAACGCTACAAGTGTCTTCCCCTTAATATGCAAGCTAGCCTTAGAGGCTTTAATAACCAACGGATCATCAAAAACGGTGTAAACAATATTCTGAAAATCAACATCCATTGTGGGCAAAACAACCTCAGTTTTCTTTTCACCCTCAAATAAATCTCTTTGGCCAAAATCAGGAGCCTGCAACGCTAAACGCGCTGAAGTGATCAAACCCGATTTAACATTTTTAAAGACCCAATCTCGACTTTCTTGGTTAAACCCTTCTGGCCAAATCGCTTTCAGTAAATTAGCCTCAACATTCGTGACACGCCCGCGCAATACGGCTGGATATCCTAAAGATCCATCATGAGCCAAAATAATCTGAGCCTGACCAATTTTTGCTCTAAATTCATCCACAGCTACTGGAGCCCGCGAAGCAAACAATCGCCCAGAAAAATTGAACTCATCAATTTTGCTACCATTCACATCAGCATAATCAGAGACAATTTCTCCATCCGTAGAATAGAGTTGAAAACGCCAATCAGGTGTTTGAGAGACTTGATTGTCTCTCCACACATCCCCTTTAAGAGAAATATTACCGTTCGGGTAGAAAAGTTCACCTTGTCTCAAAACAATATGTTTTGCCCCAGGCTCCATATCAAACACAAAAGCACCCCGAGTAATCGCTAAACGCGGTCCCTCATCACCAAGCAACCCGATATACCCATCAGACAACGCCACTTTCAAATTCCCAGATGTCAGCCCCTCATTAAGATCTATTCGAGCGGACATATCTCCAGAAACACCAATTTGAATGGGTCTGAGAGACTCTAAAACAGGGACGATTGAAGAAAGTTCAGAAGGAATAATATTTTGCAAACGAGTTTTTAAATCAACAAACGCCTCACCTTCTTGGTGAGTAAAAGAAACCCAAATTGCTGACCCTGGCGATGAAGCATGTTCTAAAACACCACTGCCAATTATCTTTTTCTCACCAGCTGGGTCATACTGTAGTGTGAATGAAGGAACAGACCACACATCCCCTTGGGCCGTGCGAGCTTCATGCAAAACAACGCGAGCATTCCTCACACCTATATGAGACAAAGGAAAAGAAAGCTGCAATTGATGATGAGCTTTCGCCAAACCTTCCTTTGCTAAATCACCTATCTTCGTCAAATCAACAGGCAAACTATCAGAACTTAAATCCTCACGAGTTTCAGGAGACTGTGCTTCAGTGTTCGCCAGCCCCTTTTTCCCGCGCCAAAATGTCCATTCTTGTTTGTCATTACGAACAAAATGAATTTCAGGAGCTAATATATTGATGCTGCTTGGCTCAACAGCGCCCCACAAAAGAGGGAAAAATTTGAGACCCACACCAATTTCAGGAGTTGCAGCAATTTTGTTTCCTGCACCATCTTGCAAATCCATATTCACAAGACGCACAAAAAAACCTCCCTTTTCTACATCCCTTTGTAACAACGCTTCGTCAATACGAACTGTGCCACCATCAAACGCGCTAGAGAGAGAAGTTTCTATTGTTGATTTTAAAAAATTAACCGGCAGCGAGCGATACCCAAGGGCAAAATATCCAGCCAGAGCAAAGAGCCCTAAAAATAAAAAACTACCTACACTAAAAAAAGCAACCTTGGAAAAGCGAGACTTAGTCTTCAAATTTCCTTTTTTAATTTGTTCAGAACAAACATCTCCACAAACCAGCGCACAATGCCCGATCATAGAAATCCAATGATAGAATTTAGACCCTAGCTGAGAAAACTTAGTTGTTATTTTTGAAAAAACACCCGTTTGATCTCTGTCACTTTTATCAGATGGGTTTTGAGTGTGATGAACATTGTCAGAGCTATTTTGAGACCGATTATCTAAATAGCTCTCCTGATTAGGCACTTGAGCAGAATGGAGCTCATGCTGACGCAGGCCCGCATCCTGGTCCTGAGTATCTTGGTCATTGACAGGGGTACTTGAATGGATAGGCCGCACCCAATGAGGGGGATTATTATGATTCTGGTCGTTCATTAATATCTAATAACTCTGATCAAGCCTATCTAACGGACGCTAAAAACGAATAGAAAGAACATTAAAAAAATAAAACATTATATAAATTCCATATCCAAACAAGATATAAAATCATATCCAAGAAACTAAATCACTCGAAGGGTTAAAATGGTTTATAAAACGAAGACTTAAAAGGGAAAACCAACATGACCCAACTAAAATGAATTTGAATTACAAAAGAAAAAACTACATAACACCCACTAATGAATAAGCCCTAACAAACAATCAAGACCAAACCATGACTTTGAAAAAGGAATATGGCAAAAATGATCGAAATTGGAAATAAAGCCCCAAACTTCAAATTAGCCTCAAGCAACGGTGAAACAATATCACTCAATAGCTTTAAAGATAAAAATATTCTTATTTATTTTTATCCAAAAGATGCAACACCTGGTTGCACCAAACAAGCCATTGGTTTCACAGAGCACGCAGATGAGTTTGAAAAAAGAAACACGATTGTCCTAGGGATTTCCCCCGATAGTCTAGCATCCCATGAAAAATTCATAAAAAAGCATAACTTAAACGTAATTCTTTTAGCTGATGAAGAAAAACAAGCAATAGAATCGTATGGTGTCTGGAAAGAGAAAAAAATGTATGGGCGCACCTTCATGGGGGTTGAGCGATCAACATTTCTTGTGGATAGGACTGGCACTGTTAAGGCCATTTGGCGCAAAGTTAAAGTTGCAAAACATATCCAAGAAGTTTTAGAAGAACTCGATAAATAAGTTTAATAAAAACAAAAACTTAATTAAAAGAAACATTACCAAAACAATTGAACCAATATTTCTAGTGAAGGTAATAAGAGAAAAAAACACACGTGAATTGTTAAAACATTAACAAAAAACAGCCTCTAAGACCGCTAATTATTATGCACTCAATTGCCGACATTCTTGACGCTCCTAATACAAACATGCTTAAGATGAAGGACAAAGTGACTAAAGCAAACGTTTAACGAAACCTATTATTTTGAGTCCAAAGCGTCATAGTTCCGACGAAACATTATGACAATAAAAGCTCAAGCGGTTGAAGATGTTAGACTCTTGGTTGTTGGCTTTTATAAAGTTGGGTTGTTTAGAGTTGAGTTTGTTTGAGAAGTTTTATTAACTTTGAGAACAAAAGAAACTTTGAAAACTTATTTTTAAGACCATTATTATGTGGATTTTATCGAAATCCTATATCATAGTGGTTGATAACCAACGCATACCCAAGAATTTGCGTTTGATATTGCTAACTGAAAGTCGCTAAAAGCCACTACGTATTTTAAAAATGTATATTTGTA
>CAXIBI010000053.1:0-17174 GCA_964022305.1 uncultured Hyphomicrobiales bacterium | reverse complement strand
AAACTCAGATATCCAGAAGACAAGAAAAAAGAAACTATCTATACGAAGGAGGAGTGATGCCACTTCGGCATCAGGACATGACGAAGCGCCAGCGTAGCCCGGCGCACAAGATCAGTCTGAACGGAGCGAAGCGAGTACAGATAAACTGATCGCATAAAATGCGCCGCACCTCGTAGGGCCTGCGGCGATAGCAGCGCGGTTGTTTTTGGGCAACCTGAAGCGTCACTAAAAAAGCAATAGCCCGTGAGAGAAAATTACAAACCAACAATCAGCTGAAGACGAAAAACGTAGGCCGTATGGCCGTCGGCGCTTAGCGCCGCGCCGTCGCAGTGCGGCAGCTTTGCTGCCATTGCACGTGAGACAAAAGAGACATATTAATGCTTTACGTTTTTATACTTCTCAAGCTGCTCAGCCGTGGCTTCTGTCTGGTGCTTGGCTTTCCACTCATCATAAGGCATGCCATAGACAATCTCGCGCGCTTCTTCTTTCGAGAGCTCAATGCCTTTGTCGCCTGCTGCATCCTTGTACCAGTTCGATAGACAGTTGCGGCAAAAGTTCGCCAGGTTCATCATATCAATGTTTTGCACATCAGGCCGATCACGCAAATGGTTCACAAGACGGCGAAACGCAGCTGCTTCTAATTCAATTTGAGTTTGGTCATCAATCTTGCTCATCTTGGGGGCATGTCCTTAGTTTGTTGTTCGTTGGTAAAATTACTTATCTGAATAAGAGCCAAAATACATCGGCTCGCGGCAAGGTGCAATAAGCTCTTCGTTTGAGAGAAGGGTCGTTAAATGGTTCGCCATACGGTCAACCCATTCATCCTGGCCTGTCTTAGAGGTAATCAAATCTTGCCGAATTTCAAGAAGCGCATGAGCAAGGCCGCGGCTGGTCCCATGGCGATACATGCAATCGCCTTTGAGCTGGCCGGTATAGGGCTCATTATCTCCAATGTGCAAATGGCTTTCAGATTGTAAGGCTTTTAGAAGAGGGTGCACAAAGCGGTGGTCCCGATCCCACAAAATCCCGCCATGCCAGGGGCGAGGGGTTCCCCGCCAATTATCCGTAAAGCTATGCAAAGATAAAATGATGGGATGAATACCTGCTTCTAGAAAATTATCAATCTGGTCTGAAATCGCTTGATGATAAGGACGGTAATAAGTAGCCTTGCGGAGCTCTACTTCACCTGAAGAAATGCGCGCATTTCCTTCAATCAATGCCCCATCAGAAATGCGCATGACCAAAGTCGGATCATCTTCTCCCCTGTTCGGATCAATCAAGAGCCGTGAAAATTGCGACATCACAACCGGCACATTTAAAGCCTTGTTTAGGCCCGTGGCAACGTCCTCAATCCCGATATCATAAGCGATATGGCGCGAAAATTCGTGTTCCTCCAAGCCAAGAGTGCCATAACTCTCTGGCAAACGGGCGGATGCGTGATCCGCAAGGATGATCAAGCCAAGCTCTTGTTGACCATCTAAAACCTTAAAAGGCTCAAAAGAAGAGTTACAATCTTGCGTGCTAACAGAGGACACTGATGAGAGAGAGGAGGGGGATGTCATATCTTTCATATTTCGCTACTGAGAATTTTTGAATTAACGCTGACCATAAATGAGAAAGTATAAAATTACGATAAGTTTACTCCTTAAAAAGTCGGATGTTTCACCTGAAGCGATACAAAATATGTAAAAATATCTATGCACTTAACTAAATGTCGTGTTAATTAGGTGAAAAGGTGCAGTTTTTCATTTTTAAAAAATGAAACTTCACTATAGAATCGTCGAAATGGTGCCACAAAACCGGATAATTCTAGAGTTGAAAGCCAGAGTGTTTCTCTAAAGTGCTTGATACTCTAAAGCCAAATCGAACCTATAAGTTAAATTACAGAGCAGAATTAAGTACAAATGATCGATCAAATGCACGTAAGTAATCATTATCAAAAATGCATAAGATTATTTGCAAAACACCGCCCATACGTCACGTCACTTCTCATTGCAGGTTTTATCGCTGGAGCCCAATTTGTCTCCATCGCCCCAGCAAAAGCAGAATTAAAGCTCTGTAACACCACGTCAAGTCGTGTGGGTGTCGCCATTGGTTATAGAGATAAAAACCGCTGGGCCACAGAAGGCTGGTGGAATGTGGCCTCTAACACCTGCGAAGTTCTCCTCAAGGGCAAGCTCATTGCCCGCTATTATTACATCCACGCTGTTGACTATGACCGTGGCGGCGAATGGTCTGGCAAAGACACGATGTGCACAGTGGATAAAGCTTTCACGGTTTTCGGCGTGAAAGATTGCGTTAAGCGCGGCTATAAGCGCACTGGATTTTTTGAAATAGATACTAAAAATGAACACGACTGGACAGTCCGGTTAAAATATCCAGAAGAAAATGGAAAGAAATAATGAAACGAAACCGTAAGGTTAAAATTTTAGCAACCCTCGGTCCTAGTTCAGATTCCCCAGAAATGATAGAGCGCCTGTTTCAAGCAGGAGTAGATGTTTTCCGCATCAATATGAGCCATGCCTCTCATGAGAAGATGAAAGAGCTGCATGGTGCCATTCGCAAGGTGGAAGCTGAAAACAATCGCCCCATTGGCATTCTGGTGGATTTGCAAGGCCCAAAACTTCGCCTTGGCCCGATCAAGGGTGAAAAAATTGCCTTTTCAATCGATGATGAAATCACCTTCGATATGAAAGAGGAAGAAGGCGACAAAACCCGTATCCCTCTGCCTCATCCAGAAATTTTCAAAGGTGTTGAAGTTGGTCATCGCCTTCTCATTGATGACGGCAAAATGACCTTGCTCGTCAAAGAAAGCACACCAGAGCAAATCACAGCCATAGTGAAAACCAATGGCAAGCTTTCAAGCCGCAAAGGCGTGAGCCTGCCAGATAGCTTGCTGCCCATGGGCGCAATGACAGAGAAAGACTTCGCTGACTTAGATTTCGCTGTGAACCAAGGTGTTGATTGGATTGCCCTTTCTTTTGTGCAGCGGGTTGAAGATGTCGCTCAGGCGAGAAAATTAGCTCGCGGCCGTGCGTCGATCTTGGCAAAGCTTGAAAAACCATCTGCCATCAAATGGCTGGATGATATTATCGAAGTGTCTGACGGCGTGATGGTCGCGCGTGGTGATCTCGGCGTTGAGATGCCCGTTGAGCAAGTGCCTGGCATTCAAAGACGCATCACCATGGCAGCCCGAAAAGCCGGCAAACCAGTCGTGATCGCCACACAAATGCTCGAATCTATGATTTCATCGCCCGTGCCAACAAGAGCGGAAGTCTCTGACGTGGCAAGCGCTGTTTATGATGGCGCAGATGCGGTGATGCTTTCGGCTGAATCAGCTGCTGGCGAATATCCAATTGAAGCGATTGAGACCATGGACCGCATCGCACAAGAAGTTGAGCAAGACGAGCTCTATGCCGAAGCGATTAATAGCTATTCAACAAAGCCAGAGCCAACTGGTTCAGACGCGATTGCCGCGGCTGCCAGAACTGTCTCGGAAACAGTCAATCTATCTGCGATTGTTTGCTACACCTCATCAGGCTCTACTGGCGTGCGTGTGGCAAGAGAGCGGCCTATGCAGCCGATTATGGCGTTTACACCCATCGTTGCAACCGCAAGGCGTTTGTCCCTCACTTGGGGGCTGCATTGCGTCCTCACCAGTGATCCTGAAGACTTAGATGATATGGTTGATAAAGCTTGCCGCATTGCGTTTCAAGAAGGCTTCGCAAGGCCTGGTCAGCGGGTCATCATCACAGCTGGCATCCCCCTCGGCACCCCCGGCGCCACGAATATGCTCCGCATTGCTTTTGTCGGCGATAACGGGACTATGGGGAATTAGTCATAATAATTGAACCACACTTTCTCTGGAGAGCACTCCAGAGAAAGTGTGTAATTCACCTAAGCCTTCCCACCAGGAATGCGCAGTTTCTGTCCAGGGAAAATTAGATCAGGATCGCGGATCACTTCGCGGTTGGCCTCAAATATCTCGGTGTGTTTCGTGCCATTGCCAAGTGTGTTAGCTGCAATCTTCCAAAGGCTGTCACCTTTTTTCACTTCATAATAAAGCACATCTTCATCACCCTCTGGCGCTTTAAGTTCAGCTGCTTGCACTTCGGAAATCCCAAAAATATTGCCAGCCATTAGAACAGCTTTTTGAAAGGCGCTTTGGTCTTTCGCTTCGCCCTTAATGTGTGCAACGCCGTCTTTCACTTCAACTTGCAAGTTATCAACACCAGGGTTGCTCTCTTCAATATGCTCTTTAATTTTTTCGCCGCCCTCATCCTCAGAGCCAAAAAGTTTGTGACCAATATCGGCTGCAAAATCGAGTAATCCCATCATAATCTCCCATGTTTGAAAAAGGACTGTAAAACTGAGAAAAAACATAGCACGTTTTGAAAGAACAAAGAAGCACTTTTGGAATGGGTAAAATTAAGGAAAAACAAAATGGTAAGCTTGTATGATAAGAAAAAGCTTAAAAAAGAAAGTCAGATAAAAACAAAGAATAGGAAACTTTAAAAATGAGAACAAATAGATTAAAAAGCTGCCATGGCATAAGGTGCCAGAGAAAATTGTAATGGTCTCAAAAGAAGCACACCAAGAAAGCAAATAAATGGACAAAACCGCTTTAAGTCAACATGTCAGAACATTAGCGCGTGGACCTGGTCGCTCTCGTAACCTCACATATGAAGAAGCCAAAGACGCCATGTCCATCATATTAGCGGGGCACGCCCAGCCAGAAGCGATTGGCGCATTGCTCATGCTGATGCGGTTCAGAAGTGAAAATGCAGATGAGATCGCAGGCTTTATTCAAGCAACCCATGATGTGCTTCCTGAATGGCTCACGTCGCTCAAGCCAGATTTGGATTGGCCCTCCTACGCAGCAGGTCGCACCAGAGGCCTCCCTTACTTTCTTCTTTCAGCTTTGCTGCTAAGCCAAAACAATATCAAAATTTTCATGCATGGGTTCAACAGTGCCCATTCAGCTTCAGGCAGCACAGAAGAAGCGATCAAACTATTAAGATTGGATGTAGCTGAAACTGAAGCGGATGTGAAGGACGGCTTAGCAGCAAAGAATTTTGCCTACATGCCCCTTCGCGCTTTAAATGCAAAGCACTATGACCTCATCAATTTACGTGATGTATTAGGTCTGCGCTCTCCCATCAATACGGTCCTTCGCAGTCTCAACCCGGCCTGTGCCCAAGCTTCAATGATCGGTGTGTTCCACCCGCCTTATATTGCTCTGCAAGCGGGCGCTACAATTAGGATGCAAAACGGTGACGCCATCATCTTTAAAGGGGGGAGCGGTGAAGCTGAACGCACACCCTTGAAACCCGTGAAGATGAGCTATACCAGAGACGGTGAAACAAATGAAATCATCGCACCAGCGTTACTAAAACGAGCGGAGCTTGAAGAACCAGCAACTGAACTGGGATTAGAAGATCTAAAGAACATCTGGTCTGGTGAAATTGAAGATGAAAAGGCCTTGAGCACAATCATCGGCACCGCAGCAACAGCTTTGTTTGTCCTACAAAAGGCTCAAACAATTGAAGAGGCAGAAGCACTTGCAAAAGATCTATGGCAAAAGCGAAGCCCATTGAAATGAATTCCACTCACTCTTTGTTAGTAAGAGGTGCATCATAAATAATCCGGTCAAAGCCAGAAAGAGTAACAAACCTCTTGCCTCTTGCGCGTCCTATCAAAGTTAAATTGGCAGCTTTAGCGAGCTCAACAGCCCAAGCCGTAAAGCCTGACCTTGAGATTAAAATAGGAATTCCCATTTTCACAGTCTTGATGACCATCTCACTTGTCAAACGGCCGGTTGTGTAAAAATATTTATCCGCTGGATCAATATTGTTTTTGAACATAAATCCGGCGATCTTATCAACCGCATTATGACGGCCAACATCCTCCACATAGTGTAAAATCTCTTCTCCCTGACAAAGAACACAACCATGAATAGCTCCTGTCTCTAAATAAAGACGCGGCGTCATGTTTATTTTTTTCAATAAGGGATAGAGTGTGCTGGCTTTTATCGTTGAGTTATCTTTTAAAACTTGGTCTTCAATCGTTTCGATTAAATCACCAAAAATCGTCCCCTGGCCACAGCCTGAGGTTTTAATCTTCCGCTTCATTTTGCGTTCAAAATCAGTTTCTGTATTCGTTCGCACAACAATGGTTTCAATATCTTCATCATAATCAATGTTTGTGATTTCATCACTAGATTGCAACATGTTTTGATTAAACAGATATCCAAGAGCAAGATAGTCCATATGCTCCCCAATGGTCATCAGGGTCACGATCTCTTGTGAGTTTAAAAATAATGTTAAAGGGCGTTCGTGAATGATGGGAGCCGTAATTTTTTGTCCCTTATGATCAATGGCCTCTAAATTTCGATAAAGAGATGTTTGGCGTGGGTTAGGTAAAATTTTGTCAAATTTCATTTAGTCCCCATTGATAAGGTACAATTGTTAAAAAATACGGTTTGGTCTTGGGTTTAAACCCTAATCTATATAAGCATAATATTAGGGAGTTTTCACTCAGTGCTTGTGCAATCATTTAATCTAAAAGTTATATGGAAGCCAAATGCTAAATGTCGTCCCGCTTCCCTCAACACTTTCAGCTTGAATAGTGCCTCCCATTCGCGAAATCAAAGTTTGAGAAATGGAGAGACCAAGACCGGTTCCCTCACTTTGTTTCGTAGTAAAAAAAGGATCAAACACACGCGATAAAATAGCTTCACTCATGCCTGTGCCTGTGTCAGATATTTTGATACAAACACCTTTAAGACCTTCATATTCTTTGTCTAAAGTTTCTAAAGTTAATTGACCTCCATTTGGCATGGCATGGATGGCGTTTAAAATTAAATTGATAAAAACTTGTTGTAGCTCTGTACGATTTGCCAGGACATGAGATGAAGCTAAAGGGGTGTGATGTATTTCAATTTCCGTTTTGTTCGTTAAGTGTTGAACAAGTAATAAGCAATCTTGTAGGACATCATCGACAAATTGCTTCCCTTGAAAAACAGAAAATTCTTCAGGGCGAGCAAATTGTAGAAGTTTATTGACGATTAAATTAATCGAGTGAATTTGCTCATCGATCAATCTGAACTCTGTTAGCAACTCTTCTTTAGCAGGGCCTAAGCTATCTCGAATTAAATCAAAATTCCCTTGGATCACAGCTACGGGGTTATTAATCTCATGAGCAACACCAGCCGTGATCTCACCAATCGCCGCTAATTTTTCTGATAAGACAAGTTGTTGGGTGGTCGCTTCAAGTTGTTGATTAGCCGCTTTTAACTCTTTTGTGCGCTCTTCAACCGCTTCGTTTAATTCCTCTGCCCAATTCCGTAACTGTTTGTCTCTTTCTTCTAATAAATTTAACAGATCATCTAAATGTTTCGCGACTTTGCCGATTTCATCCTGGCTATAAACAGGACTTGTTCGCGCACTCATATTCCCGCTTTCAACGTTCGAGATCGTCTGAGCCATATGTTCAACTGGTTTAAATATACCGCGAACCC
Organism: uncultured Hyphomicrobiales bacterium; assembly: GCA_964022305.1. GTDB lineage: Bacteria > Pseudomonadota > Alphaproteobacteria > Rhizobiales > HXMU1428-3 > HXMU1428-3. The sequence continues at coordinate 9,655 of CAXIBI010000053.1, read as the reverse complement.
AGTGAAGAAAGATCGGCACAGAAATTAAGGTAACAAGAAAAAATACCGAGAAGAGGAAAAGGAGGGTTTTATATTTCTCAATTAAAAAGGGCCGCTCTGTAAAACCGACATAAAGCATACCAACACGATTGCCAAAACTATCGGTAATAGGTTCATAAGCAGAGATGTACCAATCATTCACAACAAAGGCCCGATCAAGCCAGACTTGTCCTTGCCCTAAAACAGTTGAGCGAACAATTGCAGAGACCCTGGTCCCCAAAGCACGTTGGTTTTCAAAGAGCCTAACATTTGTACTCACCCGCACATCGTCAAGAAATAAAGTCGCTGTTCCTTGGCTTCCTTTCGGCAAACTCGCTTTTTGATAAACCAGGTCATTGATTGTATCTATGAATTTCAAATTTTTATTCAGCAAGATCCCACCAACGAGTGCAGCTGTCTCGCCCTTAATCTGAACAGGGGTTGCCGAATGAACAAACATTCCCCTTGTCTCGGCAGTTCTTTTTGATGGCACAGCAGCTTGAGTTGGGATGAGATCAATGCGGGCACGTTTCGCAAGATTTGGTGAGAGAGCAGCCAGTTGGTCTTGTGAAAATATATCAATGTGAGAAGAGGCAGTCCCTTTTAATGCAGAAAGGATAACAGGCCATTTTGTATTAAGTTCCCGGCTGCCCTTTTGAGACGAGGAAGTAATTATGCTCCCTTCAGCTGTGATTAAATATAGGAAATCAAAGCCTAAACTCTTCCGACTTTCTTCAAGATAATCTGGTACCTGAGCCAATGTTTCACCTTGAACCTTATGTTGGAATGAGGCCGACGTCCCAACCGCTTTGATTTTTTCGCCGCTATTTTCAAGGATACGAGATAAATATTGGTGAGCAATAGTGAGATCGCCATTTACTTTAGAAATCAGAAGGTTATCAAGTTTGCTCGTCCACCTATATGTGGCAATGCTAAGTAAGAGTGGTAAAAGAACAAGCATTGGTAAAAGGACGATGAGCAATAATTTAAAGCGTATAGATCCCTTAAACAGCGAGAAACTCAAACCATTTTTCTTATGGCTTGGTTTAGCAGTCTCAAGAGTGGTGCTATTGCTTTTATTTACCCAAAGTTCAGACATTCCATTGAGCACATTTTCTATCTATGGTTTTACGAGAAATACCTAAGCGGCGTGCAGCTTCGGCGCGATTTCCATTTGAAGCTTCTAGAACAGCCAAAATATGGTTTTGTTCTATAACAGCTAGCTTTTGGGAACTCTCATCGACCGTTTGTTTGTTTTTGGTTTGGAATTGAGTTGGAAACGCTCCTAATATCAGCGAGCGTTCGATAAAGTTGCGTAACTCTCTTACATTCCCAGGCCATTCCATCTCCATTAAACCAGAAAGAACCGTCTCTGTTAAGGCAAGCGGAGGGACACCAAGTTCACGCGAAAATTTTTGAATAAACATGCTTGCAAGAACTTTGATATCTTCCTTACGATCACGCAAAGGAGGGATTTCAATTTGCATAATATTGATCCGGTAATATAAATCTGCCCGAAAGCGTCCCTCTAAGACTTCTAGTTTAAGGTCTGTATTGGTCGCAAAGATAAGCCGGACATCAAAAGGGATCTCACGTTCAGATCCAACGGGCCTAATTCTTTTATCTTCAAGCGCTCGTAAAAGTTTACCTTGCATAGATAAGGGCAGCTCACTGATCTCATCGAGAAACAAGGTCCCTCCATTAGCATATGAAAACAAACCTTCCCGGCTACCACTCACACCAGATATGGCTCCCTTAAGATGACCGAAAAATTCACTCTCAATCATTTCTTCTGGAATGGCCATGCAATTTACCGGAACAAAAGGCTGGTCCACTCTATCAGATAATGAATGCAAGGCACGAGCTGTCACTTCCTTACCTGTTCCAGACTCTCCAGTGATAAGAACAGATGTGGGCAGAGGCGCAACGCGGGACAAGGTATTTCTGATCTCCTTTATTGCTTCAGAGTTACCGAGCAATTGATTTTGAGACTGATGATTATTTGAATTCGAATAAAGCTCATAGCGAAGCAGAAAATTTTCTCGGCGCAGTCTAATGCGATCAAGGCATCTGGCAACCGCATTTAGAATTTGATTGGAGCGAAATGGTTTTAAAACAAAATCAACAGCGCCTGCTTGTAAAGCTCGTATGGCGGTTTCTAAATCAGCATATGCCGTAATTAAAATGGCATCCGCAAAAAAGCCAATGCTACGTTGTTCAATGAGCCATTCAACCCCGCTTTGGCCTTTCATAACATTGTCGAGAATAACCACATCAAATTGCGCTTTATCAAGCTCTTTTGACGCCTCTTCAGTATTGCTTGCTTCCACCACCTGTTTGCATCTGGGGGTCAGCATTTTGACAAGAAAGTTACGAATGCCTGGCTCATCATCGACGACCAAAATAGAGGCCTCTGATAACCAAGGTCCAAACTCTAAGCTTCTGCCATCATTGTGATTTTCCTGATCAGCATTAATCGAATTTTGCATGAATGGGGTCCTCTTTGTGATGAGCAGACATGGTTTAAATATGCAAATCATTTAAGAACTTTGCAAGTCAACTCATGTAATTAGGGTAAAGGTTTTACAATCAAATTTTTCAAAACTAGGGGGGAGGGAGCAGCCAATTTTTTATATGAACAATTTTATGACCAAACGATTAGCTTTTTTAGCTGTCCCAAACACAAGATTTCTTCAATCGTGCTTATTTAGTGCGATCTTAATTATGTAGACAAATTGTCCCATTTGCAAAATCTAATAAGGTCAATTTGACGACTGGGCTTTAAGAAGTTTTGGATGTAAAATAAATCGAAAATAATGAAGTAAAAAAATAAATTTAAGCTGCACCTCAAAATAACAGTAAAAACTGGTTTTGAGGGAAATAAAATAAAGCCAAAAACGGCTGGGGAGGTTGGTTTTGTCTGCTCAGACACAATGTGTAAAAGACCGACGAGAAGAAGGCTTTGAGAACAACATAGTTTCTGAAGAAGACCAGCAGCGTGCAAACATATATCGTTTGCTCGCAAGATCTTTAAGTGCGCCACCTGATCAAGACTTACTCACCCTATTTACCCAATTCACAGGCGATGAAACTGTTTTAGGTTCAGCTTTCTCTGAACTTGGCAAAGCAGCATCGAAAATGTCAGTTGAGCAAATAGCCGAAGAATATCAAAATCTCTTCATCGGGCTAGGGCGAGGAGAGCTACTACCGTTTGCCTCTTATTATCTCACCGGCTTTCTACATGAAAAACCTTTGGCAAGACTTCGCAATGACATGGCGCCTTTAGGAATAGAGCGAAACCCTGCTGCGAGTGAACCAGAAGATCATGCCGGCGCCATCATGGATATGATGGCAGGCATTATTGATGGCAGTTTTAAAAATCCAGAGAGCATAGATATTCAGAAAAAATTCTTTGAACGTCATATCGCCAGCTGGGTGCCTTATTTCTTCAAAGATTTACAAGAAGCAAAAGAGGCAAGTGTTTTCCGCCCACTCGGCAAGATCGGAGAAGTATTTATTGAGATAGAACGCATCGCCTTTGATATGTGACGTTCCATTAATTTGCTGTGATGAAAAAATAATCTTCAGACGAAGAAGTCTGACTTGGATAGTGTCCTTCAGGGGAAAGCAAGGCGGATGCAAAAAAGCTGATACAAGGAGAGAAAAATGCCAGAAAGGCCCAAAAAAGATAAAGCCGATCGCCGTGATTTTCTAAAAATGGCCAGTTTAGGGACAATAGCGGCAGGTGCCACAGTTCTTAGTTCCGGCGATAAGCTTCAAGCAGCTGAGCCAGAAATGGATGAAAATAAAACCGGTTATCAAGAAACCGAGCATGTGAAAGCTTTTTATAAATCCGCACGTTTTTAAAATGTGCGGATTTTTTTTAGTGCGTTCCGCCTAAAAGTGGATACCGGTTTTAGGAAAAAAGAAACGCTAAAACAAAAGACTAGAGCGTTCCGCCTAAAAGTGGATACCGGTTTTGGGATAGCGCGGCTGCTGGTGGGCAGTCTAAAGAGCGATTAAAATAGCGCGGTTGTTGGTAGGCAGTCTAAAGCGCGATTAAAAATGAAACACTAAAACAAAAGACTGAGAAGCATTTCTTTGAATTCATCAAAAAGAGGAATGCTCTAAGAAACAAACAACATAGGTTGCCATTCTGGGGAGAAGAAAATGCTTAGAAAAAAGACAAAAGGGATTGCGAAAGGCTCCCAGCTGTCAGCTATGCTTTCTGGTTTTAAAGAGAGTATGGTCGATCGCAGAGCTTTTCTAAAACGGTCCGGCTTGACCTTAGGAGGGGCAGCTGCCCTGTCTAACCTTTCTGGTGGAATGGTCAGAAAAGCAGAAGCGAAAACAGCTGAAACAAATGGGAAGATAAAAGTCAAAAAATCCGTATGCACGCACTGCTCCGTCGGTTGCACAGTTATGGCCGAAGTCTCAAACGGCGTTTGGGTTGGTCAGGAGCCTGGGTTTGATAGTCCCTTTAATCTGGGCGCACATTGCGCAAAAGGAGCGTCAGTTCGAGAACATGCCCATGGCGAGCGCCGCCTGAAATATCCAATGAAACTGGTTGGCGGTAAATGGAAGCGCGTCTCCTGGGATCAAGCCATCAATGATATCGGCGATAAAATGCTAGAAGTGCGCGAAAAATCCGGACCAGATTCTGTTTACTGGTTAGGCTCCGCTAAGCATAATAACGAGCAAGCCTATCTCGTGCGCAAATTGGCAGCTTATTGGGGTACCAATAACGTAGATCATCAGGCTCGTATCTGCCACTCAACTACAGTCGCAGGTGTTGCAAACACCTGGGGCTATGGGGCCATGACAAACTCCTATAATGACATACACAAGTCAAAAGCGATTTTCCTCATCGGTGGTAACCCTGCTGAAGCACACCCGGTTTCACTCTTGCATTTGTTAAAAGCAAAAGAAGAAAATAATGCTCCTTTTATTGTGTGTGACCCACGCTTCACAAGAACAGCAGCTCATGCAGACGAATATGTAAGGTTCCGCCCTGGCACGGATGTCGCTTTAGTCTGGGGCATTCTCTATCACATTTTTGAAAATGGCTGGGAAGATAAAGAGTTCATTCGGCAGCGGGTTTGGGGGATGGATCAAATTCGATCCGAAGTAGCGAAATTTACCCCTGAAATCGTAGAAAATATCACCGGAACTCCCGGATCACAGGTGAAACGGGTCGCAAGACTTTTAGCCGAAAACCGCCCCGGCACCGTGATCTGGTGTATGGGAGGAACCCAGCACACAAACGGGAATAACAACACCCGCGCCTATTGCATCCTACAATTGGCGCTGGGCAATATGGGTAAATCTGGTGGCGGAACAAATATTTTCCGGGGCCACGATAATGTACAAGGTGCAACAGATCTTGGTGTTCTTGCCAATACACTGCCAGGTTATTATGGCCTCACGGCAGGCGCCTGGGCGCATTGGTCTCGCGTATGGGAAGAAGACTTAGAGTGGATAAAATCCCGCTTTGCCACCATGAAAGGTAAAGATGGCAAAGACAAAAAAATGATGCATTCAAAGGGCATTCCCGTATCTCGTTGGATAGACGGCGTCCTTGAAGCCAAAGACAATCTGCTCCAACCAGATAATACCAAAGTGATGGTGATGTGGGGCCATGCCCCGAACTCACAAACCCGCCTGCCTGAAATGCGCAAAGCCATGGGGCTATTGGACATGCTAGTCGTCATAGATCCATACCCCACAATGACAGCTGTTTTGCAAAATCGTCAAGACGGCGTTTATCTGTTGCCAGCCTCCACTCAGTTTGAAACCTCCGGCTCGGTTACCGCATCAAACAGATCTTTGCAATGGAGGCAAAAAGTCGTTGATCCCTTATTTGAATCTCTTCCAGATCATGTGATTGCTTACAAACTAGCTAAGAAACTCGGCTTTGCTGATCGTTTATTCCGAAATATCAAAGTCAATGGTGAAGAACCTGTGATCGAAGATTTAACCCGAGAATTCAATCGTGGCATGTGGACCATTGGCTATACCGGTCAATCACCTGAGCGTATGAAATTACATATGGAACACCAACACACCTTTGATAGAACAACCTTGCGGGCAAATGGTGGGCCAGCAGATGGAGACTATTATGGTCTCCCATGGCCTTGCTGGGGAACCGCCGATATGAAGCACCCAGGAACCGCCAACCTATATGACCCCTCACTGCCAGTTGCTGAAGGCGGTCTTTGTTTCAGAGCCAGATTTGGCGTTGAACGAAATGGTGAAAATCTCCTCGCTGAAGGATCATATCCCGTTGGTTCTGAAATTAAAGATGGATACCCTGAGTTCACAGTTGGTGCCTTGCGCAAACTGGGCTGGTTGGATGACCTAACCGGTGAGGAACAAGCAGCTATTGAAAAAGTCGCAGGCTCTGATGATCCAGAAAAACTAGATAAAGTAAATTGGAAGCTTGATTTATCTGGCGGCATACAACGGGTTGCCATCAAGCATGGCTGTGCACCCTTTGGGAACGCAAAGGCGCGCGCTGTTGTTTGGACATTCCCTGACCCAATCCCAATTCACCGAGAGCCCCTATACACCAAGCGACGTGATCTATTGGCTGACTATTCTACTTATGAAGATAAAACCTTCTGGCGTTTGCCAACGGCCTATAAGTCAATCCAAGAGCAGGATTTTTCAAAAGACTTTCCTCTTATCATGACCTCAGGTCGTTTGGTTGAATATGAAGGCGGCGGTGATGAAACCAGATCAAACCCTTGGCTTGCAGAACTCCAACAAGAGATGTTCGTCGAGATCAACCCGGCTGACGCCAATGACTTAGGCATCCGCGATAAAGATATTGTCTGGCTGCATGGTCCTGAAGGCGGCAAGATCAAAATCCAGGCCATGATCACTGAGCGCGTGGGGCGAGGCGTTGTCTTCACACCGTTTCACTTTGGGGGTCACTTCCAGGGTGAAGACTTGCGCTCCAAATATCCAACTGGCGCAGATCCGATTGTCCTAGGCGAAGCCTGTAATACAGCGCAAACTTACGGCTATGACAGTGTGACCCAGATGCAAGAAACCAAAGCCACGCTCTGCCGTATTGAGCGGGCTTAAAGCAAAGGAGAAATATACTATGGCCAGAATGAAATTCCTTTGTGATGCTGAGAGATGCATAGAATGTAATGCCTGTGTCACAGCATGTAAAAACGAAAACGAAGTACCTTGGGGTGTGAACCGCCGAAGAGTTGTCACCATCAATGATGGCAAACCAGGTGAACGCTCGCTCTCCGTTGCATGCATGCATTGCTCAGACGCCCCTTGTATGGCCGTTTGCCCTGTAGATTGTTTTTATCAAACAGACGATGGCGTTGTCCTTCATTCAAAAGATCTTTGCATAGGGTGTGGGTATTGTTTTTATGCCTGCCCATTTGGTGCACCGCAATTCCCACAAGCCTCTAATTTTGGCTCTCGCGGCAAGATGGACAAATGTACATTCTGTGCTGGCGGGCCTGAAGAGGACATGTCTTCAAAAGAGTTCCAAAAATATGGTCGCAATCGTTTGGCTGAAGGTAAATTACCGCTCTGTGCAGAAATGTGCTCAACCAAAGCATTGCTGGCAGGCGATGGTGATACCGTATCTGATATCTATCGCGAACGTGTTGTTGCCCGTGGCTTCGGCTCTGGTGCATGGGGATGGGGCACAGCTTACGAGAAGAAGAATAAGGAGTGATAGTCTCTTGAGGGTCAAATTTATATCCCTTTTTGCCGTGACTTTGGGTCTTCTTTTTTACTATGTAGGTGAGGTGCGGGCTCAAAGCTCTGTTCGCCCGCCAAGCACAGCTGTTGAAAATAAAATCAAGGGAAATCAAGTCCCCGGCACTATACGAAATGGAATTCCGAAAAGTGATACCTGGCGCTCTATAAGAAAAGGCGTTGCAGGTAGTGTTTCAATTCCAGATAAAAAGGCAGCCGTACTCATACAGTCAGACGGAGAAAAGTTTCGCTTAATTCGCAGCGGCCCCCTTCTCAGCAATTTAGCTCTGTTAATGGCAATAACACTGGTTGCACTTGCTGGTTTTTATGCTTACCGAGGGCAAATAAAAGTAGAAAGTGGCCTCTCAGGGCGCACCATCAAACGCTTTTCAACAATAGAGCGCATGGGCCACTGGTTAATGGCGGTTTCCTTTATCGTCCTCGCGATCACAGGATTAAATGTAACGTTCGGCAAAGAGATAATTATGCCGATCATTGGCAAAGATCTATTTGGTCCTCTAGCCGGTTTTTTGAAACACACCCATAATTATGTGGCCTTCTCCTTTATGTTGGGGCTTGCCATATCATTCATCTGTTGGGTGGCACACAATATACCCAATAAAGCTGATATCAATTGGATCGCCAAAGCAGGCGGTCTTTTATCCAAAAATTCGCACCCTCCGGCGGATAAATTTAACGCAGGGCAAAAACTTATTTTCTGGGGCGTCATGCTTGGCGGGCTGTCACTTTGTTTTTCAGGATGGGCCTTACTCTTCCCCTTTGAATATTCATTCTTCACATCAACCTTTAATGCTTTATCGAGCATCGGCATTGATGTGCCGGCCTGGTTTGGACTTGCCAAACCACCTCTCACAGCCATTCAAGAGCAACAATATAATACGATCTGGCATTTGATCGTAGCTGTTCTAATGGTCTGTATGATCTTCGCCCATATTTATATTGGATCAATAGGTATGGAAGGGGCATTTGATGCAATGGGCCGAGGGGACGTAGATGAAAATTGGGCAAAGGAACACCATTCAATCTGGGTTGAGAAAGTAAAAGAGCAAGAAGTCCCTCCTCCAGATGAGACACAAGTGCAACCAGCTGAATAATCAATATTAAAACATCTGAAGAAATAAAAAGGAAAATAGATGAAAGCATTTATAATAAGTATCTTGGTGTTGCTGATCGTCACCTTTGGTGCAGCTTTTATCCTAAAAGGAGCTTTCTCAACAAGTGCTGATGAAGCTTACCGCTCATCAACGTCCACGCGTCTGTAAAATTTAAAAATGATCACTCCGAATAAATCAGCACAATAAGAAAAAGTTTTAGAGCATGAGCAAAACGCTTCCAGATCCTCAATTCCCTCCCCTACTAAAAGGCCATGTGTTTGAAAATAAAAGCGGTCTTAATGATTATGTAAAAGCAAAAACAGGTGAAGGGAGTTTCAGCGCGGGCGACCTTATTTGGTCAACGGCAACGAAAAGAGCGGAATGTGCAATCGTGCTTGAACCAGATATTGCTTGGCATCAAGCGCTTGCAATGGTGCCATTAGCAATGGTCGCTGTCGCAGACAGTTTAGGAGCCATCGCACCGCCCAATCTGGCAATTACATTTGGATGGCCAAATAAAATTTATGCAAATGGTGCACTTGTCGGACGGGTGGACATGGAGTTTCCAGCGCATCTAAACACAACAGAACAATCCCAAACACCCATCCCGCCAGACTTTGCAATTCTATCTCTCAAAATAGAGATTGCTTTCGAGCAATCATCATCTCTTGAAGAGCAAGAACCAGGGGCTAATCTAACAACCACTGTTTTGCACGAAGAAGGCTGCGGTGAAATTAATAGAACCCAAATTATTGAAAGTTGGTCTCGTCATTTCCTCACTTGGTTAGACAGTT